>JAJQFT010000028.1 GCA_021200975.1 Bacillota bacterium | reverse complement strand
CGACAGGAATCTTTTCTTATTTTCTCCCTACCCCAACTATTGACATAGAGCCGATAAAAAGAAAGCCGTCCTCATGCGTTTTGCACAAGGACGGCCATAAAATAACCGTGTTACCACCTTGATTCGCCCATTTCTCACGAAATGCGCCTCATGAGGTACCAGCATACCTCTGCGCTTTTACGGGCGCACCCGTCGCGGACTACCTATCGCCCGCGCAGCTCCGGGACCATGTTCGGCTCGTTCTCCCGTACCCCTTTCCACCGTGCGGGGCTCTCTGACCGGTACACCGGGCGTACTCTTCCCTTCGTTGCCTTTGTTTAGAATCTATACGCATTATATCGTATTTTTGACTGAGCGTCAAGTGTATGTTTTGCCTATATTTTCTGGCAAAAATAGGCAACAAATTGTAAAATATTCACAGGAAGAACCGCCCAACGATGTCCTGCCGGATGGCCTGCACGAGCGCGTCCAGCTCCTGAGGCGTCGTTTCGCGGCTGATGGAAACGCGGAAGCTGCCGTCAATACGGTCGGCGGCCAGACCCATCGCCTCGAGCACATGGCTGCGGTGTCCTTTGGCACAGGCCGAGCCTGCGGAAACGCAGATGCCTGCGTCCTGCAGAATGTTCAGGCTATTTTGCGTGGGAACGCCGGGGATGGAAAGGCTTAGGATGTGCGGCGCCGCATGGCTGCCATTGACGTGCACATGAGGGATTTCGGCCAATGCGCGCACGCAGCCGTCCAGCAGCGCGCGTTCACGCGCGAGATCGACTGCAAGGGTTGCTTTCCCGGCAGCGCAGGCCGCGCCGAAGGCCACAATGCCCGGCATATTCTCCGTCCCGCTGCGGAAATTTCCCTCCTGCCCACCGCCGGTTAGCAGCGCGGGGAAGGATTTGAGCCGTGGCGAGATGTACAGCGCGCCCACGCCCTTTGGCCCATGAACCTTGTGCGACGAGATGGAAATCAGGTCTGCGCCAAGGGTTTTCGCCTGAAAAGGAATTTTCAGAAAGCCCTGCACGGCATCGGTGTGGAAAATCGCGTCGGGACATTGCCGGTGCACAAGCCGCGCCATTTTGGCGATATCCATCACGGAGCCGACCTCGTTGTTGACGAGCATTACGGAAACGAAAATTGTATCCGGGCGCAGCGCGCCGCGCAGCTGCTCGGGCGTCACGGTGCCGGTTTCGTCCGGCATCAGGGCGGTCACGGAAAAGCCCTGCGCCTCCAGCTCGTGCAGCGTGCTGCGCATCGCGGGGTGCTCGATGGCGGTGGTTACGATGTGCCGCCCCCGCTTGCCGAGCTTCTTGGCGCTGCCCCAAATTGCCCAGTTATCCGCCTCCGTCCCGCCGGAGGTGAAGAATACCCGGCTTTGCTCCGCGCCCAGCGCGTCTGCGACCTGCGCGCGCGCCGCCCGCAGCTGTGCGGCGGCCTCCATTCCGAAGCGGTATAGCGCGCTCGGATTTGCCCAAAGCTCGGTCATGGCCGAGGTCATCGCCGACACCGCCTCTGGGCAGGGGCGCGTGGTTGCGGAATTGTCAAGATAAATCATATTTTCACTTTCCTACGCAAAATCGCTCAAAGATTCTTGCGGTGATATCCTCCCGCACGGTCGCACCCGTCAGCTCACCCATAGCGGACATGGCCTCCTCGAGATCGGTAAGCACCGCGTCGGGGGTCACGGATTCCTCCATCGCCGTGATGGCGCGGGAAATGGAGGCCTGCGCACGGCGGATGGCGTCCAGCTGGCGCACATTGGTCAGGATAGAGCCGTCGCAGGGCAGGCTCCCGGCGAATCGGGCATCCACAATCTCGGCAAGCTTTTCCAAGCCCTCGCCAGTTTTGGCGCTGATAGGAAGCGCGGCGGGGAAGGGGAGCTGCGCCGCGTCCACGGCGGGCGGGAGATCGCATTTATTCAGCAGAGCGATGCAGTTTGCCCTGCCCGTGCACAGCGCCATCACGGCGAGATCCTCCTCCGTCAGGGGCTGCGAAGCGTCGCATACAAGCAGGATCAAATCCGCGCTTTCCAGCGCGGCCTTTGCGCGTGTGACGCCGATTGCTTCCACAGTGTCGCCGGTCTCGCGAATCCCGGCGGTGTCGATCAGCCTTAGGCGCGTGCGGCCAAAGGTAATCGCCTCCTCCACCGTGTCGCGCGTTGTTCCGGCGATTTCCGTAACAATCACCCGCTCATAGCCGGCCATCGCGTTCAAAAGGCTGGATTTTCCAACATTTGGCCGCCCGACGATCGCGGCGGCGACGCCCTGCCGCAGGATGCGACCCTGCCCATAGCTTGCGGAAATTGTGGCAAGCGCTGCTTCATCGCCGTGTAGTGCGTCAGCGTAAGCGTCCAGCCCAAAATCCGCGATGTCCTCGTCCGGGTAGTCCAGCACAGCGTGGAAATGGCTGCAAAGATTCACCAGATTGTCGTAAATGGGGGCAAGCGCACGTTGCAGGACGCCGCCCACCTGCCCGGCGGCATTGGCGGCGGCGTCGGCGCTGTCGGCTTCGATGAGGTCAATGACGGCCTCTGCCTCGGTCAGGCCCAGCTTCCCGTTCAGAAATGCGCGCTTCGTAAATTCGCCGCGCCCGGCGGGCCTCGCCCCGGCGCGGTAGAGTGCTTCAAGCCCTGCCGCGAGCACGGCGGGTGAGCCGTGGCAATGGAATTCCACGGTGTCCTCACCGGTGTAGCTGTGCGGCGCGCGGGTGTACACCGCCATGCACTGGTCGATTGTGCGCTCTTGACGGTCGCGCAGCGTGCCGAGAATCAGCTTCCGGTTCGGCGCGGATTCCAGCGGCCTGCCGCTGGCGGGGGTAAAGACCGACCCGGCGATGGCGGCGCAGCCGTCACCGCTCAGGCGCAGGATGCCAATCGCCGAAATCCCGCTGCCGGTGGATATGGCGGCAATGGTGTAGGACATATTGCATACTTCTTTCTGGTTTTTTGGCGCAAAATACGCCGCCCATATTATGTGTAGATAGATTTCCTGTATTATAGCACAGGTTCGGCTCCCTGAAAAGCATAAATTTCTCGTTTCCGGGGAAAATATGCTCAAAGGGAAGGGGCGGATGCGTTTGAACCAAAACGGGAAACTGGAGCGCCTGTATCCCGGCGAGCTGAATGATGCCAATATCCGAAAAATTTTCACAGGCGCCGGAGATTTTTTGGCAAGGAGCGTGGTTTGCGGCGCATTCACGCTCTATGCCTATGCCATCGACGGCCTGACCTCTGGCAGCGACATCTCGGATTTTGTGATTCGCCCGATTTCGGCGGCGCTGCATGGTGAATCCATGCAGGAATTGTATGATTCGGCGCTGGGCGGCGCAGTGTTTAACTCCGTGGCGGATGTATGTGCCGATTTGGACACCGCCGCGCTCAAGCTTGTCAATGGCTTTTGCGTCGTGCTGTTTCCGGGCGCTGGAGCAATCGCCTTTGAGACGAAAACCGGCGAAAAGCGCGGCCCATCCGCGCCGGATGTGGAGAATACCGTCAAGGGCCCCAAGGATGCCTTTACAGAAACGGTGCGCACCAATACGAGCCTGATTCGCCGCCATCTTCGCACGCCGGACTTGCGGCTTTACGAAACGAAGGTCGGGCGCCGCAGCCTGACGAATGTTACGATTGCCTATGTGCATGGCCTGACGAACCCGGCCTTGGTCGAGCGCACGAAGCTTCGGCTCGACGCAATCGACATCGACGGCTTCCTTTCTCCTGGCTCGGTGGAGGAGTACCTTACTGGCTCGCGCTCCACGGCCTTTCCGCTGCTGCAATTTACAGAGCGAACCGACCGCTTTTGTGAGGGACTGCTGGCCGGGCGGGTCGGCGTACTGGTGGATGGCCTGCCGCTGGGCTATCTTCTGCCGGTGGATCTTGGCAGCTTGATGCGCTCGCCGGAGGATCTTGGGCGCGATTATATCACCGCCTCCTGTATCCGTGTCCTGCGCTATGGCGCGCTTCTGCTGGGGCTGCTTCTGCCGGGCTTCTATGTGGCAATGACGGTGTTCCATCCGGAGATGATTACGCTCCCGCTGCTTCGCGCGATGCTTGAAAGCCGGGAAACCATACCCTTTTCCCCAACGATGGAGGTTCTCGGCCTGCTCATTGCATTCGAGCTGCTTCAGGAAACCGGCATCCACCTCCCGCAGACGGTGGGCAACGCCGTTTCGGTCATCGGGGGAATCGTCGTCGGCTCGGCAGCGGTAGAGGCCTCCTTTATCTCCCCGGCGGCGCTGATTGTCGTGTCGCTGGCGGGAGTTTGCGGCTTCGTGCTGCCAAACCGTGATCTTGCCGACGCCCTGCGCGTCTGGCGATTTGCTCTCGCGGTGCTTGGCGCTGCGGCAGGTGTGCTTGGTGTCACGGTTGGATTTTTGCTGCTCGTAATCCATCTATCCGGATTGGAAAGCATGGGCGTGCCCTACCTTGCGCCCTATTCGCAGGGCAATTCGGACATCCTGCGCCCGAAGCTTAGCGACCAAAAATTCCGCAGCCCCAATTTTCATCCGCTCGATAGGAGAAATCAGAAGTGAAGCGTTGGATTACTTTCCTATGTGCCGCGCTGGCACTTGCCTTCCTCGGCATTTTTCGCCCGGAGGGCACTTCCTTTGATCAAATTGAGCCTGTAGAGGCGATTTTCCTGTCCCGCGCTCGTAATTCCGTCACCATTATGACCGATACAGGGGCTAGCGGCACGGGCAAAAGCCTAGCGGAGGCGGCGGAAAATCTGCGCGCTGCTGCTTCCGGGGAGATTTTCTTGGAAACGGCAGATTATTGCCTTTTCACCGCCGAGAGCGTAGACTTCCTTTCGGACTTGCCGCGCATTCTGCGCCCGGGCTGCAAGCTGGTTCTGTGCAAGGGAGCGGACTTGACGGACGCGGCTGCCTATCTGTCGGTGCATGAGCCGGAATTTACGCTCCTATGTTACCAAATCGGCTACCGTGACTATCCCACGCTTACCGCGGAGGAAAGAGGCTTTGCACTTGCATCGTGAAAAAATTTCTTCTCGACCGCTTGTACTTTGGCTGGCGGCAGCCGCGTTTGCTCCGGCCTTATCGCTTTGCCGTGGGAATTGGGCAGGCGTTTTCCTTGCTTCTGCGGTACTCGGGGCGCTGAATTGGTTGGTTCTGCGCTACTGCGCGGATTCGCCCGGCGGCAGCCGATGGATTGCCCTCGCGCAATGGGCGTGGCTTGCGGTTACAGTCGGGAGCCTGCTGCCGTACGCTGCCGAGGGGTGGAACCATTCGCACGGCATTTTTCTTCCGCTTCTGATGCTCGCCCTTGCGGCGCTTGCGAGTGTCGGCGGCGCGTCGCGCGCCGCGCGTATCGGGACAGTTACGGCGTGGGGCGTCATTGCCTTCTTCACGGCGATTCTTCTTTCGGGCTATTCCCTTTGGGATGGAAGTAGCCTGCGCGCGCAGCAGGCGTTGCCGGATGCCTCGGCCTGCCTCGTCCTCCTGCTGCCTGCGGCGGCTGGGCTGCTGCGGCGCGATAGGGGAGCGGCGCGCGCGGCCGTTTGGGTCGCTGCAATCACCGCCGCATCTGCTGTGGTGCTGGTAGCCAGCATTTCGCAGAACTTGTGCGAAACCGGTGAAGGCTTTGCTCTGTATAGCGAGAGCATTACGCTGTTTGGTGTGGCGCAGCGCTTTGAGGCGCTTACAGCGGCGTTTACCTTCTGCTCGTGGTTTTTACTTTTCACCTTTTTTCTCACCTGCGCCGCTGAGCAATGGGTCTATGCTACGGACGGGAGGCATCTAAGCGGTGTTTTGCTTGCTGCTGCGGCGGCCGCGGGGATGCTGATTTTACAAATTTCCGCAAGCGGAGAACTATTGTTTTTTGTGTGTGGAATTTTATGGGTGCTGCTTCCAATATTGCACAAATCGGGGAAATCCCTGAAAAAATGTCCATTTGTCAATGATGTGAGACCGAAAAAAGGAAAGAGTTTATTCATTAGAG
>JAJQFT010000105.1 GCA_021200975.1 Bacillota bacterium | reverse complement strand
TCCTCAACGCTGTGGACAATACTATCATCAACTCGGTGAACAGCTGATTTTTGCGAAAATATGGTTCCATAAGGAATGATGGGGTAAGGTGTTAGCCCAATGCCATTTAAGTTCAGAGAAGCTGGACTTCACAGGAATATGGGCTTCCGTTTGCTTGCCATGCCCTTTTGATGAAAAAGTGCATCCGCTGCCGGATGCACTTTTTCAGTTTAGTTATTTCCCGTAATCCTATGCCACGAACCTAACGGCATTGGCTTATTCCTCTGCGTCCGATTCGGGGGCGGGGGTGCGGTCGCTGATGATATAGCGCGGGCGGCGCTTGGTTTCCAGGTAAATTTTGCCGATATATTCGCCAATCACGCCCAAACACAGCAGCTGGATGCCACCCATGAAGCATACGATGCATACGATTGACGCCCAGCCCACGACGGTGCTCCCCAGCAGAGCCTCCACCGCCGCCCACACGATGCCAACAAAGCTAATCAGCGCAATCAATACACCCAGCGCCGAAATCATGTGCATTGGCTTGACGGACAGGCTGGTAATCCCGTCAAACGCCAGCGCGAGCATCTTCCGGAGCGGGTAGTGGCTCTTCCCGGCAATCCGCTCCGCGCGCTCGTAGTACACGCTGGTGCTTTTGAAGCCGACCAGCGGCACCATGCCGCGCAGGAAGATATTCACCTCCTCAAACTTGGCGAGCTCCTGCAGCACGCGGCTGCTGAGCAGGCGGTAGTCGGCGTGGTTGAATACCACCTCCGCGCCCATCCAGTTCAGCAGGCGGTAGAAGCTTTCGGCCGTGAAGCGCTTGAAGAAGGAGTCGCGGTCGCGCTTGCTGCGCACGCCGTAGACGACCTCGCAGCCGTCCAGATAGGCATCCACCATCTCGTCCATCGCATTGAGATCGTCCTGCCCGTCGCAGTCGATGGAAATCGTGATGTCGCAGGAATCCTTGGCCTCCATCAGCCCGGCGAGGACGGCGTTCTGATGCCCCCGGTTGCGGCTCTGGGAAATGCCGGTGTAGCGCGGGCTCTGCTGCGCCAGTGCGCAGATGATTTCCCATGTTTGGTCGCGAGAGCCGTCGTTGACAAACAGGACGCGGCTGGCGGGGTCGATTTTCCCGCGCGCTGCCAAATCCGCAAGCTTTTGGCCAAACAGCGGCGCGGTGATGGGCAGAACATCCTGCTCGTTATAGCAGGGTACCACAATCGTCAGAATTGGTGTGTTCCGCATGGTTTTCCTCCTTCTGCGGCGCGGCCACGGCGCTCGCCGGGCGCGCGATCGTGTAGGTATAGTGCGCGAAAGCGGCGACGTAGAGCAGCACAAGCGGCTTGTCCAGCTCGCCGCTGCCGAACATATATTTTCCATAGGTCATTGCGCTCAGTACGCAGGAAATCAGCGCGTACCTCGCGTATTTTCTATCCAAGAAGCTCAGCAGCACCAGTACGATATCCACCAAATAGGTGTAGCGCTCGTGCATGGCGGGAAGGAAGAGGACGCATACCCAGAGATACCACGCTGCGGCCTGAAGCTGAGAGAGCGGGTCGCCCAGCTTCCTGCGCATCTTCAGCAGGGAGTAGAGCCCCAGCGCGAACAGCATGAGGGTGAGGCCAATTGCGAGCGTGTGCATCTCGGCGTAGTCGTTGCCAACCAGCACCCAGAAGCTTGCGACGTTCAGGTACATCTGCTTGTATTCGCCCGCCTGCGTGAAATAGATGGAGAAGGCCGCCCAGATCTCCCGGCCGTACAGATAGGCAACAATCCCGCTCGCCCAGAAGGCCAGCACCGCAATGCCGAAATGGGCGATGCTGAAGCGCTTCGTGCAGAAATAGTACGAAACCATGAAGGGCAGGATAAAGATGGCCTGCAGCTTGCAGGCGAGCGCAAGCCCCAGAAAGAGGAAAGCGCGCACATAGCGCTCGCGGTAGAGGCTGAGCATCGAGAGAATCACAAATGCGGCGTAAATCGAGTCGCACTGCCCCCAGTAAGCGCTGTTGAGCACCACCGTGGGCAGCGACAGCACCACGGTGTACACCGCCAGAAATTTACGACCGAAGCGCCTGCCGCCGGTCATTTCCGTGACCATGCACGCCGAGGCAATCGCCAGCACGAAATCGAATACCACAGAAAGAGCCTTGACCAGGTAAAGATCCTGCCCCTTGCTGTAGCTGACCAGAGCCAGAAAGGTCTGGTAGAGCAGGTTATAGTCGCCCACCTGGATTGCAGGGCGGCAAGCCCGCCGCCGTCGCGCATGGCGCGCAGCCACGGCAGCAAAAAGGAGCGCATGTCGCCGCTGACGAAATCGCGCCCGGCATAGCGAACGGCCAGCGCCAGCGCCGTGACCGCGGCGAAAAAGAGAGAATCGATATGGTTCTCCATCCAGCGCACGGCTTTTTCTTCCGCTTTCAGCATATTTCCCTCTCCTATCGAAAGGCTCGGCTTGCCCACCCCCGCGCGGGAGGCCGGCACAACCTTATTATAGCATTAAAGCTGAAAAATGCAAGCCCCGCCGAGAAAAAACGCCGCGCCGGGCGACGGCTTTCGGCTGCCTGCGCGAAATTGACCGCGAAATTTTCCCGCGCGCTGGGGAAAGAGCGGGAGAAAAGACATTTTTCAATTTTTTGCTTGACAATTTGTCCGGCTCGTCATATAATAGGTAGGCCTAGGGCGTGCAGAGCGGCGATTGCATCGGCTCGCGCACCCCGCATAGGCCCTGAATGCACTCTGGAATCAGCCGGGTGCCATCGGAGGGAGGGAAAACCATGTCTGAAGTCCGCGTCAAGGAAAACGAATCTCTCGAGAGCGCGCTGCGCCGTTTTAAGCGGAGCTGCGCCAAGGAGGGCGTGATTGCCGAGGTCAAAAAGCGCGAGTGCTACGTCAGCCCCAGCCTGAAGCGCAAGCAGAAGTCGGAGGCCGCCCGCAAGAACAGAAGGAAAGGCTACTAATCCTCCCACCTGACCCTACCTCTCGAGCCGCCCGGTCGCAAGACCCGGCGGCTTTCGCTTTTTGCGGGATTTTCTTTGCGCAAAACCGTGGACAAAAGCGAATCGGTATGCTATAATAGGGGCGCTCGGATGGGTCGGCGGCGCTTCGCCGGGCATCCTAAATCCCTCGTAAAGGCGGAAAGCGTATGTCCCTTTCCCTGCTCCCGACCTTCCAAATCCCCGGCGTCGAGGCGCTCTCACCCGAGATGCTGCAAAAGCTCGGCGTGCGGCTGCTGATGCTGGATTTTGACAATACTATCGTGCCCTACACCACCAAAACCCCCACCCCGGCGGTGGACGCGTGGCTGCGCGCGATGGCCGCCTCGCCGATTTCGCTGTGTATCGTGTCCAATTCGCACAGCTCGCGCGTGCCGACCTTCTGCGAGCGCTACGGAATTGCCTGCATCCTGCACGCGCATAAGCCGTGGCAGCGGGGGATCCGGCGGTGCCTTTCGCAGTTTGGTGCTTCGCCGTCGCAGGCCGCGCTTGTGGGCGACCAGATTTTTACCGATACCCTTGGCGGCAACTGCGCCGGGGTGCGCACCATTCTGGTGCGCCCGATCCATAACCACAATATCTGGCTCAAGCTGCGGCATATTCTGGAGCTTCCGATGATATGGATATCACGAAAAAGGAGAATTTTGCTATGACAAATCTGGAAAAATACCTATCCCTGCTGGGCGATGAGATCGACGGCCTGCTGCTGACCTCCCGTTACAGCCGCCACTATGGCGCGCAGTTCGATATCGCCGAGGGCGTCGCTATTGTTACCAAGGCGGGCTGCCGCTACTATACCGACAGCCGCTATATCGAATCTGCCGAGAATAACCTCCGGGGCTTCGACGTGCGCATGGTCGGCAAGGGCCGCGGCTACTACGAGCAGCTCAACGAGGCAATCGCCGATTTTCAGGTCCACTCGCTCGGCTATGAGGAAAATTACCTCACCGTGGCGGAATTTACCGGCTACGAGAAGCACCTGAATGCCGCCCTCGTGCCCTATAGCGGGAAAATCAACCACTTCCGCGGCGCGAAGGAGGCGTGGGAGCTGGAGCGGATGCGCAAGGCGCAGGAGATTACCGATGCCGCCTTCACCGAGGTGCTGCCGCGGCTGCACACGGGCATGACAGAGCTTCAGGCGCAGGCGGAGCTGATTTACTGCCTGTATAAGAATGGCGCGCAGGGGCTTTCGTTCGACCCCATCGTGGTTTCCGGGCCGAATACTAGTATGCCCCACGGCGTGGCAGGCGAGCGCGTCATTCAGGACGGCGATTTCCTGACGATGGATTTTGGCGTGCTGTATCAGGGCTACTGCTCGGATATGACCCGCACCGTCGCCTTCGGCCATGTCACCGAGGAGATGGAGAGAGTTTACAACATCGTCGCTGCGGCGCAGCGGGTCGGCATCGCCGCCTCAAAGGCCGGCGTGCTGGGCAGGGAAGTGGACGCGGCGGCGCGCAAGGTGATTGCCGATGTCGGCTACGGCGAGTACTTTGGCCACGGCTATGGCCACAGCGTCGGGCTGGAGGTGCATGAGCTTCCCAGCGTGGGCGGCTCTGCCGAGAATGTGATGGTGGAAAATGCTGTCGCCTCCGCCGAGCCGGGCATCTACCTGCCCGGAAAATTCGGCGTCCGCATCGAGGATGTGGTCGTTTATAAGCCGGGCGGCGTCGAAAATCTGACACATAGCCCGAAAAACTTGATTATTCTCTAAAATTTTTCCGTTTTTCCCCTTGCAATGCGGGGAATTATCGGTTACAATAGGAGAAGGAAATTCATCCCGAGAGGGAGAGATATCAGGAGGATACTTTATGATTTCAGCAGGCGAATTCCGCAATGGCGTTACCTTCGATATGGATGGCAAGGTCATGCAGGTGGTCGAGTTTCAGCACGTCAAGCCCGGCAAGGGCGCGGCTTTCGTGCGCGTGAAGATGAAAAACGTCATCTCCGGCGCCGTCACCGAAACCAGCTTTAACCCTACCGCCAAGTTCCCCACCGCATATGTGGAGCGCAAGAAAATGGAATATTCCTACAACGATGGCTCGCTGTACTACTTCATGGACCCCGAAACCTACGAGCTGGAGCCCATCGACGGCAGCGCGCTCGATAGCTCCTTCAGCTTCATGAAGGAGAACGACGTTTGCACCATCATGAGCTACAAGGGCAAGGTGTTCGGCGTGGAGTGCCCCAATTTTGCCGATTTGGTCGTCACCAAGACCGACCCCGGCTTCGCCGGCAACACCGCCACCAATACGCTCAAGCCCGCCACGCTGGAAACCGGCGCAGAGGTGAAGGTGCCCCTGTTCATCAACGAGGGCGACAAGATTCAGGTCGACACCCGCACCGGAGAATATCTGGGCCGCTCCAAGGCTTAACGGAGGGAACACGCCATGACCATTTCCGAAAAATCCGCTTACCTGAAAGGGCTGATGGACGGCCTCAAGCTCAGCACCGACACCCCCGAGGGGCAGATGATTGCGGGAATCGTGGATCTGCTCGCGGATGTCACCAAAAAGCTGACTGACGTGGAAACCACCACCATCGACATCTGCGACGAGCTCGACGAGATCGAGGAGGATCTCGACGCCATCGACGATTACCTCATGGAGGAGGTCTGCGAGGAGATCGACGAGGACGACGACTGGGACGAGGAGGACGAAATCGAGGATCTCGAGGACGAGGATTACCCCGACGAGGGCTTCGATTTTGGCGACGAGGACACTACCATCTATGAGGTCAAGTGCCCTGCCTGTGGCGAAATTGTAGACTTCGACGAGGAAACGCTGGAATCCGGCGCCATCACCTGCCCCAACTGCGGCGAGAAGCTGGAATTCTCCTTTGACGACGAGCCGGAGGAATAATTCCCCGCATCCGTTGCAAAAATCGGCGCGACCCGCAGGGAAACCTGCGGGTTGCTTTTGTGCGGCACAAAAGCTGCGAAAAATGTCCATTTGTCAATGATGTGAGACCGAAAAAAAGGAAAGAGTTTGTTCA
>JAJQFT010000023.1 GCA_021200975.1 Bacillota bacterium | reverse complement strand
ACAGGAATCTTTTCTTATTTTCTCCCTACCCCAACTATTGACATAGAGCCAAAATTTTGCAGCTGGTCGAATTTTGAAAATCTTTGTGCACTATGAACAAGCGAAGCGTTGACATCTTTGGATTTTTGTGCTACAATACAGATACCAAAAAATAAAGGAGGCAGCAATCTATGGCAGGAAAAATTATTACAATCAGCCGTCAATTTGGCAGCGGCGGCCGCACCGTTGGCAAGCTGGTTTCGGAGAAGCTCGGCATTCCCCTCTATGACAAGGAGCTGGTGGAAAAGGTCGCGCTGGAATCCGGCTTTGTCCCCCAATTTGTGGAGGAAAACGGCGAGCACGCGCCGGGCAAGACCTTCCTTTCCTACGCATTTGCGCCGCAGGGCGTTCCCGGTGTGATGAACGGTATGTCCACCGCGGATTTCCTGTGGGCCATCCAATGCCGTGCCATCCTGCAAATCGCCGAGCAGGGCCCCTGCGTTATCGTTGGGCGCAATTCCGACTATGTTCTGAAAGACCGGGCGGACTGCCTCCACGCCTTTATCCACGCGGATTTGGCGTTCCGGGCGGATCGAATTGTGCGGCTCTACGGCGAGTCGGAAAAGAGTCCCGAGGCGCGCCTTCAGGAGAAGGACAAGCGCCGCAGCGTCAACTACCAGCACTACACCGGCCGCACATGGGGCGCGAGCGAGAACTATGATATTTGCCTCAATACTGCAAGGATTGGCATCGAGGCGGCGGCGGATATCATTGCAAGCTTGGCAAAATCGTAAAACGAAGCGTAAAAAACAGCATCCGGCTCCCGCATGGGGAGCCGGATTTCTTATGCGGCTTATTCGCCTGTTTCGTTGGTATCTACCATCTCCGGCTCCTCCGGCGTGGGCGTCTCCTCGGCGCGCGGTCGGTGCCCGGCCTGCCTGAGCGCGAGCGGCACGAAGGCAAGCGACAGAAGCGTAAAAATCACGCTCAATTCCAGAAGAAGAAAATCCCATTCCGCGTCCCAATCTAAACTCAGCAGATGCACAACGGCGCATAGCGCGGGAATCGGGCAGGCAATGGCGCGCTGCGGGAAATAGCCGCCTACCGCGCCCAGCAGCAGCACCGCGGCGAGGATATAGGTCGGGAAGCTGAGAACGATCCGCCATGTGCTGGCAGCGTAGAAGCTCCATGCAATCGGAAGCGCGTAGGCAAGTGCGCCGAGAATGCCATAGATTCCCGGGGCATTAAGCTGGACAACCACCAGCAGCGCGACATACGCCGCGCTTAGCAGGACCGGAAAAATCAGGCAGGCAAAAAGCTCTACGCCGCCGCAGACCGTGTAGCGATTGAGCGCAAAATACGCTAGCGCGCGAAAGAGAATGGGAAAGCCCATCAAAAACGCCGTCGCCTTGCAGGGAAAGCCGCCAAAATTCATCTGGAAGTGGGCATATTGTTTCAGTTTCATGGTTTACCTCCGATGCAATGGAAGATTCTTCCCTCCCCGGATCAGCCGAGCAGGCACTTTCCGTTGCGAACAAAGTATTCGACGCCGGAATAGACCGTGGTAACAACAATCACGGCAACGACAATCTGGCACAGCAGCGGCACCTGTGGGAACACCATCATGACGCAAAGGCCGACCATCGTGGAAAAGGTTTTGACCTTTCCGCTCCAAGCGGCGGCAATCACAACGCCCCGCTCCACCGCGATCAGCCGCAGGCCGGTCACGGCAAATTCACGCATCAGCACCACGACCAGCGCGGCGGAATGAAAGCTCCCCCATTGGCAAAAGATGCACATGGCGGTTATCACGAGCAGCTTATCGGCAAGCGGGTCAAGAAATTTTCCAAAATCGCTCACCTGATGGTAGCGGCGGGCAACCTGCCCATCAATAAAATCCGTCAGGCTTGCCACGATAAACACGCTTAACGCGGCAATCATCCAGCCGTTGAATACACCGCCGCTGAGGTACATAAATACCATGTACACCGGGATCAATGCCACCCGAATGAGGGTAATTTTGCTTGCTAAGGTCATTATGCGTCCTCCTCGCGTACATATCCGCTCAAATCGCCATCGGCTATGGCATCCATCGTCACCTGCACGAAGCTGCCCTCCTGCAGCGGCTCGTCGCAGGCGATCCACACGCGGCCGTCAATATCCGGCGAATCGGCATAGGTGCGGCCGTAATACTGCTCCAGCTGCGCATCATAGCCATCGACCAGCACCTCCATCGTCTTACCAAGAAGGGACTGGCAGAATTCCTCCATGATACCAGCCTGGATGGATTCTACCATTTCTGCGCGGCGCAGGGCAATCTCCGTATCTGGATAATCCATCTCAAATGCGGGCGTCCCCTCCTCCGGCGAGAACGCGAAGGCTCCCGCGCGCTCCAGCCGCTGCTCGCGCAGAAAGTCGCAAAGCTCCGCGAATTCCGCCTCTCCCTCGCCGGGCAGGCCGGTAATCAGGCTCGTGCGAATCACAAGGCCGGGAATGCGACGGCGCAGCTTAGCCAGAAGCGATTCCAAAAATGCCTTGCTGCCCCGGCGGTTCATCCGCTGAAGGATCCCGTCATTGCAGTGCTGGATGGGAATATCCAGATATTTCACGATTTTCGGCTCACTGGCGATGGTGTCGATTAGCTCGTCGTCAATCTCATCGGGGTAGACATAGTGTACACGAATCCAATGAAGGCCGTCAATTTTGCAGAGCTCGCGCAGCAACGTGCTTAGCAGCCGCTTGTGCGCTGGCAAATCCGTACCGTAGCGGCTGGTATCCTGCGCGACGACAATCAGCTCCTTCACGCCCGTATCGGCGAGCGCGCGCGCCTCCGACAAAACATCCTCTATGCGGCGGCTGCGGTAGCGCCCGCGCAGATAAGGTATGACACAGTAGGCGCAGCGATTGTCGCAGCCCTCGGCAATTTTGATGTAGGCGTAGTGCGGCGGCGTAGTGAGGATGCGGCCGCATTCCTGCTCGGGCGCGTCAATGCTGCCGAGGTCGAGCACCGATTCTCCGCGAAGCAGCGCCTCCACCGCCGTTACCACATCCGGGAAGCTGCCCGTGCCAAGGATTCCGTCCACCTCGGGCAGCTCCTGCTGAATTTCGCTGCTGTAGCGCTGGGCAAGGCAGCCGGATACGAGAATTTTTCCCACCAGCCCCTGCGCCTTCAGCGAGGCAACGCGCAAAATCTGATTGATTGCCTCGGTTTTTGCCGCCTCAATGAAGCCGCAGGTATTGATTACCACCACATCCGCGCCGGCAAGCTCCGCCTGAGCGATGTGCCCAGCCTCCTCGATGCGCTGCATCATCCGCTCGCAGTCCACCTGATTTTTCGCGCAGCCGAGGCTGATAAATCCGATTTTTGCCATTTCATTCCTCCGGAATTTCGTCCGCATCGACAGACAGTTTTTCCAATGCTTTTCGGACATCGCTGTAGCGATGCCCGCGGCGCATAGCCGCATCGATCGCGCGGCTCACCTGCCTGTGGTCGGCAGGGTCGTCAATCCTCCGGCGCAGGAGCACGAGAAGCGCCTCCTCCTGCGCGGGATAATCTCGCAGGGCCTCATCCCAATATTCGCGAGGGATGCGCTTCTCGTACAGAGCCTGTCTTGCGCGGCTTTGGCCGTAGCCGCGGGAAATGCAGTGCGCGACAATCTGCTGCGCCGTCCTGGCGTCGTCGAGCAGCTCCATTTCTCCCATCCAATCGACCGCCTCGCGCGCTTGGGCAGGGCCCTCCCCTTTTTGAATCAGACGTCGCTCCAGCTCACCCTTGGAGATGGAGGTCTGCGATACGATCCGCACGGCGCGCATCTTGGCGGACATTTTCGATGCCGCCTCTTTCAAGCGTGCAAGCTCCGCCGGGCTCAGCTCCATGCCAGGGAAAAGGCCAAAATCCTCCACCGTTTGCCGATAGAGCCGAAGCACCGTGCCGTCGGAAAACACGACGCGGTATCGCCCAGCGCGATCCGGCGCGCCTGAGAGGGTATCAATCGTCATCGTTGAAGTCGTCCGCGCTTACGGCTACCGGCCGCTCGGCGGCCTTGGCGAGCGAGGAGTGGGCGGCGGAGGCGAAAAGCAGCTTCTGACGCACCTGCGCCTCAACGGATTCAGCGATCTCCGGGTTGGCAATGAGATATTCCTTGACGGAGTTTGCGCCCTGACCAATCCGCTCGTCACCCATCGAGAACCATGAGCCGGATTTCTGCACGATTTCATACTGCACGGCCAAATCGACAAGCTCGCCCCATTTGCTGATGCCCTGCCCGTAGAGAATGTCGAAATATGCCTCGCGGAACGGCGGCGCAACCTTATTCTTGACAACCTTGACGCGGGTCTTATTGCCGATGACGTTGCCGCCCTCCTTGATAGCCTCCACACGGCGCACATCCAGCCGCACGGAAGCATAGAATTTCAGCGCGTTGCCGCCGGTGGTGGTTTCGGGGTTGCCATACATGACGCCGATTTTCATGCGCAGTTGGTTGATGAAAATCACGACGCAGTTGGTCTTGGAGATGGTGCCCGCAAGCTTGCGCAGCGCCTGCGACATCAGCCGGGCCTGCAAGCCCATGAAGGTGTCGCCCATCTCGCCCTCAATCTCCTGCTTGGGGACAAGGGCGGCGACGGAATCGACCACGATGGCATCTACCGCGCCGGAGCGAACGAGGGCATCGGTAATTTCCAGCGCCTGCTCGCCGGTATCTGGCTGAGAGACGAGCATATTATCGGTATCCACGCCCAGCGCGGCAGCATAAACGGGGTCGAGCGCATGCTCCGCATCCACGAAAGCGACCTCTCCGCCGAGCTTCTGCGCCTGCGCGAGAATGTGCAGCGCGAGGGTGGTCTTGCCGGAGGATTCGGGGCCGTAAATCTCGATGATTCTGCCCTTCGGCACGCCGCCGACGCCCAGCGCGGCATCCAGCGCGAGCGAGCCGGTGGGGATTACCTCCACATTCATATCCGGCCTGTCGCCGAGGCGCATCACGGTGCCCTTGCCATAGTTTTTTTCAATCTGGGAGATGGCGGTTTGCAGCGCTTTCTTTTTGTCGGTTGCGGGAGCCGGTGCTTCATAGGGCGTTTTTTTGCTAGCCATGTTCATTTTCCTTTCTCACAAGCTGCGCGAGCACAGCGCGTTCTATGTCGTTATTATCTCTGGAGCGCTCCAGAATGGTATACCCTGCCGCGGCAAGGATGGCGCACACGCGATCCCCCTGCCCCATGCCGAATTCCAAACAAATATAGCCGCCGTCTTTGAGGATAGGGGTGTAATTCTGGGCAATGGCCCGGTAAAAATCCAGCCCGTCCTCCCCACCGTGCAGCGCAAGGTGCGGCT
Source organism: Bacillota bacterium (assembly GCA_021200975.1). GTDB lineage: Bacteria > Bacillota > Clostridia > Oscillospirales > Oscillospiraceae > Faecousia. The sequence continues at coordinate 27,550 of JAJQFT010000023.1, read as the reverse complement.
CAAACTCGCGCACGGAGGCCGGAAGCGCGTCCATTTCCTGCGTGGTCACATAGGGCGGATTGGAAACCAGCATATCGAATTTCCCGAGGAAGGCGCTTGGCGTGCCCATTGCATCCGCCTGCACGGTAGCAACCCTGCCAAGCAGATGGTTGCGCTGGGCGTTGCTCTTGGCGACCGCGAGCGCATCCTTGGACACGTCCGCGAGCGTTACCCGCGCGTCGTGTACCTTGGAGGCGATTGCAAGACCGATGCAGCCGGAGCCGGTGCATAAATCGAGGATTCGGGGATTCTGCGGCAGGAAAATCGCCTGCTTGACGGCAAGCGCGGTCACAGCGGCGGTATCGTCGCGGGGAATCAGCACCCGCCGGTCGATATACAGCGGCAGGCCGTAAAACTCCCACTCGCCGAGCACATAGGCCAGCGGCTCCCCTGCGCGCAGGCGGCGGGCGCAGGCGGCTGTGGCCGCAATCACGTCGTCGCCCACATAGCAATCGACATCGGCCAGCAGCTTCTCGCGGGTTTTGCCGGTCGTGAAGCAGAGTACCTCACGCGCCATGCTTGCCGCGGACATAGCGGTTTCGCCGGGCAGGAGGCTCTTGCGCAGCTGCAAATACAGCTCGCTCAGCTTAACTACCACCAGTCGGCGCCCTCCTCAGCGGGCAAAACCGCCTCCACCGCCGCGATGCCGACCGCAATCATGTCGTCGTCCGGCTCATTGGTTGTGAAGTTCTGCATCCACATGCCGGGATAGGTCAGAATTTTGGTGAACCAATTGTCGTGACGCCCAGCCCAGCGGTTGATTTCATAGGTAATGGAAACAACCACAGGCAGCAGCAGCAGCTTAAAGGCAATCATCAGCAGCCGGTAGAGCAGGCCGGAGCTTTCCTCCAGCGCATGCAGCTGCGGGAAAAGATGCAGCAGGATTGTGGAGGCAACGGAGAATACCAGAATCGACACCACCATGACCACGAGCAGGAAGCTTGTGCCGCAACGCGGGTGCAGGCGGGTCATGCCCCGCACATTTTCCACCGTGAGCGGCAGCCCGGCCTCGTAGCAGCGGATGGTCTTGTGCTCCGCTCCGTGGTAGGCAAAGACCCGCTTCATCTCCCCCATGCGGGATACGGCAATCATATATACGAAAAAGATGGCAATCCGAATCAAGCCCTCGATGAGATTGCGCAGCAGAGTGCTGGAAACAAGGCTGTAGAACAGGCTGCCAATCACCATCGGCAGCAGGAAAAACAGGCCGACGGACATCGCCACCCCGAGAACCACCGCGCTGCCGATAAGGAAGCTCTGGAATTTCTCACTCCCCAGCCGCTTTTCCAGCCATAGGTCGAATTTCGAGGGCTGCTCGGTTTCCTCCGGGCTCAAGTCCGCGGAGCGCATCAGGCTTTTCACGCCCACGACCTGCGAATCGGCAAAATTCACCACGCCGCGGATGAAGGGCCATGTGGCGATGCTCCCCTTCTTTCTGGTTTTCTTGGGTAGGAATTCGGTTTTCAGGCCGTCCGCCGTGCGCACCACCATGCAGTCCTTCTCCGGGCCTCGCATGAGGATGCCCTCAATCAGCGCCTGCCCACCAATGGAGGTTTTGAATTTTTCTGCGGCTCGGCCGCTGTCTTTGAGTGCCATAATTGTCCTTTCTTACTGGGAAACCGGCAGGCGGATGGTAACGAGTGTGCCGCCGCCGGGTGCGTTTTCCAAAATCAGCTCGCCGGAGTGCATCGTAACAATCTCCTCGCAGACGGCGAGGCCAATGCCCGTGCCGCGTGCCTTGGAGCTGCCCTTGTAGAACTTGCGCTTGACGAGCGGAAGCTCGTCCTCGGGAATGCCGGGGCCAAAGTCGCGGATCTGCACTGTAACGAAGTCCCCGCTGCTGTGGATGGAGGCCTCGATGCGCTTGCCGTCCGCCCCATGCTTGGCAGCATTGTCCAGAATATTCAGGAAAACCTGCCGCATTCGCTCGGGATCGCAGGGAATTTCGGGAATCTCCTCGTCGTTGGCAAGATATTCAAGCGCGATCCCCTCCTGCCTGACGCGGCTGGGATACATGAACACCGTATCCTCAAATTCCGCGCGCAGGTCACTCGGGCGAATGTTGAGCTTAATATGCTCATCCTGCAAGCGGGTGAAGTCGAGCAGCTCCACGACCATGTCCGTGAGCCGCTTGGCCTCGCGGGAGATGACCCGCACACCGCGCGCGGTTTCGGCGTCGAGGGTTTCCATGGACAGCAGCGTTTCACTCCAGCCGGTAATCGCGGTGAGCGGTGTACGCAGCTCGTGCGAGAGCGAGGAGATAAAATCGCGCTGTAGCTTTTCATTTTGGCTGATTTGCAGCGACATTTCGTTGACTGCCTCAGCCAATTCGCCGATTTCGTCGTCGTATTGCTTAGGAATCTGGATCCCGTAGCTGCCGGCGGCAATGCGCCGCGCCTTCTGCGTGATTTCGTCCACCGGCAGTACAATCGAGCGGATGAAATAGCTTCCGCACAGGTACACCACCAGCATCACGCCGGCGAGGACGGCAAGCGAAATGCCAAATACCTTCAGCACCTCGCGCCACAGCGCCCCGAGGCCGGTCACATAGCGCAGCACACCAATCACCTCGCCGCTGGCATACAGCATTGGGCTGGAAACCGCGAGGACCGTCAGCCCGCTATTGGGGTCGCGACCAAAATAGGAGCGGATGCTCTGCGTTTCGATTGCCTCGGCAATCTCCTGCGTGCCGGGCGAGCAGCTTGCAGCGGCGCCCGCGCTGGCGGCGATGAGCTGGCCGTCAGCGTCGAGAAATTGCAGCTGCAAGCCGTCCTTATCGGCAAAGGAGGTGGTGAAGGCGATGCAGGCATCGTAATATTCGCTATAGTTGCGGCTCATGCACTCGGCGAAAAAATCTGCAGAGGTTTTCGCGCGATAACGCAGGTCGGACTCCATAGCGGAATACGCATAGAAGCCGAAAGCGGCCGTGACGCCCAGCACGCAGGCGAGCCCCAGCAGAAGCAGGACACCCTCTGTATTGCGCAACCAACGGGTGCGCAGCCCGCCGATTTTTTTCATGCGCTCAGTTTCCCCACTTATAGCCATAGCCCCACACGGTGGTAATGTAGGTGGGGTTGGTCGCGTCGTCCTCAATTTTCAGGCGCAGGCGGCGAATGTTTACATCGACGACCTTCAGCTCGCCCTCATAATTCTTCCCCCAAACGGCGCAGAGAATCTCCTCGCGCGCGAGCGCGCGCCCGGGATTGAGCATAAACAGCTTCAGGATGGAGTATTCCACCTGCGTCAGGCGGATGCGATTTTCCGCTTTTTCCAAAGTATGGTTGCGCGTGTTCATCACAAAGGGCCCGAAGCGCAAAAGCTCCTGCGTCTGCCCGGTGTCCCCGCCCATGCGGCGGAAGAGCGCGTCGATGCGCGCCGTAAGCTCAGCCGGGGAGAAGGGCTTGGTCACATAATCGTCCGCGCCGGTCATCAGCCCCGTGACCTTGTCAATCTCCTGCGCGCGGGCGGTTAGCATGATGATGCCCATCTGCTTATTGGTCGCGCGGATGCGGCGGCAGACCTCAAAGCCGTCTATATCCGGCAGCATGATATCCAGAATGGCGACGCCAACATCGGGATTGCGGCTCACCGTATCCAGCGCCTGCGCGCCGGTGGAGGCCTCCAGCACCTGATAGCCTGCCCGCTCAAGATTGATAACGACGAACGAGCGGATATTTTCTTCATCTTCGAGAATGAGAACCTTTTTCATTTCTTTACCTCTTGCGCCGCCCGCTGCCCCGCGGGAAATCGGGCGGCTTTTGTGTTGCTACCAAATATTATAACACATAATTTCAAAAGATGGAAGTTATTTCAGTACAACATTTTCATTTCCGAGCAATTTTTTCAGCTCGGCGAGCAAATCCTTGTCAAAGGTGACGTGCGTGCCGCGCCGGACGCGTGTATCGGCAAAGAAGAGTACCGCCTGACTTTTCCCGGGAAACATATTGAGCATGGCCTTCACCTTGCGATAGGCGGGGTCAGCCTCGCTGCTGAGCTTCAGATAGAGCTTAGCATTGGAGGCGACCGGCGGCTTCTCGGGCGTGACCACCCCATCGGCATAGTCCTGAATGGGCTGGACGTGGTTAATCACAATCTGCGGCTCCTTTTCATCGCGAAGCGAGAGGCGGCCGTTCACCACGATGGCGCTCCCCTCGCGCAGATAGCCGCCAAAGGGGCTGAGGACGTTGGAAAAGGCCAGCATCTCGATGGAAGCGGTATCGTCTTCCATTGTCACATAGGCCATCATGGAGTGGTTGCGTGTAGTTTTCATCTTCACGGTCTGCACAATGCCCGCGACGGAAACCGTGTCGTTATCCCCAAAGGGGCAGTTCTCCCCCATCAGCGTGGCAAGCGAAACCACCCGCGTGCCGACGAGGTATTTGCGGTAATCGTCCATCGGGTGGCCGGACAGATAGATGCCGGTCGTTTCTTTCTCGTAAGCCATCCGCTCGGTGGGCTTGAGCTCAGTGAGCTTCGGAATCGGCACCTCGGCCGAGGCGCTGCTACCCCCGCCGAGCAGGCCAAACAGCCCGATTTGTCCGTCGAGATTGCTCTTTTTCGTGCGCGCCACGCTGTCCATCAGCGTTTCATAGACCGCAAGCAGCTCGCTGCGGTGGCAGCCGAAGCAATCCATGGAACCGCACTTGATGAAATTTTCCACTGTGCGGCGGGTCAGCTCCCCGCCGTCCATGCGGCGCAGGAAGTCCTCCAAGCTCCGGTAAGGCCCGTCCTCCTCGCGCCGCTGTACAATGGAGGCAATCACGCCGTGGCCGATGCTCTTGATTGCGCCGAGGCCGAAGCGTATCGCATCGCCCTCTACAGTGAAATGGTCAAACGAGCGGTTGAGATCCGGCGGCAAAACGGCAATGCCGCTTGCCTTGCACTCGCTGATATAGCTGGCAATCTTCTCGGGCTGGTTGAGCACCGAGGTCATCAGCGCCGCCAGATACTGCCGCGGGTAGTGGCATTTGAGGTAGGCGGTCTGGTAGGCCACAACGGCGTAGCTCATCGCGTGCGCCTTGTTGAAGGCATAGTTGGCGAAGGCAACAATTTCATCGTACAGGCTCTGCGCGGCCTGCTCCGGCACGCCGTTTCGGATGCAGCCGGGGATGCCCTGCGCATCGTCGCCATAGACGAAGGTCTGCCGCTCGGCGTTGATGACCTTCTCCTTCTTCTTGGAGATTGCGCGGCGGATGTTGTCCGCTTGGCCCATCGAGTACCCGGCAAGTGACTTGAAAATCTCAATCACCTGCTCCTGATAGACGATGCAGCCGTAGGTAACACGCAGGATCGGCTCCAAAAGCGGGGTGGAATAGCGAACCCTCTCCGGGTGCAGAGAGTTCTCGATAAACTTCGGAATCGAATCCATCGGGCCAGGACGGTAGAGCGCAACGATGGCGGTGATATCCTCCAGCGAGGTCGGCCCCATGCTCACGCAAACGCCCGTCATGCCGGTGCTTTCAAGCTGAAATACGCCGGAGGTTTTGCCCTCGGATAGCATCCGGAAGGTTTCAGGGTCATCGTCCGGGATGGTGGAAATCGAGAAATCCGGCGCAAAGGCGCGGATCTGCTGCTCGGCATCGTGAATCACCGTGAGGTTGCGAAGCCCGAGAAAATCCATTTTCAGTAGCCCCAGCTCCTCGATGGTGGTCATTGTATACTGCGTTACAATCGTGCCGTCGTTGGTCGAAAGCGGCACATAGCTCACCACGGGGTTAGCCGTGATGACCACGCCTGCGGCATGGGTGGAGGTGTTGCGGGGCATTCCCTCAAGCTGCATGGCGGTATCGATCAGCGTTTTTATACGCCCGTCGCCATCGTACATCTCCTTGAGCCGCGGGGAGGTTTCCAGCGCTTCCTTGAGCGTGATATGCAGGGTGTTGGGCACGAGCTTTGCCACCGTGTCCGTTTCGGCGTAGGTGAAATTCATCACGCGCCCCACATCCTTGATTGCCGCGCGCGCGGCAAGCGTGCCGAAGGTAACGATCTGTGCCACATGGTCGGCCCCATACTTCTGCGTGACGTAATCAATGACCTCCCCGCGCCGTTCCTGACAGAAATCGGTGTCGAAATCTGGCATACTCACCCGCTCGGGGTTCAGAAAGCGCTCGAAAATCAGGGCGTACTTCATCGGATCGACCTCGGTGATATGCAGGCAGTAGGCGCAGATAGACGCCGCGCCGCTGCCGCGGCCGGGGCCTACAGGAATATCGTTCTCCTTGGCATAACGAATAAAATCCCACACGATGAGGTAGTAATTCACATAGCCCATATTTTGGATGACGGAGATTTCATATTCGAGTCGATCGACGTATTCCTGCGGTGGATTTTCATAGCGCTTGCGAAAGCCCTCGTAGCAAAGCGCGCGGAAATAATCCACGTTGGTATACCCCTCCGGGATGGGGAAGGCGGGCAGGTGGTAATCGTGAAAAACGAATTCAAGATTGCAGCGCTGCGCGATTTTTTCGGTGTTGGCGAAGGCCTCCTCGCAGCTGGGGAAGAGCGCGCGCATTTCGTCCTCGCTCTTGAGATAGAATTCCTCCGTCTGGAATTTCATGCGGTTAGGCTCGTCCACCGTTTTGCCGGTTTGGATGCAAAGCAGCACATCCTGAATCGGCGCATCCTCCTTGCGCAGGTAGTGTGCGTCGTTTGTGGCAATCAGCGGCAGGCCGGTTTCGCGCGCAATGCGCATGACGCCCTGATTGACGGCGCGCTGCTCGGGGATCCCGTGATCCTGAAGCTCCAGATAAAAATGCTCCGGGCCAAAAATTTCCGCCAGACGCAGGGCGTATTTCTTCGCGCTTTCATACTGCTCGTCAAGCAGGTACTGCGCCACGCCGCCGGCCAGACAGGCGGAGCAGGCAATAAGCCCCTCGTGATGCTCGGCAAGCAGATCCAAATCCATGCGAGGCTTGCCGTAAAACCCATCCGTAAAGGCTTTGGAGACCACATAGCACAGGTTCTCATAGCCTCTGCGATTCTCGCACAGGAGCACAAGGTGATAGGGGTCGTTGTCGATGCCATGCACCCGGTCGGACATCCGGCGGCGGCAGACATAGACCTCGCAGCCGATGATGGGCTTGATTCCGGCGGCCTTGGCGGCTTTGTAGAAATCGATACAGCCGTACATCACGCCGTGGTCGGTGAGCGCAATGGCGGTCTGACCAAGCTCGCGCACGCGCTCCATCATCGCGCTGATGCGGCATGCGCCGTCAAGCAGGCTGTATTCCGAGTGAACGTGCAGATGCACAAAGCTCATGCGCTGACCTCCTTTGCCAGCTCCGCAATGCGGCGGAGCCGATGGTTCATGGCGGGTTTGGAGATGGGTGGATCCATCAGCGCCGCCAGCTCTGAGAGCGTTGCCTCGGGATTCTCCTCCCGGGCCGCGGCCGCCTGCTGCAGCTTTGCCGGGAGCGTATCCACCAGACCGCGGCCGCGAAGCACGCGGATGGCGGCAAGCTGCTCCTGCGCGGCATCGACGACCTTGGAGGTGTTTGCCTCGTCGCAGTTGCAGCGGCGGTTGACCTTGTTATTGAGCTCCTTCTCGATTTTTGCCTCCATGATGCCCATGCCCGCAAGCGGCGCGCCAAGATAGGTGAGAAAATCGGAAATTTTTTCGCTCTGCTTCATGTATAGCACCCGGGCGCCGCCGCGCTCCGCCATTTTGGGGTAAAATCCTAGCGCATCCTCCAATAGGGCGTATGTCTGCCGGGCAACGGCCACATGGGTGGTGGCCAGCTCAATATGGTAGGCCTTTGCCGGGTCGGTCACGCTGCCCCCTGCGAGGAACGCGCCGCGCAGGAAAGCGGCCTTGCAACTATCCTCCTCCACCACAGGAAGATTCAGCTGTAGAGGCAGAAAGCTTCCGGTTTCCAGCCCAAAGGCGGCGAGAATAGCGGCAAGCTTCTGCGTGTTCAAGATTTGGAACACCTGCTTGCCCCCGGGAGAGGCTGGAAGAAGGTCAAAAGAAATATGGAATGCCTTCTGGAAAAGCTTGGGAAGCAGCTCGGCAAATTCCGGACTTTCGGTGACGATTCGGATGCGGTCCGGCGAAAAGCAGTTGGCAAAAAGCAGCACGCCGTAGCACTGCGCCGCGGCCTGACTCTTTTTGGCTGGCACCAGGCGGCAAATCTCCGCCTTGGCCTGCCCGGAAAAGGACGCTCCCATGATTTTCCCCTCTTTCGCAGTTTACCAGAATAAAATCTCCGGCTCGAGCCGAATGCCCGAGTCCTCGTATACGCTGCGCGCGACATCGCCGAGCAGCTGCCGAACATCTCGAGCCGTTGCGCCGCCGAGGTTGACGGCGAAGCCGGCGTGCTTCGTGGAGATTGCCGCGCCGCCGACCCGATAGCCCTTCAGCCCGGCGCCGTCAATCAGCGCGGCGGCATAGCTGTTTGCCGGGCGCTTGAACGCAGAGCCCGCCGACGGCAGCTCGAGCGGCTGGGAGGCGGAGCGCTTTCGCTGAAGCTCCTTCATGCGCATTTTCACATCCTCCGCTGGTGCAGGGGAAAGGGAAAATATCGCGCTTAGCACCACCGCGCGCTCGCGCTTCAGGCGGCTGCTGCGGTAGGAAAACTCCATTTCCTCGCCGGGAATGGTGACCACCTCCCCATCCTCGCGCAAAATTTCGACGCTTTTGCAAATCTGCTGAAGCTCCCCGCCGTAGGCACCGGCATTCATATAGATACCGCCGCCGACTGTGCCGGGGATCCCATGCGCAAATTCCATGCCCGCAAGCCCCATGTTTGCCGCGAATACCGCCGCGCGCGACATGGTCACCCCGGCAGCGGCGCGGATTTCGGTGTCGGATGCGCGGGAAAGCCCGTCTAAGCAGTCCTTCAGGCAAATTGTAAGACCTAGGAGCCCCTCGTCCGGCGCAAGGATATTGGTGCCCGCGCCCAAGATGCGCGCGCCGGGGCAAAAGCGAAGGAGCGCTGCCAATTCCGGCACGTTTTGCGGGAAGACCATCGCCTCGGCTTCCCCGCCGATGCGCAGCGAGGTATGCTTCGCCATCGGCTCGTCGTATAGCAGCCGGGTGGTGGGAAATTTTTCCGCTAATTGCTTCTGAAATTCGGTCAGCTCCTGCATAAACGCCTCCGGGTGTATGATAAGGGAATTATACCATATTCGTAAGCGATAATCAATCAAAAAGTGGGCAGATTTCTCTGCCCACCGAGTAAAAATTTTGCGTATTTATTTTTCCACGATTTCCAGCACTTCCATCGGGCAGGCCTTCGCGCAGATGCCGCAGGCGATGCACTTGGAAGCGGCCGAGCCCTCCTTGAGAACCATGACCTTCATCGGGCAGGCCTCAACGCACTTCCCGCAGCCGACGCACAGCTTCTTATTGACCATGTAAACGCCGGTTTTTGGATTCTGGGTGATGGCGCCGTGTTCGCAGACCTTCATGCACTTGCCGCATTGGATGCAGGTCATCGGCTTTGCGCCGCCGGCCTTTCCGGCGACGATTTGGATGCAGGAATAATCCTGGTGGAACTCCTTGTAAAACGCGGTGGAGCAGGCGCGGACGCACTCGAGGCAGGCCATGCACTGCGCATTCTTCTTGACTGCGAGCTTTTTCATAAGTAGTTTCTCCTTGTGTGTATGTTATGGATTTCTATTTTATACGAAGCCGGCAAAAATAGCAAGCGTAAATTCCGCAATTTCCAGAATTTGTGCAGCGTCTTTTTTGAAATTCGGGGAAATATGAAACCGAACGCAAAAAAGGAGGAGAGAACGTGAGAGTAATTGCAAGCATTCTATTGCTGCTTGCCCTGATGCTGAGCATTGCCGGATGCCGCAGCGGGGATACCGGCGCAAGCTCTGTGCCCAGCGAGGCGGCAACGAGCGAGGCTACCATGCCGAGCGAAAGCGAAGAGGCAAGTATTCCCGGCGAGAGCGTGCAGGGAAGCAATCCGAGCGAGGAAACGCAGGAAAGCGAGGGCGAAGAAAGAGGCGGCGAATCGGACGGCAGCGAGCCGGGCGGCGAGGACGACGGGCAAGACGAATCGATCGCCGGTGAAGGCGGCGACGAGCTGCGGATGCGCCTGCCTGCGCGAATCCGCTAGCAGTAGGACGAGGGGAAGCTTTGAGAAGCCCGAAAGAGCGAATCAGAGCTTCCCTATAGCTCCTCTAAGTAGGTGACGCCGTCAATCTCGCGGATGGCTTCCAGCACCTCTAAATGCGGGCGACGATTCTTTAGGTGGATGGTGGCCACCATGCCCCGCGCACCATTGGCAAGCGCGCCGTTCCTTTCCAGCGCAAGGTTGCTGATTTCCATATCCCGCTCCCGGATTTTGCGGATGAGGCTGCCGAGCGTCATGCCGTCGGCAATCTCTAAGTATACGTCCACCTGACGGGTCTTGCTGCGCATTTTATCGTCCCAATGCTGAATGACGGTGAGAATCAGGAAAATTACCACCGCAGCGACAAGTGCCGCCTCGTAGAAGCCGACGCCCAGTGCCAGACCTACCCCGGCGGCAGACCATAGACCGGCCGCTGTGGTCAGCCCGCGAATCTGGTTGTGCCGGGTCACGACAATCGTGCCGGCGCCTAAGAAGCCGATGCCGCTTACCACCTGCGCGCCAAGGCGCATGGGGTCACCCGCAAGGGTCTGGTCGTAGACATATTGGTTGGTGAGCATCACCAGACACGCCCCAACGGAGACCAGCATATAGGTGCGCATTCCGGCGGCACGGTTCTTCATCCCGCGCTCAAGCCCGATTACGCCGCCGCAAAGCAGCGCAAGCAGAAGACGTAAGACAATAGAAGTATAAGTAATTTCTCGCAATCCCACGCCGAAACACCTCCATATCACGCGGAATCAGGTAGTTTTTGATGCGTATCCTCCGCGCTGCATAGCGGCGCTAAAGGATGGTGAAATAATTCGTTACGATGCGCTTCGCCCGCTCGGCCGCCTCACGGGCGGCGGTGAGACAATCGGCCTCCGATTCCCGCCACGCCGTCAGCGGCGAGGCGGTGCAAACCGCTGCGCCGTAGCCGAAGCGGTCAAAGGCCAAGCTGCAATTTTTTCCGTTGCCGCTGGGCGTATCCAGCCCGTCCACAAGGAAGAAAATCCGGTTGCGCTTCGTGCGAAGGCTGCGCAGATAAGCTGGCGCGCCGGCCGAAACCACGCCGCCCAGCTCGCTGTAGCCGCATTTGCCGTACATCCCCTCGCCGAGCCGGTCAACCGTTTCGGCGATAGCGTCGTGGACATGGCGCGTGCCGCTGAGCAAATCCTGCACCTCCGCAGCCGACTTGTTGGCCGAGCGGATGGTGACGAAAACATTGCCCTTCTTCTCCTTACAGTACGGAAGGAATGGGCGGATTGCATCCGAGCCGATGAAGGCCGAGAGGACCAGCGCATCGCAGGGGTACTCCCCCGCCCCAAAAATTCGCTCGGCGCAGGCGGCCGCAGCTGCAGCGGAGGAAATCTCCGGCGCGTCCAGAAAGACGTAGTAACCGAGACGCCGCGCATCACGAAGCAGCGATTGGAGCGCGGCAATTCCCTGCTCGCCGAACAGGGAGAAGAAGCCGAGGGAAAAGCGAGCGCCGCATGCCGCGCCGGAAAGCAGCTCCAGCAGCCTGCGGCAAAACAGAACATAGCCAGCAAATTCTCCGCCCGCTTCTTCGGCCAGAGCCGGGGGAACGCAGGCCAAATCCGGGCAGAAATCGGCAACAATCGGATTTTTCCGCTTCCGGATCCTGTCGTGCAGCGAATCAATCGACATGGCAAGCCCTCCCAAAACTGTTTGTCCTATATTATAGCACCGCAATTTGCATTCTTCAAGATATTTTTTTGGGGAATGCTAAGCGAGGAAGGAGGGATTGCGATGAAAATGGCATACTGGGCCATGACCTTGGGAGCCGGTATGGTTGCCGGCGCGATGGCCATCTCAATGCTCCCGCGCGGCAGCGAAACCCGGAAGGCGTTTGAGCGGACGGCGCACAAGGTGGAGCAGGGCGCGAAGGACGCGGCGGATTCGCTGGTAAGCAAAATGGATATGTAAACGAGCGCCCCGCGGTGGGAAGAAAGGCGATATTCGGTGAAAACGGGTATCGCTTTTCTATTTGCACTCGTTGCTGAAAACCGCTGCCAGAAACAAATTCTGCACGGCAGGCGGGCAGGGCGAATCGCGAGTCGATTATAAACGCTTGCCGCCGGGTACCCCGGCGGCAAGCATGGTATCTTCCCTTACTCGGTTTTGGTCTTCTCGGCTTTTTTGGCAGCCTTTGCCTTCGCCTTGGCCTCCTGCGCTTTCTTTGCTTCCTCCTGCGCGCGTTCGGTAGCGGAGTCGTTTGTGGAAATCGCCCACTTCGCAAACTCAATGCGAACCTGATCCGCGCCGGATTCCATGACGAATTTCTCATCCTTCACATCGACAACCTTGCCGGTGATCCCGCCAATCGTGGTAACCTTGTCGCCAACCTTGATGGAGTTGCGCGTCTGCTCTGCTTCCTTTTTGCGCTTGTTTTCGGGGCGGATGAGCATGAAGTAGAAAATAGCAACCATCACAACCAGCATGACCATGGTGGTCATCAGGCTAGAGCCGGTATCGGCGGTTGTGGTGTCAGTCAGAAACTGGTACATAAAGAAAACTCCTTTATTGATGTTATCGAGAAGAATTATAGCAAAGATTTTCCAAAATTGCAAGCCATATTTAGATCCTGCGCCCTAATTTTTCGGAAAATTCCTGCCGGAAGGCGGCAAACCGTCCCTCGTCGAGCGCATTGCGGATTTTTTCCATGAGTTTATTGTAAAAATAGAGATTGTGTGTCACGGCAAGACGCATCGCAAGCATTTCGTCCGCCATAAAAAGATGGCGCAGATAGGCGCGCGAATAGCGGCGGCAGACTGGGCAATCGCAGGCGGGGTCGATCGGCGAAGAATCGAGCTGGTACTTCGCATTTTTCAGGTTGATGGCGCCCTCCCATGTGAACAGCCGCGCATGGCGCGCGTTGCGCGCGGGCATGACGCAGTCAAAAAAGTCCACGCCGCGCGCAACCGCCTCGAGGATATTGCTCGGCGTGCCCACGCCCATGAGGTAGCGGGGCTTATCCGCGGGCATTTCCTCCTCAACGGCCTCGATGATGTCGTACATCTGCTGCGTGCTCTCCCCCACCGCGAGCCCGCCAATGGCGTAGCCGGGAAGCTCCAGCTCGGCGATGCGGCGCATGTGCGCGCGGCGAAGGTCAACATAGGTGCCGCCCTGATTGATGCCCCAAAGCTGCTGGCTGGGATTGATTGTGTCCGGAAGCGCGTTCAGGCGGGCGTTTTCCGCCTTGCATCGCACGAGCCAGCGGTAGGTGCGGTCGATGCTCTGCGCCACATAGTCGTGCGGCGAGGGATTGGCAATGCACTCGTCAAAGGCCATGCAGATATCGGAGCCAAGATTCGACTGAATGTGCATACTCTCCTCCGGCCCCATGAAAATCCGGCGGCCATCGATATGCGAGGCAAAGGTAACGCCCTCCTCGCGGATTTTCCGCAGCGAGGCGAGCGAAAACACCTGAAATCCGCCCGAATCTGTGAGGATCGGGCCGTCCCATGTCATAAATTGGTGCAGTCCGCCCATCTGACGCACGATTTCATCGCCCGGGCGAAGGTGGAGGTGGTAGGTGTTGGAAAGCTCTACCTGGCAGCCGATGGCCTTCAGGTCTGCCGCGCTCAACGCGCCCTTAATCGCGCCCTGCGTGCCGACGTTCATGAACACCGGGGTCTGTACCGTGCCATGCGCGCAGGTGAATACCCCGCGCCGCGCTTTTCCCTCCGATCGGATAACGGTAAACATATATTTCTCCCTCAATAGAATAGGCAGGCATCGCCGAATGAGAAAAAGCGATACCGCAGCGCGACCGCCTCACGGTAGGCCGCAAGCACCTGCTCACGCCCGGCAAATGCCGATACGAGCATCAAAAGGGTACTCTCCGGCAGGTGAAAATTGGTAATCAGCGCGTCCATCGCGCGGAATTCGTAGCCGGGGTAGATGAAGATGTCCGTCCAGCGGGAGGCGGCGGCGAAGCTGCCGTCCGGCTGTACCAGCGATTCCAGCGTGCGGCAGGAGGTCGTGCCTACGCAAACGATTCTTCCGCCGCTGCGGCGAACCTCGTTGAGAATGGAGGCCGACTCCTGCGAAAGCATGCACAGCTCGGCGTGCATCTGGTGCTCGGAAACCTCCTCCGTCTTTACCGGGCGAAAGGTGCCTAAGCCGACATGGAGGGTAACAAAGGCAGTCTTGATCCCCTTTGCGCGGATTGCATCGAGCAGCTGCTCGGTAAAATGCAGCCCGGCGGTCGGCGCGGCGGCGGAGCCAAGCTTGCGGCTGTAAACCGTTTGATAGCGCTCCTGATCGTCCAGCTCCGCTTTAATGTAGGGCGGCAGGGGCATTTTCCCAAGCCGCTCGAGAATTTCGAGAAAAATTCCCTCATAGATAAATTCCACGATTCGGTTGCCATCCTCGCACACCCGCTCCACACGGGCGCGAAGCTCTCCGTTGCCAAATTCGACGGTGCTGCCCTCCTGCATTTTCCGACCGGGCTTGCACAGGCACTCCCAGCGATTCTCGCCCAAATCGCGCAGCAGGAGGATTTCAACCGCGCCGCCCGTAGGGCGGCGGCCGAGGAGCCGCGCAGGAAGCACCCGCGAATCGTTCATCACCAGGCAGTCGCCCGGGTGCAGCTCGTCCACAATGTCCGAAAAATGCTTATGTGTAATTTCCCCCGTGCGCCGGTTCATCACAAGCAGGCGCGAGGCATCCCGCTGCGGGAGCGGGGTCTGCGCAATCAGCTCTGGGGGAAGGTCATACCAAAAATCCTTAGTTTTCATGCCAATGCCTCCGTATAGTGCTGTCAGTATACTATATTTGGGTGAAAAATGCAAGAGCCGTGGCAATCTTTTCTCCGGGGCATAGAATGTTTCGGGAGGGATGCAGCATGAATGCATTGTTTACCGGGGTCGCCACCGCAATGGTGACGCCCTTTTTGCAGGGAAAGGTCAACTACCCAATGATGGAGCGCCTGCTGAAGCGCCAGCTGGAGGCCGGCGTGAAAACCGCTGTGATTGCCGGAACGACCGGCGAGGGCGCGACGCTTACCGACGAAGAAAAGCTGTTGCTAATCCGCCGCGGCAAGGAGGCGGTCGGATCGCAGATGCGTATCCTTGCCGGAACCGGCTCAAACGACACGGCGCACGCCGCTGCCCTGAGCGCGGCGGCGCAGGAGGCGGGCGCGGATGGGCTGCTCGTGGTAAGTCCCTACTACAACAAGGCCACCGACGAGGGGCTTGTGGAGCACTACATAGCCATTGCCGCGGCGGTGCAGATTCCGCTGATTGTTTACAACGTGCCCAGCCGCACGGGGCTGGATATTCCGGTAGAGGTCTACGCGGTGCTTTCCAAGGTCCCCAACATTGCCGGCGTCAAGGAGGCAAGCAGCTCGATTGAAAAAATCGCGAAAATCCGCGAAAAGTGTCCCAATTTCCCGGTATACGCCGGAAACGACGCCATGGTGCTGCCCGTGCTATCGCTCGGCGGGGCGGGCGTAATCTCCACGGCGGCCAACGTCGCGCCTGTGCCGATGCAGGCGCTATGCTCCGCCGCGGCGGACGGAGACTTCGACACCGCCGAGGATTTGCAGCTGCATCTGCTGCCGCTGATTTGCGCGCTCTTTGCCGAGGTCAACCCCATTCCGGTCAAGGCCGCAATGAGGCTCCTCGGCTTCGACTGCGGCTCTCCTCGCCTGCCGCTCACTCCGGCCATGGAGAGCACAGTACGCCGCCTGCGCGAAACGATAGAGAATTCGGGATGCGCTGAATAAGTCGGTAAGAAGCGAACCTCCGGCGCAAAACCGGAGGTCGATTTTTCATTTCGTCTGGCGGTCGAGTGCGATAAGGCGCTTCATTGCCTCAATGCCGACCTGAATCGCGCCGGAGGAATCCTCCGTCATTGGCATGAACAGCCCGGCCTTCTCGCGCTCTTGGTTCCATACGGCATGGAAGCAGCTCCCGCAGCGAACATGCAGCGCGGAGGCCACAACAAACAGCGCGGCGGATTCCATCTCGCTGGCCTTCACCCCGAGCCGCTTCCACGATTCCCACTTTTGGAGCAAATCGTAGTACACAGGGCTCCTTTCGGGGCTGTGCTGCCCGTAGAAGGCGTCCTTGCACTGGACAATGCCGGTATGGGTGCGGTAACCGAGCTGCTCGCTGGCTGCCTTAAGCGCGGCGGTGACGGTGAAATCCGGCACGGCGGGGAACTCAATGGGCGCGTATTCAAGCGAGGTATGCTCATAGCGGATTGCGCCGGTAGCAACCACCACATCCCCCGGCAGCACCTCTAAGTCGATGCCGCCGCAGGTGCCGATGCGGATGAAGGTATCTGCGCCGATATTGGTAAGCTCCTCCATCGCAATCGAGGCCGAGGGGCCGCCGATACCGGTAGAGCAAACAGAAACCTTCTCGCCGAGCAGGGTTCCGGTGAAGATGTTGAACTCACGGTTCATGCCAATGTGTACGGGATTGTCAAAATGGGCGGCAATGGCTTCGCAGCGCCCGGGGTCGCCCGGAAGGAAGACGTAGCGGCCAACGTCGCCGGCGTTGCAGCGGATGTGAAACTGTGTACCGATGTCTTGCATATTGGTTCCTCACTTTCAAAAAACTTCCTTGGACTTTGCTCAGAACAGGCTTACCTGACTGGTATCCGGCAAATCGCCAAAAGCGCCTGCATCCTTGAGCATCTGGATATGGGTCTTGCTCACCTTGGGGCAGGCAGCGGCGACCTCCTCAATGGAGAGAAACTGCTTGCCCTCGCGCCCCTCCATCAAATCCCATGCGGCGGTTTCGCCCAGCCCGGAGATGGAGATGAAGGGCGGCAGGAGCTTCCCGTCGCGGATGAGGAACTTGGTGGCGTGGCTTTCATAGAGGCTAATCGGCAGAAAATCGAAGCCGCGCAGGTAGAATTCGTACACGACCTCCATAGTGGTGAGCAAATCCTCGTCCTTATCGGTGGAATCCTCGTTCTGGTTGATGGCGTGGATATTTGCGACTACGGCATCCTTGCCGCTCGTCATCAGCGCGACATCGAAGCCGCCCTTCTGGCTGCGGCGATAGAAATAGGCCGAGTAGAAAGCAAGCGGGTAATTGACCTTGAACCACGCAATGCGAAACGCCATCATAACGTATGCCACAGCGTGCGCCTTAGGAAAGAGATACTTGATTTTTTTGCATGAGTCGATGTACCAATCCGGGACGCCGGCGGCAATCATCTCCTCCTCAGCGCCCTCCGGGAGCCCCCTGCCCTTTCGCACGGACTCCATGATTTTGAACGAGCGCTTCTCCGGCATCCCGCAGGAGATGAGGTAGAGCATAATATCGTCGCGGCAGCCGATAGCTTGGTCGACCGTGGCGGTTTTGGAGAGAATTAAATCCTTTGCGTTGCCGAGCCACACATCGGTGCCATGCGAGAAGCCGGAGAGCCGCAGGAGCGTATCAAAGCGGGTGGGCATGGTATCGAGCAGCATTCCGCGGGTGAAATGGGTATTGAATTCCGGAATGGCGACCGCCCCGGTGGGGCCGAGAAGCTCATCGTTTTCGTAGCCCAAGACCTTGGAGGAGGTGAAAATCGACATCGTATCCTTGTCGTCCAGCGGGATTTCGCGGGCGTTTACCCCGGTCATGTCCTCCATCATGCGAATCATGGTGGGGTCATCGTGGCCGAGCATATCGAGCTTCAGAAGGTTTTCCTCCATCGAGTGATACTCAAAATGGGTGGTGATTTGGTCGGCCTGCGGGTCGTCCGCCGGGTGCTGCACGGGGCAGAAATCCCAAATCTCATTCTCCTGCGGAATCACAACCAGCCCGCCCGGGTGCTGCCCCGTGGTGCGCCGCACGCCCACGCAGCCCGCGGCGAGGCGGTTCTCTTCCGCCTTCGACACGGTTTTGCCGCGCTCGGACAGATACTTCTTGACGTAGCCATAGGCAGTTTTTTCCGCCACGGTACCGATGGTTCCCGCGCGGAAAACATGGGATTTTCCAAACATTTCCACGCAGTAGGCGTGAGCCTTTGCCTGATATTCGCCGGAGAAGTTCAAATCGATATCGGGAACCTTGTCCCCGCCGAAGCCAAGGAAGGTTTCAAAGGGTATGTTGAACCCATCCTTCTGGAATTTTGTGCCGCATTTCGGGCAAACGGCATCCGGCAAATCCGCGCCGCAGCCAAAGCCCGGCGGAACATCGAAGGTGGAATATTTGCACGCGGGATTCGGGCAGCGGTAGTGCGGCGGGAAGGAATTGACCTCCGTAATATCCGACAGGTAGGCCACGATTGACGAGCCTACCGAGCCGCGCGAGCCGACCAGATAGCCATGCTCCAGCGAGTTTTGCACGAGCTTCTGCGCGGACATATAAATCACGTCGTAGTGACAGCTGATAATGTCATGCAGCTCCGTTTCGACGCGCTTCGTCATCAGCTCCGGCGGTTGCTCGCCGTATAGGCGGCGGAACTTTCCATAGACCAGCGCCTTCAAATCCTCCACGGAGTTTTCAATGCTCGGCGCAAAAAGGTTATGCGGCACCGGGCGCAGCGTTTCGCACATATCGGCGATGGCGTTGGTGTTCTTCACCACGACCTCGTAGGCCTTTTCCTCGCCGAGGTAGGAGAATTCGCGCAGCATATCGTCCGTCGTGCGGAAATAGAGCGGCATATCCTTATCGGCATCCTCAAATCCCTTGACGGCGAGCAGGATGTGACGGAAAATTTCATCCTCCGGGTTCAGGAAATGCACGTCGCCGGTTGCGACCGTCATTTTTCCAAGCTCGTCGGCAATCCGCACGAGTGTGCGGTTGAAGCCGCGAAGCTCCTCGTCATCCTTCGCGGTGCCGCGGGCAATCATGAAGCGGTTGTTCGCGATGGGCTGGATTTCCACATAGTCATAGAAGGAGGCAATTCGCTTGAGCTCGTCCTCGCTCTTGCCGTCCACGAGCGCCTGAAACAGCTCGCCCGCTTCGCAGGCGGAGCCGATAATCAGCCCCTCCCGGTAGCGCAGCAGCTCAGACTTCGGAATGCGCGGCACGCGCTTGAAATATTGCAGGTTGGAGTCGGAAATAATGTGGTACAGATTTCGCAGACCCACCTGATTTTTGGCAAGCAGGATGATATGCTTGGCCTGCCGATCGTAGATCCGGCTGCCGGCGCGCAGCGCCTCCATCGCCGGATTGATGCCCTGCAGGGTAGTAACGCCCTTCTCGGCAAGCATGGAGATAAAGCGGTCAAAAATCAGGCCACACATCAGCGCGTCGTCCGCCGCGCGGTGGTGGTTGAATTCCGGCAGGCTCAGGGCGTTGGAAACGGTGTCGAGCTTGTGCTTATGCAGCTCGGGCATCAGGTTCTGCGCCAGAATCAGGGTGTCGGCGCTCGTGAGCGCATAGGCGAGCCCCTGCCGCTCGCACGCCGCACGAACAAAGCCGGTGTCAAAATCGGAATTGTGCGCCACCAGCACGCGAGAGCCGACGAACTCCAGAAATTTTGGAAGAACTTCTTCAATCGGCGGCGCGCCGAGCAGCATCTCATCCGTAATGCCGGTAAGCTCGGTGATGCGCTTTTCGAGCATCCGCCCCGGCGCGACAAAGGTCTGGAAGCGCGCCAGCTCCTTGCCGCGGCACATCCGCACTGCACCGATTTCGATAATGGTATCGTTGCGCGAGCTTAGGCCGGTAGTCTCGAGGTCGAAAGCCACATATTCTCCGTCGGCCAAATCCAGCTCCTGCGTGCCGTGGACGGCAATGCGGTCGTCCACATCGTTGATGAAATAGCCCTCCACACCGTAGAGAATCTTGATTTTCTCATCCGTACCGGCAACCTTGGCCTTCTCGGCTGCCTTCATCGCGTCCGGGAAGGACTGCGCGACACCGTGGTCGGTAATGGCAATAGCCTTGTGCCCCCATGCGGCGGCCTGCTTGACGGCGGCGGCGGTATCCGTAAGCGCATCCATATTGCTCATCACGGTATGCAGGTGCAGCTCCACGCGCTTTTCGCCGTGGGAGAGATCCTCACGCGCGGGCATAAAGCCGGGCGCAATATCGTAGGGGCGGAGCACGGTTTCACCGTCGAACTTGTTCACATCCAT
The DNA here is from genome assembly GCA_021200975.1 of Bacillota bacterium. Classification (GTDB taxonomy): domain Bacteria; phylum Bacillota; class Clostridia; order Oscillospirales; family Oscillospiraceae; genus Faecousia. The sequence goes on along the minus strand of JAJQFT010000023.1, from coordinate 7,393 downwards.
TTTGCCGCGGATGCGCAGAACGGCGCCTACCGTGAGCCGGTCGAGGATTTTCTTTGCCTCTCCGGCCTCCATGAATTTGTTGACGCGGATGGAGCCGGTATGATCGGTCATGTCGAAGTTGATAATCCACGCGTTGCGCTTGGTCAGCTCCTTGTTCTCCACCGAGAAAATCCTGCCCTCCACAATCACCGTGCCCATGTCGAGGCTTAGCTCCTTCATCGGCGTCGCCGTGCCCTTGAAGCTGCGGCCATAGATGGCGTCGCTGGGCGGCGCGGAGGGAAGAGTCTTGCTCAGCGGCGCCACCGGCATGGTGGAAATCGCCTCCTGCCGCATACGCTCCATCGCGTCAAACAGCTCCTGCCCGGAAAGCTCCTCCCCGGACACAAAGGAAATCTCGGGCGCGACCGAAAAGCGGGACGCAAGCTCCCGCCTGACCGCGGCGCTGCTCGATTCCAGCAGCGCCTTGCCGTTCCCTGACAGATGCACGGTGAGCGCGTTATCCGACCACGAAAAGCGCGCCTTGGCAAGCGAGCCGCGATTGCGCGAATCGGCGGCAATAAACAGCGCTGTGATTTCCTCCGGTGAAACCTTTTGCATTTCACACGCCGGGTGCGTAGCGGTGAGGGCGATGGATTTCAAATCATAGATTTTTGCAAGCTCCCCCTCCATAAGGCGAAGAAGCTTCGCGGGGATGTATTCCTCGCTGTAGAGCGTCAGCTCCAAGTCCCGCTCGGCCGCGTCAATGTGGCAATCGACGATGGCCGCCTGAGAAACTGCCGTTCGCAGCGTGTCAGGCGGCGCATAAGCGGGGAACATATCCAGAAAAGAAACGGTTTTTTTCATCAAAGCTTTTCGATTCTTTCCAGCAGCGCGGGAAGCAGCTCGTCATACGGGCGGCGCTCAACCAGCTCGCCGTGCTCAAACAGCATTCCGAAGCCATCCCCTCCAGCGATGCCGATGTCCGCCTCGCGCGCCTCACCCGGGCCATTGACGATGCAGCCCATGACGGCGACGGTAATTGGCTTGCTGCAATCCTTAAGCGCGGCATCTACCCGATTGACAAGCCCAATCAGGTCGATCTGCGTCCTGCCGCAGGTGGGGCAGGAAATCACGTTCACGCCCTCCTTGCGCAGCCCCGCAGCCTTGAGGATGTCCTTCGCCGCGTAGACCTCCTGCACCGGATCGTCCGTCAGGCTGACGCGCAGGGTGTCGCCAATCCCATCGAGCAGCAGGCTGCCGATGCCCATCGCGGACTTGATTAGCCCCTGCCGCACCGGGCCGGTCTCGGTCACGCCGATGTGCAGCGGATAGTCGCATTTGCTGCGGAACAGGCGCGCCGCGGCGACCATCGTGGGAACATTGGAGGACTTCATGGAAACGCAGGTATCGTAGAAGCCGAATTTTTCCAGCAGCTCAAGATGCTCGAACGCGCTTTCCACCAGCGCCTCGGCAGTCGGGTGGCCATATTTTTCTAGCTTTGCCTTGTCGAGGCTGCCGCCGTTGACGCCAATGCGGATGGGAATGTGCTTTTCCTTGCACACGTCCACAACCGCACGAACGCGCTCGTCACCGCCGATGTTGCCGGGATTGATGCGAATCTTGCTCGCCCCGCCCTCGGCGGCGAGGATGGCAAGCTTATAATCGAAGTGAATGTCGGCCACCAGCGGCAGCGGGCTCTCGGCGGCTATCTGCGCGAAGCCCCGCGCGGCCTCCCGGTTCTGCACCGAAAGGCGGGCGATCTGGCAGCCGGCGGTTTTCAGCGCCTTGATTTGGTTCAGCGAGCCCTCCACATCCGTCGTTTTGGTGTTGAGCATCGACTGAATTACCACCGGCGCGCCGCCTCCGATGGGCACGCCGCCGACGAGGATCTGTCTTGTCATTCTATTCTACCCCCAGAAAATGGTAAATACGTCCTTAAACATAATCAGCGCCATGATAATCAGCAGGACGACCATGCCCGCGCCGTGAATCCACGCCTCATATTTGGGATCGACCTTTTTGTGCGTAACCGCTTCGATTGCAGTGGTAATCAGCAGAAAGAACACCCGCCCGCCGTCTAGCGCGGGAATGGGCAGCATATTCATAACGGCGAGATTGATGGCAATGAAGCCGCCGAGATAGAGCACATTCAGCACAGCGTCGAGCGCCGATGCTGATTCGCTCGCGACCTCGCTCATCATGCTCACAATGCCAACCGGCCCTGTCACATCCGAAACGGAGGCTTGCCCGGTGAAGAGCATTTGCAGGCTCAGCCGAACAAGGCGCACCGTATCCATTGTCTGCGCCCATGCATAGCAGAGCGTATTCCAAGCGTTGGCGTCCTCTACGGAGAAGGTGAAGCCGTAGCGTTCGGTGGTTTCGTCGCCAAAGAGGTGCTTCTCCATCACGAAATCGTCCAGATAGACCTTCTCCCCGTCGCGCTCAACGACAAGGTCGTGTATGTCTCCGGCATTCAGGCTGAGAATCAGCGAAAAATCCGACTGAACATAGATGGCCTCGCCATCGACCGAAAGGATCCGGTCGCCGACCTGCAGGCCGTCATCGCCAATGATGGTGCAGCCCTCCTCATAGTCCGCAATTATCGGCATGACAAACTGCTCCGTGGGGGCAAACACCAGCACCATAATCAAGAATCCGGCGATAAAGTTCATCGCGGCGCCGGCGCACAGGATAATCAGCCGCTTCCACCATGCGGCTTTCTGGAAGGAGCGGGGGTTATCGGTGTCCTGCTCCTCCCCTTCCATTGCGCAGTAGCCGCCAATCGGGATGCAGCGAAGGGCATAGAGCGTGTCGCCCACCTGCTTTTTCCAGATGGCCGGGCCCATAAACAGCGAAAATTCATTGACCTGCACGCCAAACGCCTTTGCGCTCAGAAAGTGGCCAAGCTCATGGATGAAAATTAAGAAGCTGAAAATCAGAATGGCAAATACAATGGTCATTTGCTAGCCTCGATTCGCGCAAAAGATTCGGCAACAGACTGCCGCGCCAGAGCATCGGATTCGAGGATTTGCTCCAAATCCGGATGCGCAAGGAAGGGTACGGAATCGACCGCGTGCTGCACGAGCCGATAAATCTCATAGAAGCCAATTTTATCGGCCAAGTACAGAGCGACCGCCGCCTCGTTCGCGCCGTTCATCACGGCGCAGGAATTGCCGCCCGTCTCGGCGCAGCGGCGCGCAAGAGCGAGGCAGGGAAAATTCTCCAAATCCGGCTCGCAGAAGGTCAGCGGCGGCATTTGGGTAAGGCTCAGCCGCTCAACCGGGCGCTCGCCACGGTTCGGGTAGGTAAGTGCCAGCTGGATTGGCAGGCGCATATCCGGCACACCGAGCTGCGCCAGAACCGCGCCGTCGCGAAGCTCTACAAGGCTGTGTACAATGCTCTGCCGGTGGATGACCACATCCACCTTTTCCAGCGGCAGGCTGTAAAGGCGCATCGCCTCGATGACCTCCAGTCCCTTGTTCATCAGGGTGGCGCAGTCAATCGTAATTTTTGCGCCCATTTTCCAGTTGGGATGCCGGAGCGCGTCGGCCTTGGTGACACGCGCAAGCTCCTCGCGGGTTTTTCCGAAAAAAGGGCCGCCCGAGCAGGTAAGGATCAGCCGCCGGATTTCCGAGCGGTCACGCACCCCCATCAGGCATTGAAAAATCGCGGAGTGCTCAGAGTCCACCGGCACGATCTGCGCGCCATATTTCTCCGCCTCGGCCATGACCAGCTCGCCCGCGCATACGAGCGTCTCCTTGTTGGCTAGACCGATGCGCTTGCGCGCGCGGATGGCGGCGAGCGTGGGCTTCAGCCCCAGCATACCAACGACCGCGGTGATTACGCAGTCGGCCTCCTCCATCGTGGCGGCAGCGATCAGCCCCTCCTCGCCCCATAGCACGCGAACCGCGGGGTCGGCAAGTTCAGCCTCCAGCTCCTGCGCCAGCTCCTGCGTGGACATTACGGCAAGCTTTGGCCGGAAAAGGCGGCATTGCTGCGCCATGCGCGCTACATTGGAGCCTGCGGTCAGCGCGCAGACGCGCACGCCCATTTTTTCGGCAACGTCCAAGCTCTGGCGGCCAATCGAGCCGGTAGAGCCCAGCACAGAAATTGCATGAACCATTCCTATACCACCACCGGAAGCACATCCATCAGAATTTCGACCATCAGAGCGATCGCAATCAGCGAATCAAAGCGGTCGAGGATCCCGCCGTGACCGGGCAGGATCTGGCTATAATCCTTGATGCCATATTCGCGCTTGATGCACGAGAAGGACAGGTCGCCAAAGGTGCCTGCAAGCGCGCCGAGCAGCCCAAATACAAAGGCCAGCGCGTAATTGGCCGTAGCATCTGTTGCCTTATCGACAATCAGGGCAAAGGCCAGCATTCCCAAAATGGAGGCAACAATGCCGCCAAAAAGCCCCTCCACGCTCTTTTTGGGGCTGATGAGCGGCGACATCTTGTGCTTGCCAATCGCGCGCCCAACGAAAAACGCGCCGGAATCGGACAAAAAACCAATCACAAAGGGAATGCACACCAGAATCCGCCCAAGCTCCGGCAGCAGCAGGCGCACGGTCGCGGAGAGCATATACGGCACAGGGAAGGCGGCAAAGAAGGCGATGCAGGCCTTCGCAAAGGGCAGCGTAAGCTTGCTGAGCATAATCTCGGCAAACATCAGGACGAAGTAGCCGAGCAGCGCAATTTGCGCGAGCAGGCCGCTGCTGCCGAAATACGACCAAAGCGGGACGGCGGCCGCAAACAGGACGGTATACGCCATCAGGCGGGTGTACTGCTTTACGCCCGTCGCCTTGCAAATTTCATAGGCCGCGCACGCGCACAGCACCGCGTAGGCAAGCGCCGCGTAAATTTTCGGCAGCACCAGCAGGACTACCGCCAGCAGCGGCACGCCAATCACGGCGGTCAGGATTCGTTTTGCCATTTCTATCTACCCCCAAAGCGACGATTTCTGCGATGGTACTCCGCAATGGCAGCGTCCAAGTCGCTTGGGCTAAAGTCTGGCCAGAGCACATCCATATAAACAAATTCCGAATACACACTTTGCCACGTCAGGAAATTACTCAGCCGCATTTCCCCCGAGGGGCGAATAATCAGCTCGGGGTCGGGCACGCCGCCAGAATCGAGGTAGTTTGCGAATTTTTCCTCGGTCAGCTCGCTTACGTCTTCCCTGCCCGCCTGCACCGCGGCGCAGTAGGCTTTTACGGCGCGAATGATTTCGTCGCGTCCGCCGTAGTTCAGGCAGAAATTCACCTGCACATCGTCGTATCCCGCCGATTTCTCCTGCGCCTCCTCACAAAGCTTGCGCAGCTTCGGCTTGATGCGGGTAAGGTCTCCAAAGACGCAAATCCGCACCCGGTTTTTGTCCATATCCCGGAGCACCTCCCGCAGGTAGCGCTCCATGAGCAGCATGATGCCCGAAATCTCATCCTGCGAGCGCTTCCAGTTCTCCGTGGAAAAGGCGTAGACCGTCAGATATTTTACACCCAGCGTGCGGCAGTAATTCGCAATTTTCCGGAACGTTTCCGCCCCGGCAGCGTGGCCGGCATTCTTGGGCAGTCCCCGTTTTTCGGCCCAGCGGCCGTTGCCATCCATAATAATAGCAATATGCTTCGGGGGAAGCAGCGATACATTCTCTTCAGACATAGTTCCCTCAATCTCCGGGAAAGCCGGATTCGGAAGCCCCGGGCGCGGCGCATCTTGCCTGCCCGGTGCCTCCGGCACATATTAAATCGCCATTAGCTCTTTCTCTTTTACGGCGTTGGCCTCGTCTACCTTGCGGATATACTTGTCGAGCAGGTCCTGCAAATCCTTTTCAGCCTTTTTCTGCTCGTCCTCGGTGATTGCGGAGGATTTTTTCAGCGACTTGATATAATCCATCCCGTCGCGGCGGATGTTGCGCATGGCAACCTTCGCTTCTTCGGCATATTTTTTACATTGGCGGGAGAGGTCCTTGCGGCGCTCCTCCGTGAGCTGCGGGAATACGAGGCGGATCACCCGGCCGTCGTTCTGCGGGTTGATCCCCAAGTCGGAAATTTGGATGGCTTTCTGGATATCCTTCAGCAGCTTACTGTCCCACGGCTGAATGATCAGCGTGCGGGCATCGGGCGAGGAAATGGTTGCCACGCCGTTGAGCGGCGTTTCACTTCCATAGTATTCCACCGTGATGCGGTCGAGAACACGGGGGTTCGCGCGCCCGGCGCGGACGGAATCGAAATTGGCGGCCAGCACCGACAGCGTCTTGTCCATTTTTCTGGTAATGTCGTTAAAATCCACGCTCATGATTCAATTCTCCTTTACAATCGTTCCGATTTTTTCTCCGCATACGACACGGAGGATGTTCTGCGGGTCCTTCAGGGCAAAGCAGACAAGGGTCAGATGGTTGTCCATCGCGAGGGTCATCGCGGTGGAGTCCGTCGCCTTGAGGTGGCGGGCGAGCACCTCGTCGTAGCTCAGCTCGTCAAATTTCACGGCGCTGGGGTCAAGATTCGGGTCGGCGGAATAGATGCCGTCCACATTCTTGGCGAGCAGGATGGCGTCCGCCTCGATCTCCGCGCCGCGCAGCACCGCGCCGGTATCGGTGGAGAAATAGGGGTTGCCAGTGCCGCCCGCGAAAAGGACGACCTTTCCTTCGCTCAGGTAGCGCGAGGCGGTATCATAGGTATAGTACTCCGCGAATTTGTTCATCTCCACGGCAGTGAGCACCCGGGCGTCTAGCCCAACCTTTTGTAGGGCGTCCGCCATCGCGATGCAGTTCATCACGGTCGCGAGCATCCCCATGCTGTCGCCGTGGGAGCGCTGCATCCTGTCCGCTCCGTCCTTCACGCCGCGCCAGAAATTGCCCCCGCCGACGACGATTCCAACCTGTACGCCGATTTGCGTGCATTGGCGAATCACCTCGCACACGCTGCGCATCACGTCAAAATCCAGCCCCCTGTGCGCATCTCCGGCCAGCGCCTCGCCGGATAGCTTCAAGAGAATGCGCCGATATTTTACCTGTGGCATGGGAAAAACCTCCTATAACCTTTCTTCTTCTATTCTATCGTATTTGGCGGAAAATGGCAACCGTTAATTTTAAAATGGAGAAATTATTTTCTGAAAGTTCACAAGGCTTCCCTCTCCGCAAGCGTGGCGGGCGCGCAGCTATGCGCGAGCGGCCGCCAAGAATCTGATGTATTTTATCAGATTTCGCGTCTAATGTCAATTCAAGAAAATACTGCGCGTCGATTACCAAATTCGCAAACCGTACCTATCTGCCGCCATTCTTGGAATCTTCTCGACTGCGTGCACCCGCTGCGGCCCTTCTTTGAAATTTGTTTGAGAGCAATTTCACGGATTTCATCACAAATGTCCATTTGTCAATGATGTGAGACCGAAAAAAAGGAAAGAGTTTGTTCATT
>JAJQFT010000091.1:23569-33356 GCA_021200975.1 Bacillota bacterium | reverse complement strand
CCCGATTTTTTCTTTTACCCCTTATAACGATTCTGCCGCCCCAAATTGGACACTTTCTTTGCAAAATTTTTGAATTTCAGCGTTTTTACCAAAGAGAATGGAGAAAAATTGTGCAGTCTGCTGCTATCTAAGGAATTAACCCCGGGGCGCTGCCGCCCCGGGGAAAAGAATCACGATTATATTTGGAATTAGCGCAGGACGACGCTCGTCTGTGCCTCGAGGGTCAGGGTGGTGCCGTCGAGCGTGGCCTCGCCCAGCCCAATCGCGGCGGCAATCGCGGAGAAGTCGCCCAGCGTGCTGATGTCCACACTGTAGCTTTCGGAGGTGGTGTTATGCAGTACCGCCACGGTCGAGCCGTTCCATGTCGAGGTGAAGCCGCCCACGCTGCCCGAGAGGGAGAGCGCCGTGTACTCGCCGCGGGCAATCTCGGGATTCGCCGCGCGAATCATCAGCAGCGCTTTGTAATAATTGTAGAGGCTGCCCGAATCGCCCAGCTGGTCGGCAACCGTGCCGTTAATCTGACTGTCGGCGCTGTAGGTGCTGCCCTCAGGGTCGGAAACGGAATCGCCATCGCCCCATAGCATCGCCAGCCGCCGGTTCGCATCCGTGCTTGCGCCGCCGCGCGAGCCCTTCATGCCGATTTCCTCGCCGTAGTAGAGGAAGGGCGAGCCCGGGCCGAGCAGATAGAGGTTCGCCGCCATCATGGCGCTGCCGTCCGAAACGGTCAGGTAGCCCGCGGCGCGGTCGGTATCGTGGTTGGCGATGAAGGGCACATAGAGCGCATCCTCGTTGAGCGCGGTGATGGAATCGATATAGCCGGCGACGTACTTTGTGTAGGTGTTCACATTCCCGGCCTTGGCCGCGGTGGCGATATAGCCGCCGGACTGGGAAACGGCGAAGTCAAAGCAGTTGGTCGCCGAGAAATAGGGAATGGTGATGGCGTCGGAATCCCACACCTCCGCCACGGTGTAGACATCGGACTTGTATGCATGCAGCTCGCCGCAGTACCAGTCCCAGAATTCCACGCAGGCGGAATTGTCGCCGTAGTAGATGTACTTCGCTGCGTCAAAGCGGAAGCCGTCCACGCCGAGGTCGAGGTAGTATTTCGCAACGTCGAGCATCGCTTCGCGCACGGCCTCGTTGTCGTAGTTCAGCTCGGGCATATCGTTGGAGAAATTGCATTCATAATAGATGTCCGTGCCCGCGGCAAGCGTGTAGGTGCGGCCGCTGGGGGCGGATTCGCCGGAGGTATAGTAGCTATAGAAGTCGTAGTATTCGCTCTCAACATCGCCAATCTGGTGCGCCTTCACAAAGGCCTCGAACATCTCGTTGCCCTTGCCGGTGTGGTTGATCACGAGGTCGAGGATGACCTTCACGCCGCGCTCGTGGCAAAGCTCCAATAGCTCCACCAGGTCGTCCATCGTGCCGAAATCGGGGTCGATGGTGTAGTAGTCGTCCACATCATACTTGTGGTAGCTGCTCGACTGGAAGATGGGCGACAGCCAGATGCCCTCCACGCCCAAGCTCTCGCCGGAGGTGGGATCGCCGTCATTGAGATAGTCCATGCGGTTGATGATGCCGCGCAGGTCGCCGATGCCGTCGCCATTGGAATCGGAGAAGGAGCCAACGAAAATCTCGTAGAATACGATGGCGTTGTCATCCGCCGCGACATAGTGGCTCATGTCAATATCGGAGAGGATGTACTCCCCGGAGGCGGAGAGGTTGGGGTCGAGCGTTTCCTCGGCCGCGTCCGTTTCGGCGCTGTCCGAGGCGGCGGTGGAGCCGCCGGCGCCCGCGGCACAGCCGGCCAGCAGCACCAAAACGAGCAGCGCTGCGCAAATTTTGAGCAATCGATTTTTCAGCATCGTCATTTTTTCCTCCATTTTCACTAAATTTGGGGCTATAAATATCCTACTAAATTCCTTAAAATTTGTCAAGATGCTAAAATCTTTTCGATAACGAAAAAATATCCAATTTAGACCTTGCAATTTTGAAAAAATCGTTTATAATGTACAAGAAAGATACTGCCGCCCGCGCGGCATGGAGGGGCTGCTGATGAACCGAAAAAACCGCGCCATTTCTCTGGCGCTCGCGCTTGCGCTGCTGCTTTGCTGCGCCGCCGGTTGCGCTGGCGGCGGGGAGGACAACACCCTTGCGCAGACCGACGAAACCGAGGGAAGCACCGTGCAGGCAAAGATCGAGGGCAGCTCGCTGTACGTCACCAAGGTCGAGAATATGCCGGAGGATTTTATCCTGGGCATGGACGCCTCCTGCGTGCCCGCGCTCGAGCGCGCCGGGGTTACATACTATGATTTCGACGGCAACGAGGTCGAGGACGTTTACCAGCTGCTGGCCGACTGCGGTGTCAACTACATCCGCGTGCGGGTGTGGAACAACCCCTACGATGAGGACGGCAACGGCTACGGCGGCGGCAACTGCGACATCGAGAACTGCATCGAGATTGGCAAGCGCGCTACCGCCTGCGGCATGAAGCTGCTGGTCGATTTCCACTATTCCGATTTCTGGGCCGACCCGTCCAAGCAGATGGTTCCGCTGGCGTGGGAGGACATGACCTTCGAGGAGAAGGAGCAGGCGCTCTACGAATTCACGGTGGACTGCCTGCAGCAGCTCGTGGACGCGGGCGTGGATGTGGGCATGGTGCAGATTGGCAACGAAACCAACGGCGCCTTCTGCGGCGAAACCAAATGGGCGCAGATCTGCCCGCTGTTCTCCGCGGGCGCGAAGGCCGTGCGCGAGGTCTGCCCGGACGCGCTGGTCGCCCTGCATTTCACCAATCCCGAGAGCGTAGACCGCTATAGCGACTATGCCTTCCGGCTGGACTACTACAGCGTCGATTACGATGTGTTCGCTTCCTCTTATTATCCCAACTGGCACGGCACGCTGGAAAATCTGGCAACCGAGCTGAATAAGGTTACCGAGACCTATGGCAAGGCCGTCATGGTTGCCGAAACCAACTACGCCTACACCAGCGAGGACACCGACTATTCCGGCGGCGGGCCGAGCGGCACCCAGACCTATCCCTACTCCGTGCAGGGGCGGGCCAACAGCGTGCGCGATGTGATTGATACCGTCGTCAACAGCTGCGTCAACGGCATCGGCGTATTCTACTGGGAGGGCACATGGATCGCCACCGGCGGCTCGTCGTGGGAGGAGAATTCCGTGCTCTGGGAGACCTACGGCACCGGCTGGGCAAGCTCCTATGCCGCAGCCTACGACCCGGACGACGCCGGGAAGTACTACGGCGGCTGCGCCACCGATTACAACGCGATGTTTGACGCGACCGGCCACCCGCTCGAGAGCCTGCGGGTATTCAACCTCGTGCGCTACGGCAACGAGGTGGAGAATGTGCCCGACGCCATCCTGAGCCAGACCGTCCAGATCGACCTCAACGGCACCATCGCCCTGCCCGAGACCGTCACCGCCGTGATGCTCGACGGCAGCCAGCAGGATGTCGCGGTCACATGGGACGTGACAGACGCCGACTATGAGGCTATGCGCACCGGCGGCGTGGCGGAATATACCTACACCGGCACGGCCGACGGCATGGAGGCCACCATCACTGTGCAAATGATTGAATTCAACTTCTTAGACGATTACTCGTTTGAGGACAGCGAGAACAAAGAGCAGAGCGCGGCGTGGACGGTCATCAACTACGGCGCGGAGGATACCGAGATCTACGTCGAGGCCAAGGCCTCCGACTCCAAGACCGGCACGAACCACTACCACTTCTGGAACGAGAGCGCCGACGCCATCAATTTCGACCTGCAGCAGGAGGTAACGTTGGAGGCCGGGAGCTATAAATTCAGCATCTGCACGATGGGCGGCGACTGCGGCGAGAGCTACACGGCCTACATCTATGTAATCATCAACGGCGAAACCGTGTGCACCGAGGAATGCCTCTTCACCGCCTACGACGAGTGGCACACCGCCGAGATCCCCTCCTTCACCGTCGCCGACGGCGACTCGGTTACGGTGGGCATCCATGTGGAGATTCCCGCTGCCGGCGCATGGGGCAAGATTGACGACGCGCTGCTCAATTCCCTGAGCTGAACCAAGCAAAGCCCCGCAAAACCGAAAAGGCGGTACCGCCTTTTTGCGTTTCCTTTTCGGAAACACAATGACCGATTGGTTTCAAAAGCAATTTGCTTTGAAATAAAAAACGAATTTGGAGGAACAAAAATGAAAAAAATCATCGCACTTCTGTTGGCGCTGGTGATGGTTCTGGGCCTCGCGGCCTGCTCCGGCACCAGCTCCAACGAAACCGACGGCACCGAGAATAGCTCGAGCGTTGAAAACACCAGCGGCGGCGATACCAATGCTTCCGGTGACACCATCAACATCGTCATCTGGTGCGCGGAGAACCTTGTCTCCCTGACCGAAACCCAGCTCAACAACTACATCAGTGAGTATGGCGTCACCGGCGTTACCTTCACCGTTGAGGCGGTCAGCGAAGCCGATGCTGCTACCAACATGGTTACCGACGTCGAAGCCGGCGCGGACATCTACTGCTTCGCGCAGGACCAGCTTGCCCGTCTGGTGCAGGCCGGCGCCCTGATGGCCGTTTCCGACGATGTCATTGACGACGTTACCTCCCGTAACGACGGCGGCTCCGTTGCTGCCGGCACCGTCAGCGACACCCTGTATGCCTACCCCCTGACCTCCGACAACGGCTACTTTGTCTACTACGACACCTCCAAGCTGTCTGAGGACGACTTCGCCGACCAGACCACCCTCATCGAGGCTGTGAAGGCTGCCGGCGGCACCATCGCCTTCGAGCTGACCGATTCCGTCTGGTACTCTGCGGCCTACTTCTTCGCTACCGGCTGTGAGTCCACCTGGACTGTCGACGATTCCGGCGCTTTTGTCAGCCGCGTGGATACCTTCAATTCCGCCGCGGGCATCATCGCCTGCAAGGGCATGGCTGAGCTGATCAACTCCGGCGTCATGGTCAACTCCTCCTCCGCCGATGCGCTGTCCAACGGCTCCATCGTTCTGGTGGACGGCACGTGGGACTATGAGACCGCGAAGACCATCCTGGGCGACAACCTTGGCTGCACCAAGCTGTGGAGCTTCACCGTGGACGGCACCAGCTACCAGCTCGGCTCCTACTCCGGCAACAAGCTCATCGGCGTGAAGCCGCAGACCGACACGACCAAGGCGCTGTGGTGCCAGTCCGTCGCCAACTACCTCTCTGGCGAACAGTGCCAGATGGAGCGCTTCGAGGCGCTGTCCTGGGGCCCCTCCAACCTGAACTGCCAGGCTTCCGACGAGGTTCAGGCGAACCCCGGCCTCGCGGCTCTGGCTGCGCAGAACAACTACGCGACTCCGCAGGGTCAGTACCCCAACTCCTGGTGGGATGTGGGCAAGGCCATCGGCGCCTCCATCCAGGAGCTCGGCACTACCTCTCCCAGCGATGCTGACCTGCAGGCCATCCTCGACACCTATGACGCAGGCCTGGACGACATCCTCGCCGTAGAGGCCTCCAGCGTTGACGGCTGGATGGTCGTGGGCGACCTGACCGAGGCTTCCTGGGACGTCACCTATGCCGACTATGTGTTTGAAGGCTCTGACAGCGTTACCGGCACCTTCGAGATGGACATCGAGATTGCCTCCGTGGATTGGGATTCCGGCTTCCGTGTTGTTTGGTACAACACCTGGGCGGCTTCTACCTACCATGACAATGGCATCGGCTACTCCAACCTGACCAGCACCGACGGCTTCGCTGAGGGCAGCGACAACAACATCCTGCTCGATCCGGGCTCCTACCATGTTGTCCTGGTGGTCACCGATACCGAAGCTACCATCACCGTGACTGCGAACTAATTTCGCTTCTCGCAAACTTACCCTCGGGGGCCGGGCTAGCCCGGCCCCCTTTCCCATTTCCGCAATGGGCATTCTCGGCAGCTTTCGCTGCCGGGAGCTTCTTGCCGAGCGGCTGCGGCAGCGCGGCCATTGGGCAAGCGGCTTCCGGCGGCAGGAAAACCGCCACTTCATAAGGAGGTAAAACATGGCAAATAAAATGAGCGATTTGGAATATCTGAAGCTCAACAAGTTCCAGCGGATGCTGCACAACCTTGTTTCCTTCATCCTTTCCATTCCCTCCCGCCTCGTCAAGCTCGGCAAGACTATCTGGGGCGCGATTAAGGCGTTCTGCCTTGCCGTGGCGAATGAGGCGAAGGACATTCTCCTCACCTTTGTCCACGGCGACTGGAAGACGAAGCTTTCCTTCCTCGTCATGGGCTTTGGCAACCTCGCCCGGGGGCAGATTCTCCGCGGGCTATTGTTCCTGCTGTTTGAGGTCGTGTTCATCGTCTACATGGTGCTGTACGGCGGCTACTGGATTGGGAAGCTCTCCCTGACCGGGCTTACCGCGACCACCACCCAGATGGTTACGGTGGAAACCGGCACAAACATCCCGGGCATGAGCAGCACCACCACCGTCGAGCAGACCGTTTACGGCGACAACACCCTGCAAATTCTCATCTACGGCACGCTCTCCCTTGCCTTCGTGCTGTGCTTCCTCTATACCTGGCGCGTCAATGTCAAGCAGGCCAAGCTCGCGCAGGAGTATAAGCAGTATGGCCGCCGCCTGAAGAAGGGCAGCGAGGACATGAAGGACCTGCTCGACCGCCAGTTCTATAAGACCGTGCTGGCGCTGCCGGTGCTGGGCATCACCCTGTTCACCGTCATGCCCATCGTGATGATGATCATGGTCGCCTTCACCAACTACGACTACAACCACACCCCGCCCCAGAACCTCTTCGCGTGGGTCGGGCTGGATAACTTCAACCAGCTCTTTACCTGGGGCAACGGCAGCTCCACCTTCTCCGCCACCTTTGGCGAGCTGCTCTGCTGGACGCTGATCTGGGCCTTCTTCGCCACCTTCACCAACTACTTCCTGGGCATGTTGATCGCCATGATGATCAACAAGAAGGGCATCAAGTTCAAGAAAATGTGGCGCGGCATTCTGGTGCTCACCATCGCGATCCCGCAGTTCATTTCGCTGCTGTATGTGTCGAAAATGTTCGCCGATAACGGTCTGATCAACCAGTTCCTGCAAAACCACGGCATCATCGACCTGCTGCATCAATGGGGCTGGCTATCCGAAAGCTACACCGCCATCCCATTCTGGACGGATCCGACGCTCGCGAAAATCATGGTCATCCTCATCAACATCTGGATCGGCGTGCCCTACCTGATGCTGATTACCACGGGCGTGCTGATGAACATCCCCGCCGACCTCTACGAATCCGCCCGCATCGACGGTGCGAACGCCTTCCAGCAGTATTACAAGATCACGCTGCCGTATATGCTGTTCGTCACCGGCCCGTACCTGCTTACCTCCTTCACGGGCAATATGAACAACTTTAACGTCATTTATCTGCTGACCGGCGGCGCGCCCTACACCCTGTCGAATTCCGCCGGCAAGACCGACCTGTTGATTACATGGCTGTACCGCCTGACCGTCACCAACAACGACTATAAGACCGCCGCCGTGATTGGCATCATGGTCTTCGTCGTGGTGGCGTGCATCTCGCTGGTTGTGTACAACCTGATGCCGTCGATGAAGAACGAGGAGGATTTCCAATGAGTAAAAAGCCTTCTAGTTTGCGCAGAAACCGGATCGCGGCCAATACGGCCGTCTACGTTCTGCTAACCGTTATGTCCATCGTGTGGCTCGTGCCGTTCTTCTGCATCCTCATGCAGTCATTCCGCTGCGAGAGCACCTGGATGGTGGGATATATCCTGCCGCAGAAGTGGGGGCTGGATAACTACATTTACCTGTTTACCCACAAGGTTTCCGAGAATAACGCCCTGCCCGACTTCGTGCAGTGGTACCTCAACACCCTGATCGTCGCGCTGGCCAACGCCGTGTGCCAGACCATCATGGTCACCCTGATGAGCTACGGCCTCTCCCGCCTTCGCTTCAAGGGGCGCAAGCTGCTGATGAACGCCATGCTGGTGCTGGGCATGTTCCCCGGCTTCCTGAGTATGATTATCCTCTACTACATCCTCAAGAGCCTCGGCCTGACCCAGTCCGGCGCCGTGCCTGGCCTGATCTTGGTTTACGCCGCCTCCTCCGGCATGGGCTACTATGTGTTCAAGGGCTTCCTGGATACCATCCCCAAGAGCTTGGACGAGGCCGCCCGCTGCGATGGCGCGACCCGCTTTCAGGTGCTCTACAAGGTCATCCTGCCGCTGAGCAAGCCCATCGTCATTTATACCGTACTTACCGCGTTCATGGCCCCCTGGGCGGATTACATTTTCGCGTCGTACATCGCGTTCGGCACCTCGAGCGGCTACAACGTGGCCGTGGGCCTGTACTCCTGGCTGACCAAAGACATGATTAACAATAACTTCACGGCATTCTGCGCCGGCGGCGTCTGCATTGCGGTGCCGATTACCATCCTGTTTATGTGCCTGCAGAAGTACTACGTCGAAGGCGTCACCGGCGGCGCGGTCAAGGGCTAATTAGAAAGGGGAAAAGAATAATGGCAACTGTTAAACTGACCAATGTCAAAAAAGTTTACGATAAGCACGTCGTGGCCGTCCAGGATTTCAATCTGGAGATTGCGGATAAGGAATTCGTTGTATTTGTCGGCCCGTCCGGCTGCGGCAAGTCCACCACGCTGCGCATGATCGCAGGTCTGGAGGATATTTCCGAGGGCACGGTGGAGATCGACGGCACTGTGGTCAACGACCTCGAGCCGCGCGACCGGGACATTGCAATGGTGTTCCAGAACTATGCGCTGTATCCCCACCTGACCGTGTTTGAGAACATGGCCTTCGCCCTGCGGCTGAAGAAAATGCCGAACGATGTCGTCTACCAGAAGGTAACGGAGGCGGCCGAGATCCTGGGCATCACCCAGTACCTCACCCGCAAGCCGCGCGCCCTCTCCGGCGGCCAGCGGCAGCGTGTGGCCATCGGCCGCGCGATGGTGCGCGATGCTAAGGTGTTCCTGATGGATGAGCCGCTGTCCAACCTCGATGCGAAGCTGCGCAACCAGATGCGCGCCGAAATCATCCTGCTGCGGCAGAAGATTAACTCCACCTTCATCTACGTCACGCACGACCAGACCGAGGCTATGACGCTGGGCGACCGCATCGTTATCATGAAGGATGGCTTCATCCAGCAGGTTGGCACCCCCACCGAGGTGTTCGATACGCCGCTGAACCTCTTCGTGGCCGAGTTTATCGGCGCGCCGAAGATGAATATCCTCAAGACCAAGCTCACCAAGGAGGGCGGCAAGTATTATGTCAACCCCTTCGGCGTGAAGATTCCTGTCGATGGCGAGAAGGGCGAGCTGCTGGCGCAGAAGAACTGCGGCGAGCGGGAGGTCACGCTGGGCGTCCGCCCCGAGCACATCGTGCTGGCCAAGGACGGCACGGGCATCCCCTGCACGCTGGAGGTCAACGAGATGATGGGCTCCGAGCTGCACCTGCACGTCTACACCGAGGACGGCACGCGCATCATCGTCCGCGTCCCGACGCTGGATCTGACCCACGAGGAGCGCGCCGCGCTCGTTGCCGGCGCGAAGGTGAACATCACCTTTGAAGGCAAGGTCATGCACTTCTTCGACCCCGAGACCGAGAAGAACCTGCTGTATTAAGTCTGCTTTGTATCCATAGCGGCGCCGCCCACCGGGCGGCGCTTGCTTGGATAGGATGGGAAATATTCACAAAAAAAGAAGCGGCCGCGGTTTGTCACGCGGCCGCGTGTTTTGGAGGGTTTGAAAAAGTGGGGGGAAAAAAAAAAAAAAACAAT
>JAJQFT010000091.1:0-23559 GCA_021200975.1 Bacillota bacterium | reverse complement strand
GGGCTGGTTTTGTTTAAACCCCACCTGTGGTGGCTTTGGTGGTTAAATATACAAAAAAAAACCCGCGGCCGCGTTTTCTCCCGCGGCCGCTTCTTGTGCAGGTTTGCAAAAAGTGCTGGAAAAAATAAAAAATCCCATTGACAAATGGGATGCAATCTGGTAAAATAAGCTTCCATATTGTGGCACTGTGCCCTGCCGGGGACACATCCGCACAAGCATATTGTACCACAAATATGCCGCAATGTCAAGACAAAACACACAAAAACTTCCAACTGCGCCGGGCGTATCGCTTCCGGCGTTTCCAAAGAAAGGCGTGATGAACTTATGGCAATGGTCAAGGACGTGCTCTACGGCAAGACCATGCGCAAATCCTACGCGAAGTACAAGGAGATCCTCGAGATTCCCAATATGCTGAAAATCCAGAAGGATTCCTATCAGTGGTTCCTCGATACCGGCCTGCGGGAGGTTTTCCGCGATATTGGCGTGATTACCGACTTCTCCGGCAAGCTGGAGCTCTCCTTCCTCGATTATACGCTCGAGGATCGGGCGAAGTACACCATCGAGGAGTGCAAGGAGCGCGATGCGACCTATGCCAAGCCGATGAAGGTGCGTGTGCGCCTGCGCAACACCGAGTCCGGCGAAATCAAGGAGCAGGACATCTTCATGGGCGATTTCCCCATCATGACCAAGGGCGGCACCTTCGTGATTAACGGCGCGGAGCGCGTGGTCGTGTCGCAGATTGTCCGCAGCCCCGGCATGTACTACGGCCACACGGTAGACAAGGCCGACCAGCACACCTATACTGCCACCGTCATCCCCTACCGCGGCGCGTGGCTGGAATATGAGACGGATGTTTCCAATGTCTTCTGGGTGCGCATCGACAAGAACCGCAAGCTCCCCATCACCAGCCTTATTCGCGCGCTGGGCGTGGATACCGACGAGAAAATCAAGGCTCTGTTCGGCGAGGACGAGCGCATCCTCGCCACGCTGGAGAAGGACCCCTGTAAGACCCGCGAGGAGAGCCTGCTGGAAATTTACCGCCGCCTGCGCCCCGGCGAGCCGCCTACGATGGAAACCGCCCTCGCCCAGATCGACGCGCTGCTGTTCGACCCGCACCGCTATGACGTGAGCAAGGTCGGCCGCTACAAATTCAATAAGAAGATGGATATCTGGACGCGCCTCTCCGGCCAGGAGCTGGCCGAGCCGGTATCCGATCCCACGACGGGCGAAATCCTTGCCATGCCGGGCGATTTCATCACGCGCGACATGGCGCGTGCGTTCAGCGCCAAGGGCGTGAACGAGGCCGTCGTGAAGGTTGGCGAGGACAATGTGAAAATCCTCTCCAACAACATGGTGGATATGGCGGGCTTCGTGGATTTCGACCCGGCGGAGTACGGCATCACCGAAAAGGTCTACTTCCCCGTGCTGCGTGAAATGCTCGATACCGTCCCGGCGGACGGGTGGAGAGCCGCGATCGAGGAGCGTATCGACGACTTGATTCCCAAGCACATCATTGTAGACGACATTATGGCCTCCATCAACTACCTCAACTGTGTGGCGATGGGCATCGGCACGCCTGACGATATCGACCACCTGGGCAACCGCCGCCTGCGCTGCGTGGGCGAGCTGCTGCAGAACCAGTTCCGTATCGGCTTCAGCCGGCTCGACCGCGTGATTCGCGAGCGCATGACCGTGCAGGATCTGGACGTTGTCACGCCCCAGAGCCTGATCAATATCCGCCCGGTCACCGCCGTCATCAAGGAGTTTTTCGGCTCCTCGCCGCTGAGCCAGTTCATGGACGCGAACAACCCCCTCTCCGAGCTGACGCATAAGCGCCGCCTCTCCGCCCTTGGCCCCGGCGGCCTGAGCCGCGACCGCGCCTCCTTCGATGTGCGGGATATTCACTACACCCACTATGGCCGCATGTGCCCCATCGAGACGCCAGAAGGCCCCAATATCGGCCTGATTAACTACCTCGCGACCTTCGCGAGGATCAACCAGTACGGCTTCGTAGAGGCGCCCTACCGCAGGGTGGACAAGGCCACCGGCTTTGTCACGGACGAGGTCGAATACATGACCGCGGACGTGGAGGATGATTACTACGTCGGGCAGGCCAACGAGCCACTGGATGAAAACGGTTGCCTCGCCAATGCCCGTATTACCTGCCGCCACCGCAACGAGATCATCGAGGTTGACCGCGACGTAATCGACTACCTGGACGTTTCTCCACGGATGATGATTTCTATTGCGACCTCGTTCATCCCCTTCCTGCAGAACGACGACGCGAACCGCGCCCTGATGGGCGCGAACATGCAGCGGCAGGCGGTGCCGCTGCTGACCACCGAGCCGCCCATCGTTGCCACCGGCATCGAGCACGCGACCGCCGTGGACTCCGAGGTTTGCCTGAAAGCCTCCAAGGCCGGCACGGTCAGCGCCGTTTCCGCGACCGACATCACCCTGCGGTATGACGACGGCGAGGTGGAAAACTTCCACCTGACGAAGTTCGCCCGCTCCAACGCGGGCACCTGCATCAACCAGCGGCCCATTGTCAAGCTTGGAGAGCATGTAGAGGCGGGCGAAATCATCGCCGACGGCCCCTCCTGCTCCGGCGGCGAGGTCGCGCTGGGCAAGAATGTGCTCATTGGCTTCGTCACATGGGAGGGCTACAACTACGAGGACGCCATCCTGCTCAACGAGCGGCTGGTGCGCGAGGACGTCTTTACCAGCGTGCACATCGAGGAGCACGAGGTCGAGGCGCGCGATACCAAGCTCGGGCCGGAGGAAATCACCCGCGACATTTCCAATGTCGGCGAGGACGTGCTGAAGGATCTCGACGAGAACGGCATTATCCGCGTTGGCGCGGAGGTTCGCGCGGGCGATTACCTGGTCGGCAAGGTCACGCCCAAGGGCGAGACCGAGCTTACCCCCGAGGAACGGCTGCTTCGCGCCATCTTCGGCGAGAAGGCGCGCGAGGTGCGCGATACCTCGTTGAAGGTGCCCCACGGCGAGAGCGGTATCGTGGTCGACGTGAAGGTATTTACCAAGGAAAATTCCGACGAGCTGGCGCCCGGCGTCACCAAGTCCGTGCGCGTGTATATCGCGCAGAAGCGGAAGATTTCCGTCGGCGATAAGATGGCCGGCCGCCACGGCAACAAGGGCGTCGTGTCCCGCGTCCTGCCGGAGGAGGATATGCCCTTCCTGCCGGACGGCACGCCGCTCGACATCGTGCTGAACCCGCTGGGCGTGCCCTCGCGTATGAACATCGGGCAGGTGCTGGAGGTTCATCTGGGCTACGCCGCCAAGACGCTGGGCTGGAAGGTTGCTACCCCGGTATTCGACGGCGCGAACGAGAAGGATATCCGCGAGACGCTGAAGCTTGCTGGCCTGCGCGAGGACGGCAAGACCGTGCTGTATGACGGCCGCACCGGCGAGCCGTTCGATAACCTCGTTACGGTCGGCTACCCCTACTACCTCAAGCTCCATCACCTTGTAGACGACAAGATCCATGCCCGCTCCACCGGCCCGTATGCCCTCGTCACCCAGCAGCCGCTCGGCGGCAAGGCGCAGTTCGGCGGCCAGCGCTTCGGCGAAATGGAGGTCTGGGCGCTCGAGGCCTACGGCGCGGCCTACACCCTGCAGGAAATCCTCACCGTCAAGTCCGACGATGTGACTGGCCGCGTCAAGACCTACGAGGCCATCGTGAAGGGCGAGAATATTCCCAAGCCCGGCGTGCCCGAGTCGTTCAAGGTGCTGGTCAAGGAGCTGCAGGCGCTGTGCCTGGATGTCCGCGTGCTCGATGAGCAGGGCAACGAGATCGAGCTCAAGGAGGACGACGATGACGACGATATCGTTTATTCCCCCGGCGACGACGTGGTGGGTGATACCGGCGAGGTGCTGGATTCCGGCTTCGTGATTGACGAGGACAGCCCCGAGAGCGTGTTTGTGGACGCCGAGGATTCCGAGGACGATCTGTTCGCCGAAATCGAGCCCGCAGACGATTCCGATTATGAATAAGGAGGCGCGAGAAAATGGCGGACGCCACATTTGATGCAATTAAAATCGGCATTGCTTCCCCGGAGATGATTCGCGCGTGGTCTTATGGCGAAGTGAAAAAGCCCGAAACCATTAACTACCGCACCCTGAAGCCCGAGCGCGACGGCCTGTACTGCGAGCGGATTTTCGGGCCGACTAAGGACTGGGAGTGCCATTGCGGCAAGTACAAGAAGGTCAAGTACAAGGGCAAGATTTGCGACCGCTGCGGCGTGGAGGTCACTAAGGCCAAGGTGCGCCGCGAGCGCATGGGGCATATCGAGCTGGCCGCCCCGTGCAGCCATATCTGGTACTTTAAGGGGATTCCCTCCAGGATCGGTCTGGTGCTCGACCTTTCCCCCAAGGTTCTCGAGAAGGTGCTGTATTTCGCGGCCTATATCGTCACCGACCCCGGCGACACCCCCCTTACCCTCAATCAGGTGCTCACCGAAAAGGAATACCGCGATATGCGGGAGAAATACGAGGATGATTTCCGCGCCGGGATGGGCGCCGAGGCCGTCAAGGAGCTGCTCGAGCAGGTCGATTTGGACGAGCTTTCCACCCAGCTTCGCGCCGAGCTGAAAACCGCCTCTTCGCAGAAGAAGCTGCGCATCGTCAAGCGGCTGGAGGTCGTGGAGGCCTTCCGCGAATCCGGCAATAAGCCGAGCTGGATGATTCTGGATGTGCTTCCCGTGATTCCGCCCGATATTCGCCCGATGATTCAGCTCGATGGCGGCCGCTTCGCCACCTCCGACCTGAATGACCTCTATCGCCGCGTGATTAACCGCAATAACCGCCTGAAGCGGCTGCTGCAGCTCAAGGCGCCCGATATCATCGTGCGCAACGAGAAGCGGATGCTGCAGGAGGCTGTGGACGCGCTGATTGACAATGGCCGCCGCGGCCGCGCTGTGACCGGCGCGAACAACCGTGCGCTCAAGTCGCTTTCCGATATGCTCAAGGGCAAGCAGGGGCGCTTCCGCCAGAACCTGCTTGGCAAGCGCGTGGACTATTCCGGCCGCTCCGTTATTGTGGTCGGCCCCGAGCTGAAGCTCTATCAGTGCGGCGTGCCCAAGGAGATGGCCATTGAGCTGTTCCGCCCCTTCGTGATGCACAAGCTGGTCGCGGACGGCGTTGCGAACAACATCAAGTTTGCCAAGAAGCTCATCGACCGCGGCGAAACCGTCGTGTGGGACGCACTCGACGAGATTATAAAGGATCGCCCCGTGATGCTCAACCGTGCGCCTACGCTGCACCGGCTGGGAATTCAGGCGTTTGAGCCGATTTTGGTCGAGGGTCGCGCGCTGAAGCTGCACCCGCTGTGCTGCACCGCTTTCAATGCCGACTTTGACGGCGACCAGATGGCCATTCACGTTCCTCTGTCCGCCGAGGCGCAGGCCGAGGCGCGGATCCTGATGCTGTCTGCCAACAACCTGCTGCGCCCGCAGGACGGCAAGCCCGTCACCGTGCCCACGCAGGATATGATTCTTGGCGCATACTACCTCACCTATACCCGCCTGGGGAAGGCTGAGCGCGGCGCGGAGGAGGTATTCGTCACCGATGCGGGCGAAACCGGGCTGCACGCGAACCAGCGCGTCGATGCCGATGAATTCCTCGCCGCCAACAAGGCCGCCAAGGGCGAGGGCAGGGCGGAGGCCAAGTTCCGCCCGATTCACAGCTATTCCAGCGTGGACGAGGCCGTTGCCGCCTATGCCGACGGTGCGATTGGCCTGCACGCGCCGATTATCGTGCGCTTCGGCAAGGAAATCGACGGCCAGATGCAGTACCGCCTGATCAACGCCACGGTCGGCCGCTTGATTTACAACGAGCCGATTCCGCAGGATCTGGGCTTTGTGGATCGCAGCGAGCCGGGCAGGGAGTTCGACCTTGAGGTGGACTTCCTCGTGGGCAAGAAGCAGCTTGGCAAGATCATCGATAAGTGCATCCGCCGCCACGGCTTCACCGTCGCCACAGAGATGCTCGACCGCGTTAAGGCGCTGGGCTACAAGTATTCCACCAAGGGCGCGGTTTCCGTTTCGATTGCCGATATGGTCGTGCCGCAGAAGAAATATGCCCTCGTCCACGAGGCCGAGGAAAAGGTCGTCGAAATCGAGCAGTACTACCGCCAGGGTTATATCACTAACGACGAGCGCTATCGCCTCGTGGTTGAACAGTGGGAGAAGACCACCGCGGAGGTCACCGACGCCCTGCAGGGCAACCTCGACGAGTTCAACCCCATCTACATGATGGCGGACTCCGGCGCGCGTGGTTCTATGGCGCAGATTCGGCAGCTGGCCGGTATGCGCGGCCTGATGGCCGATACCGCCGGCCGCACGATTGAAATCCCCGTTAAGGCAAATTTCCGCGAGGGCCTGAGCGTGCTGGAATACTTCATCTCCTCCAGAGGCGCGCGCAAGGGCATGACCGATACCGCCCTGCGTACCGCGGACTCCGGCTACCTGACGCGCCGAATGGTCGATGTTTCGCAGGATGTCATCATCCGCCAGCACGACTGCGGCACGACAAGCGGCATTTGGGTCGGCGCGGTCATTGAGAAGGGCGATGTGATTGATACCTTTGGCAACCGCATCCGTGGCCGCTACCCGGTCAACGACATTGTTGACCCCGTGACCGGCGAGCTGCTGCACTCCAAGGACGTGATGATGATGCCTGAGGACGCGGAAAAATTCGAGGCGCACGGCATCGACAAGGTGTATATCCGCACCATCCTCGCCTGCCGCGCCCGCGTGGGCGTGTGCGCCCGCTGCTACGGCATGAACCTCGCCACCTCCAAGGAGGTGGATTTGGGCGAGGCCGTCGGCGTAATTGCGGCGCAGTCCATCGGCGAGCCTGGCACCCAGCTGACCATGCGTACCTTCCACTCCGGCGGCGTCGCCGGTGACGATATCACGCAGGGCCTGCCCCGTGTGGAGGAGCTGTTTGAGGCTCGCCGTCCCAAGAAAATGGCGGTGATTTCCGAAATCACCGGCACCGTTTCCATCGAGGATACGCACCGCACCGCCATCCGCAACATTACCGTCACCGCCGAGGACGGCGAAACCAAGGTCTACGCCGTGCCCTATTCCATCGGCCTGAAGGTTGCGCACGGCAAGCAGGTGCTCAAGGGCGAGCCGATTACCGACGGCGCGCTCTACCCGCAGGACGTGCTGCGCATCTCCGGCGTGGAGGCTGTGCAGAACTATCTGGTGCAGTCCGTGCAGGCGGTGTACCGCCAGCAGGGCGTAGAAATCAACGACAAGCACATCGAGGTAATCATCCGCCAGATGATGCGCAAGACCAAGGTCGAGGATCCCGGCGATACGCCGATGCTCATCGGCAGCGTGGTGGACAGCTTCGACTTTGAGGACGCCAATGCCGCGATTCAGGCGCGCATCGACGCCGGGGAAACGGAGCTGCAGCCTGCCATTGGCTCGCCGGTGCTGCTGGGCATCACCAAGGCCTCGCTGGCCACCGACTCGTGGCTGTCCGCCGCCTCCTTCCAGGAGACGACGCGGGTGCTCACCGACGCCGCCATCAAGAGCAAGGTTGACCACCTCGTCGGCCTGAAGGAGAACGTCATTATCGGTAAGCTGCTGCCTGCCGGATCCGGCCTGATGGCCTACCGGGATTTTGAGCCCGGCCAGACGCCCGAGCCGCGCATTGCAGAGGAGCTGCTGCAAAAGGCGCTCGGCTAATCCCGAGCCTCCCGAAAACAAATCCCCTCCCGGGCGCCGGGAGGGGATGCTTTTTCCTGTTATCTTGCCTCGGATTTTCGCTTGGCGGCGGCGATAAAGCCGACAAAAAGCGGATGCGGGCGATTCGGGCGGGATTTGAATTCCGGGTGGTACTGCACGCCCACATAAAAATCGTGGTCGCTCAGCTCTACCGTTTCCACCAGCCGCCCGTCCGGGCTGAGGCCGGAGAGAGTCAGCCCCGCGTCAGCAAGCACCTTACGGTAGTCGTTGCTGAATTCATAGCGGTGGCGGTGCCGCTCGGAAATCTCCGCCGTTCCGTAGCAGCGCGCCATTGTCGTGCCGGGGGCGATGCGGCAGGGGTAGGCGCCCAGGCGGAGCGTGCCGCCCTTATCGACGAGGTCGCTCTGGCCGGGCATATAATTGATGACCTTGTGCGCGCACAGCTCGTTGAATTCGCCGGAGTCGGCGTCCGGGATTCCCGCGACATGCCGCGCAAATTCAATCACCGCGACCTGCATCCCCAGGCAGATGCCGAAAAGCGGGACGTGGTTTTCACGCGCGTACTGCACGGCGCAGATCATGCCCTCAATGCCGCGCGGCCCAAAGCCGCCCGGCACAATGATACCGTCAAGCGCACCGAGCTTCTCGGCGCAGTTTTCGCGGTTGAGCTGCTCGGAGTCCATCCATGCAATTTCCACGTCGGTATCCAGCGCGAAGCCCGCGTGCCGAAGCGCCTCGGCGACGGAGAGGTAGGCATCGTGCAGCTGGATATATTTCCCCACGAGGCCAATCGTCACCTTCCCGCTGCGGCTGCGGATGCGCTCCACCATCGCCTCCCATTCGCGCAGGTCCGGCTCCGGCGCGCGCAGATTCAGCTCGCGGCACACCACACTGGAAAACTTGGAGGCCTCCAGCATCAGCGGCGCTTCGTAGAGGTTCGGAACGGTGATATTTTCAATCACACAGTCGGGCTTGACGTTGCAGAACATGGCGATTTTGCGGAAAATCGATTCCTCCAGCGGCTCGTTGCAGCGCAGGACGATCAGATTTGGGTTAATGCCCATACCCTGCAGCTCTTTGACGGAGTGCTGCGTGGGCTTGCTTTTGTGCTCGCCCGAGCCCTGAATATACGGCACGAGCGTTACGTGGATGAACAGGCTGTTCTCCCGCCCGACCTCCAGCGAGATCTGGCGTACGGCCTCCAGAAAGGGCTGCGACTCGATGTCGCCGATTGTGCCGCCGATTTCGGTAATCACCACGTCCGCGCCGGTCTTGTCCGCCACATGGTAGACAAAATCCTTGATTTCGTTCGTAACGTGCGGAATCACCTGCACGGTGGAACCAAGATATTCGCCCCGCCGCTCCTTGTTGAGCACGTTCCAGTAGACCTTGCCGGTGGTGAGGTTGGAAAATTTGTTGAGGTTTTCATCGATAAAGCGCTCATAGTGTCCGAGGTCAAGGTCGGTCTCCGCGCCATCCTCGGTTACATAGACCTCGCCGTGCTGGTAGGGGCTCATCGTGCCCGGGTCGACATTGATGTAGGGGTCTAGCTTTTGCGCGGCCACCTTCAGCCCCCGGGACTTGAGCAGCCGCCCAAGCGAGGCGGCGGTGATTCCCTTGCCAAGGCCGGAAACTACGCCGCCGGTCACAAAAATATACTTCGCCATTGTGTCTGCCTCCGTGTAACAAGATAGGGTCGATGCTTCGCCACGCGGCGGGATTCCGGGTTTCCTTAACCCATGCGGGAGTTTACCTTTTCAAGCGCATTGAGCATCCCCTCGTAGGCTTCGTCCGAGATGCTGCTGAGCGAATTGTTCTCGTAGCTCTCGATGCCGGTTTCCACCTGCAGGATGCGGATGCCGCCGCCACTCTCGGTCTGGTCGTCCAGGTATACGGGCACATATTCATAGCCCGTCACGGAAACGGCGCCGGTCGTGCCGTCTTTGGTGATTTCGATGTTCAGCAGCACCGAGTAGTTGGTGCCGGCTTTATCCGCGTCACCGAGCAGGTCGCCGAGCGAGTAGGCGATGAGAGTGCCGTCCTCCGCGCTGTATTCCACGGCCTGCACATAGTGCGAGTGCGTGCCGAGGATGACGCTCACCCCGTTTTCCAGCAGCAGGTCGCGGATGGTTTCTTGGCTTGAGCTGAGCTGCGCGTTGAATTCGCTGCCCCAGTGGAGCAGGGCGATGGTGATGTCCGGCTCGGCCGCCTGCACATTGCGCAGGATCGACGTAATGGAGGCGGTGTCCACGCTCTGGTAGGTGGAGTTGTAGTCGGTGTACAGCACGTTCACGCAGCTTTCACTGCCGCTGGACAGCCCCATGCCGTCCATGCCCTTCGTGAAGGCGACAAAAGCGATGCGGATGCCGTTCACCTCGCGAATCACATAGCCGCCGGAGCGATTGAAGTCGGCATTCGTCGCGTAGGCGCCGACGCTCTGCATCCCCGCCTCGGAAATGGCTTCCAGCGTGGCGGCCAGGCCGGTCATGCCGTTGGCAATGGCCTTGGAGTTGGCCATCTGCACGAGATCGACCCCGGCGTTTTTCAAAGCGTCCAGCAGCTCGGTGGGAGCGGAGACGGTGTCGCTGCCATAGGGCGTGCCGACGGTGTTGCCCTCAAAATTCACAACGGTCAGATCGGCGCTCGCCAGAACAGGCATGATGTCGAGAAACACCTCGGTGTAATCGTAGCCAGAGGCCTGCGCCCCGGCGGCTACGGTTTTGTCGGTTACGTTGATGTCGCCTCCGGCGACGAGGTGGATCACCGTGTCCTCGGCGGGCGGCTCGGTTTCGGCTTCGGTTTCTGCCACGGCCTGTGTTTCGGCCTGCGTGGCACTCTCGGCGCTCACCTCGCCGCCTGCGCTGCCGCGCGGCAGCACCGCGTGGGCAATCAGCAGGGCGATGCCGCAGCCGACCAGCACCACGGCGGTGACGAGCACGGCGATTCGCATCTCGAGAAGCTGCCGCTTCGAGAAAAGCTGCCCGCGCGCGCGGCCGCTATTTGGTTTCTTGCGCTTGCCCGCCATACCGCACCTCCTGCCCATAGCTTCCTCTATTATATACGATTTTTACGCGTTGCACAAGAGGGGAAAATGTAAATTTTTGGGCGGAACGGTCGCGGCAGAAAGGCACTTGCCACGCGGCGAAAAATGTGCTATACTGTCGGCAGGGGAGGGGATGACCGCATGGAAGCCGCACGCTTTCGCCTTTCGCGCGAGCAGCTCAAGGGCATCGCGATGCTCACTATGCTCATTGACCATATCGGCGCGGTGCTGCTGCCGGGCGCGCTGGTGCTGCGCGGCATCGGGCGGCTGTCCTTTCCGATTTTTTGCTTTTTCATCGCGCAGGGCTACGCGCATACGCGCAGCGTGCCAAAGTATCTCGCGCGGCTGCTGATTTTCGGTGTGCTGTCGGAGGTGCCGTTCGACCTGGCCTTCTACTCGCAGCCCTTTTATTGGGGCTACCAGAATGTGATGTGGACGCTTGCGCTTGGGCTCGTCGCGATTTGGTGCGCCGATTTGGGCGAGCGGGGCAGCAGGCTCTGGCTGCTCGGCGTACTTGGCGCGCTGCTCGCGGCCTATTTTGGCCGCACCGATTACGGCGCTTTCGGCGTGTCGGCGGTGCTGCTTTGCCATTATCTGCCGCGGCTGCCGCATCGGTACGCCTTCGGCGCGCTGCTGTTTGCGGCGCTGTGCATTGTGCACAACAATTTGGTGGAGCTGCTGGGCAGCCTCTCCTTTGCACTGCTGGCGCTGTACAGCGGCGAGAAAGCATCCCATAGCCGCGTCCTGCGCTACGCCTTTTACGCCTTCTACCCGCTGCACCTGCTCGCCCTGTGGGCGATTGCATAAGTGCCCGCGTCCTGCCGGGCGCGACACTTAAAAAAATACCGCCCGGCGCGCCGGGCGAAGCTTATGGAGGAAATGATGAAACAAGAAGCGATTGCCTACCTGTGCCAAAATGAAAGCCGCTACCGCGCCATTGCCAAAAGCATATGGGAGCATCCGGAGCTTTCGCTGAAGGAGTATTTTGCCTGCCGCACCTATGCTGATGCGCTGGAGCAGGCGGGCTTCACCGTCGAAACCGGCGTGTGCGGCATTGAAACTGCCGTGGTCGGCCGCTTTGGCTCCGGCAGGCCGGTCATTGGCATCCTCGGCGAGTACGACGCCCTCTCGGGGCTAAGCCAGTGCGCCGGCGCGCTGGAGCCAAAGCCGCTCGTCCCCGGCGGGGCGGGGCATGGCTGCGGTCACCATCTGCTGGGTGCCGGCTCCTTTGCCGCCGCCTGCGCCGTCAAGGAGATGATGCAGCGCCATTCCCTGCCCGGCACGGTGATTTTCTTCGGCTGCCCCGGCGAGGAGGGCGGCGCGGCCAAGGCCTACATGGCGCGCGAGCGCTACTGGGAGAAGCTGGACGCGGCCATCACATGGCACCCCAGCACCGTCAACGAGGTCGCGACCGGCACCTGCAATTCCAGCATTCAGGTGCTGTATGAATTTCAGGGCATTGCCGCGCACGCCGCCGGGAATCCCCATCAGGGGCGCAGCGCGCTCGACGGCGTGGAGCTGATGAACGTAGGCGCGCAGTTCCTGCGCGAGCATATCACGCCGGACTGCCGCCTGCACTATGCCATCATCGACAGCGGCGGCGTAAGCCCGAATGTTGTGCAGCCGTCGGCCTCGGTGCTGTACATGGTGCGCGGCAGCCGGGTGCGCGATACCGTCGCCCTGCTCGCGCGGGTGGACGACCTTGCGCGCGGCGCGGCGCTGATGACCGGCACGAGCTTCCACCGCACCTTTATCGACGGCACGGCGGAGACCGTCCCGAATTTTACGCTGGAAGAGCGGATGCAGAAGAATCTCGAGTATGTCGGCGCGCCGAAGTTCGATGCGGAGGATTTTGCCTTCGCCGCCGCGCTGAAGGCTACCTATTCGTCCGAGGGCGTTCCCGGCGTGGGCGCGGAATTCGACGAGAGCATTCGCGAGCAGGTGCGCGCGCTCACGGACGATGGGAGCAAGCCGCTGGCGGACTTCATCTGCCCGGCCTACCACGGCACCGGCTTCCAGCCCGGCTCGACCGACGTGGGCGATGTGAGCTGGCTCACCCCCACCGTGCAGGTGCATACGGCCTGCAACCCCATCGGCGCGCCGGGGCACAGCTGGCAGAATGTCAGCTGCGGCTGCACGGAGATTGCCTATAAGGGAATGCTCACCGCGGCGGAGGCGATGGCCTGCACCGCGCTGGAGCTGCTGCAAAGCCCGGAAACCCTGGCGCAGGCGACGGAGGAATTCCACCGCCGGACAAGGGAGGGCTACCTGTGCCCAATTGAGCCCGACGCTGTGCCGATTGCGATTTAGAAGCGACGCGGGGCAGAAAAAGCCAAAAAACGGGGGACTTCCGGGTGGAAGCCCTCCGTTTTTGCGCGCAGCAGGCGACGCGGACGATTTTTGGAAGCGCCTCAATACTGCAGGCGTGCGCCGAATACACGCCCCTTGCCGGGGATCTCCTCCTGGCGGCGAATCTCTACGCTCAGCTCGCCCTGCGTGCTCAGCTCCCAGTCTACGGCAAGTCGCTCGCCCTCGCGCGCCTCGGAGGCGTAGGCGACGGTGAAGGACTTCGGCTGGTGCGCGCGCTGAAATTCGGCGGGCAGCACATCCGTCACCCAATCGAGGTAGCGGCAGTTGTTCATGTGGCCGTTCCAGTCCAGCTCGCTGTAGCGCACCTGGCGAAGCTCCTGGTTGGCAAGCTCGCGCGGGACGATGGAGCCCGGCGGCGTCATTTCCAGCCCGGTGAGCAGCCCCGGCACGTCCAGACCGCACTTGGCGGGCAGAACCATCTTGCGGTTTTCATAGTCCATCACAATCCACAGGCCAATCGCGCGGAAAAGCTCGTTGCCCCGCTCATCGTAAGCCATCGTCGCGCGGGGGAAGGCGGTGCGGGTGACCGGCATCGGCCATGTGTCCACCCGGATGGTTTCCATTGCGCTGGGCAGGCGGGTGATGGAAACCTTCTGGCGGATGACCGCCCAGAAAAGGCCGCGCTTCATCAGCTCGCTGCGCCCCCAGCCCTCCTGTTCGCAGTTCTGCCCTGCGCTCTCCTGCATGAATTCGAGCAGGTGGTTGAGCGTCAGCCGCCCGAAGCAGTCCGCCTCCGAGGAGCGGATTTGATAATGGGTGCTATACGGTTTATCCATTTGACAATGCTTCCTTCATTTTAGAATGCTTCCATTACTTTCTTAGAGCAGCCCGATTGCCGGGCTGCTCTGGGTATGCTTTTGAAAACTGCCTAGCCGCCGGCCTCCTGCAGGGTCAGCTGCACGGTGTGCTGGCGGTTGCCGCGGTAGTAGGTGATGGTCACGGTGTCGCCGGCCTCGTAGCTGTACAGGGCGCTGTTCAGGTCGTCGCTGCTTTCGATGCGCGTGTCGCCGATATAGAGGATCACATCCCCGGCCGCCAGCCCCGCGGCATCCGCCGCGCCGCCGGACTCCACCTCCTCAACGAGATAGCCCGCCGGGAGATTGTAGAAGCGCTGGTACATCTCCGAAATTTCCTCGCCGCTCAGCCCGAGGCTGGGGCGGCCGGAAACGTAGCCCTGCTCCATCAGCTGCTGCGCAATCTCCAGCACCGTCACGCTCGGGATGGCGAAGCCGATGCCCTCCACCCCCGCGGAGTCGGAAAAAGCGCCAATCTTCATGTTGCAGATGCCAATCACCTGCCCGTAGCAGTTGATGAGCGGCCCGCCGGAGTTGCCAGAATTCAGGGCGGCGTTCGTTTGAATCAGCGTCATGGTACGCCCGTCGACCTCCACATCGCGGTTGATGGCGGAAACGATGCCGTCTGTCATCGTGCCGCGGTAGGCCTCGCCCAGCGGGTCGCCGATGGCAACCACCGCGTCGCCCACCCGCAGCGTTGAGGAGTCGCCAAACTCTGCCGGGGAGAGCGCGTCGGCGTCGATATACAGCACGGCGAGGTCGGAAATCACATCTTCGCCTACGACGGAGGCGGTGTATTCCGCATCACTCGTCAGCTTCACGCGGATGGAGAGCGCATCCTCCACAACGTGCTGATTGGTGACAATATAGCCGTCCTCGCTGAGAATCACGCCGGTGCCGGAGGCGGTGCCGCCGCTGAGCGTGCAGGTGATGGAAACCACCGAGTCAATACATTTTAGGTAAATCTCCTGAAGGCTCAGGCCGCCCTCCTGCGGGTAATTGTCGGAGGAGCCGGGCACGCTGCTCAGCGGAACCTCCGCGTCCGGGCGGGATTCGGCGGGCACCTCGAGGAGGGCATCACTGCTCGGCGAGGCGGACTCGGTGCTGGTGAAGCTGAGCGCATCGGTGGATTCCGTATCCTCGGTCGAATCCGGCAGGAGCGAAATATCCATAAAGTTCAGCACGAGCCAGCCGCCCGCAATCAAAATCACCGCGCTCAGCAGAGCTGCAATCAGCGGCGCGTGGCTTTTTGGCGGGCGGGTCGAGCCGTTGCTGTAGTCCGAGTCCCAGTAGTTGTCTTCGTCGCGCATAATTTTACCTCGATACAATTAGGATGCAGAATGCTCAATTCACCTGCTTGAGCGTGAAGGTGAAGGTGGTCTTATCGTCGCGGCTGGTGACAGAGATGTTCTCGCCGTGGGAATCCACGATGGTTTTTACAATATACAGCCCCAGCCCCCAGCTGTCGCGGTTTTGCGAGCGGGACTTGTCAATCTTGTGGAAGCGGTCGAATACCAGCGGCAGCTCCTCGGAGGGGATGGTTTCGCCCTGGTTGGCGATGCTGAGGTAGGCCTTGCCGCCGCCCTCGCGAATCGTCAGTTCCAGCGTGCCCGCATCCGGGCTGAATTTGATGGCGTTGTCCAGCAGGTTGTAAATCACCTGCGTGATGGCATCCTGATTGGCCTGCACATACACCGGATGCTCCGGCATATCCACCTGCACGTCCAGATGCTTGTCGTTAATCTTCTGCTCGAAGGTCAGCAGTGTCCGCCCGGCGCTCTCCTCGAGGTCGAAGCGGAGCATCTGCTCCTCGGGAATGCCGCCTTGGCTCTGCAGCCGGGAGATATCCAGCATACTGCGCACAAGGCGCGAGAGACGCTTGGTTTCGTCGGAAACGATGCGCAGGTACTGCTCCTGCTGGTCGGGCGGGATCGTGCCGTCGAGAATACCGTCCACGTAGCCCGAGATGGTGGTCATGGGCGTTTTCAGCTCATGGGAAACGTTCGCCACGAATTCCTGCCGCTGGTACTCGCTCTTTTCCAAGCTGGCGGCCATATTGTTGAAGGCAAGCGCAAGCTCCTCCACCTCGCGGGAATTCTTGCCGTTGGTTTTCACCCGGGCGGATAGCTCGCCGTGCCCAAAGGCGCGGGCGGTGCTGGCCATCTCCTGCAGCGGGGCGGATTGGCGGCGGGCGGAGAAAACCATCAGGATGAGCGCGACGCCAACCACCGAAAGCGACACAATTACGAACCGCTGGATAATCACGCCCACGACCGCCGCCATATTGCCAACGCTCTGCGAAACAATCAGCAGCGCGAGGCGGCTGCCGTCGTCGTCGAGAATCGGGACGGAGATGACGTAGCGCACATCGTCGTACAGGCCGCTGATTTTGCCGATGGACACGGTAAGGTCCTCGGAAAAGGCCTGGTCTAAATATTCCTGCGCGAGCATCATCCCAACGTGCTCGCAGCCGAAGGGGCTATCCGCGCAAAGCAGGAGCATCCCGTCCGCGTCGCAGATGACCGCGTCCACGCCGGCGGCGGAGGTCGCAGCGCTCAGGGCGACGACAAAATTGCCTTTATCGAAGCCGTCCTCCGTGCAGCTTGCCGATACGAGGTCGGCAATCACCAAAGCCTGCCTTTCGAGTTGCTCCTCATTGTAATCGGTCAGGTAATCCTTCACCATCAGCCGGAAAATAATGCCGGTGAGAACCAGCGTGGCCATCAGAATCACGACCACGGTGGTCAAATTGCGGCTGAAGGCGGATTTCATTGGGTGTTGACCTCGAATTTATATCCTACAGCCCACACGGTCTTGAGGCTCCATTCGGGCGAAACGCCCTCGAGCTTCTCGCGCAGGCGCTTTACATGCACGTCCACGGTGCGGCTGTCGCCAAAATAGTCGAAGCCCCAGACCTCGTCGAGCAGCTGGTTGCGGGTGTAGACCCGGTTGGGCGAGGAGGCGAGGTAGAATAGCAGCTCCATCTCCTTGGGCGGCGCGTCGACCTTCTTGCCGTCTACAATCAGCTCGAAGGCGTCCATGTCGATAATCAGCTTGTCGTAGACAAGGCGGCGCGCCTTCTTCTCGGCCGTCACGCCGGAGCTGCGGCGCAGCACGGCCTCCACTCGGGCGAGCACCTCGCGCATCTCAAAGGGCTTGGTGATGTAGTCGTCCGCGCCGGACTTCAGCCCCTGCACCTTGTCGTCCGTTTCGCCCTTGGCGGTTAACATAATAATGGGGACTTGGCTTTCGGCGCGGATGGCCTTGCACACCGCCCAGCCGTCCATCACCGGCATCATTACGTCCAGCAGCACCAGGTCGGGCTTGATCGAGCGGAATTTCGTCAGCCCCTGGCTGCCGTTTGACGCAGAAATGACGGCGTAACCCTCTTTTTCCAGATACATTTGCAGCAGCTGGGAAATATTTTGATCGTCCTCCACGAGCAGTACAGATACAGCCATGAAAATTACCTCCGTTTAGATAAATTTTAGTTTTTTATCATTATAGCGCGTATTTTGAATTTGTGGTGAATTATTTGTAAAGACTCCCGCCCTATTATGTGAACACTGCTTCGCTCCCGGAAATGTGCTTGCATTTTCTGCCGAGATGGAGTATGATAGAGGCAATGAAAGCTTCGGGGAGCCCGGTACCAATCGCCTTCTGCGCCGCAGATGCGGGTTGAAAAACGGGGAATACTTGGGAAAGGAAATCATTATGCTTGAAATTCTGAAGGCCATCCTCTTTGGCGTTGTGGAGGGCATCACGGAGTGGCTGCCCATCTCCTCCACCGGCCACCTGATCCTGCTCAACCGGTGGGTGACGCTGCAAATATCCGACGCCTTTTATGAAATGTTCGAGGTCGTCATCCAGCTCGGCGCGATTCTGGCGGTGCTGGTGCTGTTCTTTGGCAAGCTCAACCCCTTCCGCTTCCACGCGAGGGCGGCGGGCGAGCCATGGGGCGCGTGGGCGAAGACCACTCTCGCCGGCAGGAGGGAAACGTGGCGGCTGTGGGGAATGGTGGTGATTGCCGTTATCCCCTCCGCCGTTGTGGGCCTGCTGCTCGACGACTGGATGGACGCGCATCTATACAACTACCTCGTCGTCGCGCTGATGCTGATTGTGTACGGCGTGGCCTTTATCGCCGTGGAGAAGCTCTCGCTTGGGATGCGCATAAAGGTGCGCGATGTGCAGGACATCGATTGGAGGACGGCGCTGTACATGGGCTTTTTCCAGTGCCTCGCGCTGGTGCCGGGCACCTCGCGCTCCGGCGCGACCATTCTCGGCGGCATCCTTGTGGGCGTGGCGCGCCCGGCGGCGGCGGAATTCTCCTTCTTCATGGCCATCCCCACCATGCTGGGCGCGAGCGCGCTGAAGCTCGTCAAGTTTGCGCTGGAGGGAAACAGCGCGACCGGGCTGGAGCTTGGTGTGCTGGCCGTGGGCTGTGTCGTTTCCTTTATCGTGAGCCTTGCCGTCATCAAAGGGCTGATGGAATATGTGCGCAGCCACGATTTCTCGGTGTTCGGCATCTACCGCATTGTGCTCGGCGTGCTGGTGCTGCTGGTTTAGCATAAAACTGACACCCGGCGGGAAAAAGTGCATAAAATGGGATGAAGCCTTAGCGCGTCTTTGGCCTCATCCCATTTTTGTCAGGGAGGTAACTGCCATGTCCGACCAAAATACGGGGGCGCTCAGTATCGATCCCCAAAGCCTGCGGCAGGCCATCGCCGTACACACCCGAAAAATCACCGACTCCTGCCGGGATAAGGACTGCATTGAGGATTTGCGGGTGTACCTCACCCGCGGCTCGCAGACCCAGCTCGATTCTGCCGCCGGGGTGCGTGCCCGCTCCGCGGAGCTGCTGTATACTTATATTGACGTGGAGCCGGTGGCCTTCGACCGGAACCGCTACTGCATCGACGTGACCTTCTACTACCGCATCCTTGCCGACGCGACCATCGGTGCCGCCCGCCCCGCCCGCGCTATATGGGGTGGCGGTGTTCTCCAAGCGGGTGGTGCTTTGCGGCGAGGACAGCAAGGCGCACATCTATCGCTCCGATACCCGCCTTCTGGAGGCGGACGGCCTCACGCGCATCCTCGCCAACCGCCCCACCGCCATCGTGGAGGTGCTCGACCCGATGGTGCTCAGCTCCCGCGTGCGGGAAACGGCGGAGGATAGCGGCTGCACCGATACCGTCCAGCTCCCGGCAGCCATCTGCGCCCTGTTTGACGACGAGCTGGTGCTCGCCGGGGAGCGGCGGCGGCTCTACGTTACGCTCGGCCAGTTTTCCATCGTCCGGCTGGAGCGGGATGTGCAGGCGCTCGTGCCGCTGGTGGACTACGCCGTGCCGTGCAAGGATTGCTCCGACGCGCCCACGCCCTCGGAGGATCCGTGCGAGATTTTCTCGCGCATCCCCTTCCCCGCCGCGCAGTTCAGCCCCACGGGCTGCGACCGCAGCGACGGCTACCAGACTACCTCCTGCACCTAGACGCCGAGCCGGCTGCCGCCGGTTTTTCCCCGGAGCTTCTCCAAAATAAAGCGATTGCCGAGGCGCTTGCCCCGGCAATCTCCTTGTATACCATTCGGATTAGTATTTGGTCGGCTCGACGTGCCAGATTTCCTCGGCGTACTGGCGGATGGTGCGGTCGGAGGAGAAGCGCGCGGAGGAGGCGACGTTGAGCAGGCACTTGCGCCCGAAGCTCAGGCGGTCGGCATAGTCGCGGTTCGCGCGGAGCTTCTGCTTGAGGTAGGAATCATAGTCCAGCAGCACGAAGTGGTGGTCGGCCTTGTGCCAGCTCGCGCCGTCGAGCAGGGCGGTGTACAGCTCGCGCTGCGCGTCGTCGGTCGGTACGGTGCCGTCCACCAGCGTATCCAGCGCGCGGTGCAGGCGGGGGTTGGTGTCGTAGATGCCGCGGGCGTAGTAGCTGTCGCGCTGGGCGTTGATTTGCTCCACCGTGTGGCCGAAGATATACTCGTTCTCCGCCCCGGCTTCGCGCACGATCTCCACGTTTGCGCCGTCGAGCGTGCCGAGGGTGACGGCGCCGTTGAGCATCATCTTCATGTTGCCGGTGCCGGAGGCCTCGGTGCCCGCGGGGGAAATCTGCTCAGAGATGTCGGCCGCGGGGATGATTTGCTCGGCGTAGGAGCAGTTGTAGTTCTGCACGAAT
Source organism: Bacillota bacterium (assembly GCA_021200975.1). GTDB lineage: Bacteria > Bacillota > Clostridia > Oscillospirales > Oscillospiraceae > Faecousia. The sequence goes on along the minus strand of JAJQFT010000091.1, from coordinate 3,466 downwards.
ACCACCTTGAGCTTATCGGCCACAGCAGGGTCGTTGTTAATCATCTTCGCGATGCGGTTGATATAGCGGATAATGGCCTTCGCGCGGGCGTAGCCGGGCGCGGACTTCGCGCCAAATACGAACACAGTGGGGTAGAAGTCGGGCAGGCTGCCGTCCTTGATGCGGAAATAGATATCCACGATGGACAGGGCGTTCATCAGCTGCCGCTTGTATTCGTGCAGCCGCTTTACCTGCACGTCAAACAGGAAGTCCGGCGAGAGCGAAACGCCCTCGCGCGCGGCAATCACCCGGCAGAGCTGCTCCTTTTTCTGGCGCTTGATGGTGTTGAACTGGCGCACCATGTCGTCGTCAATCATGGGCTTCAGCTTCTCGAGCTTGTCGAGATCCTTCAGGAAGTCGTCGCCAATGCGGTACTTGATGAGATTCGCCAGCTCGGGGTTGCTCAGCCCCAGCCAACGGCGAGGCGTGATGCCGTTCGTCTTGTTCTGGAAGCGCTCGGGATAGACGGCGTACCAGTCGCGGAAAAGGTCCTTTTTCAGGATCTCGCTGTGGATTTCCGCCACGCCGTTGACGTAGCTGCCCACATACACGCTCAGGTTCGCCATGTGCGCGGTATTGTCGCGGACGATATACAGGTTCGGGTGCTCGCTGCGCAGCTTGGCGTCGATGCGGCAGATGATATCCACGATTTCCGGCACAACGGAGCGCAGCAGGTCGAGGTTCCATTTCTCCAGTGCCTCGGTCATGACGGTGTGGTTGGTATAGGAGAAGGTCTTGGCCGCGACGGAGAAGGCCTGCTCAAAGCTCATGCCCTCGGCCATCAGCAGACGAATCAGCTCGGGGATGGACATGGCGGGATGGGTGTCGTTGAGCTGCACGGCGTAGAACTCGGCGAAGCGGCTCAGGTCGCTGCCGTGCGCGGCCTTGAAGGTGCGCACCATATCCTGCAGCGACGCAGAGGACAGGACGTACTGCTGCTTGATCCGCAGGCGCTTGCCCTCCCATGTGGAATCGTTGGGGTAGAGCACGCGGGTGATATCCTCGGCCTTGTTCTTCTGCGCGAGGGCGCGCATATAGTCCTGGTCGTTGAAGGCGTTGAAATCCAGCTCCTCCTCCGCCTCGCATTGCCACAGGCGCAGGGTGTTGATGTTGTTCGTGCCGTAGCCAATCACGGGCACGTCGTAGGGCACGGCGAGCACGGTGTGGTCGGGGAATTTGACCTTTACGGTGTGGTTATAGCGGCGGTAGGACCAGGGGTCGCCGAATTTGGTCCAGTCGTCGGCCGCCTCGACCTGGTTGCCCTGCGCGTCGAAGCTCTGCTTGAACAGGCCGAAGCGATAGCGCAGGCCGTAGCCGGACAGGGGGATGTTCTGCGTCGCCGCGCTGTCCAGGAAGCAGGCCGCCAGTCGTCCGAGGCCGCCGTTGCCAAGGGCGGCGTCCTCAATTTCCTCGAGGCAGCTTAAATCCACGCCCCGCTCGGCAAAGAGCTTTTTCATCTCGTCGAGAATGCCGAGGTTGTAGAGATTGGAGTAGACCAGACGGCCAATCAGGTACTCGGCGGAAAAATAGTAGGCCTTGCGCTGATGCATCCGGGTGTGCTTCGAGCGGCTCCAGTTGTCGGAAATGGCCATCATCACAGCCTGCCCGAGCGCCTCGTGCAGCTCCTGCGCCGTTGCCTCCTGCAAGGAAACGTCGTAGGTGTATTTGAGCTGTGCTTCTGTCCAGCGGACAATGTCCAGGCATTTTTCATTCATGGGTGTTGATCTCCTTCTTTTCGGCTTGATCGCCAAGGCGACCGTAAAGTGTTGTAAGGCTTCGGATGCGCCGGGCAAGGGACGCGTCCAAATATCCATCGGCTGCGCGCCAGCCCCAGTTGGAGCCGGTGGTGCCGGGGAAGTTCATTCTGGCCTCGCCGCCGAGGTCGAGGTAGTCCTGCATCTGAATCACGGCCAAGTCGCTCACGCTTGCCATTGCGCTGCGGATGCAGCCCCATACAAGCCCCTCCTGCTCGGTCAGCGCGAGGTACTCTCTGGCGTAGGCCGCCGCGTCGGGCGAGGCGGTGTCGAACCACTGGCGCATGGTCATATTGTCGTGCGTGCCGGTGTAGCAGACGCTGTTGCGGGTGTAGTTGTGCGGCAGGTAGTCGGATGGCTCGCGGGAATCGAAGGCGAATTCCAGCACCTTCATGCCGGGCAGACTGCTCTCATCGCGCAGCCGCAGCACCTCGGGCGTGAGGTAGCCCAAGTCCTCGGCAATCAGCTTCAGACCCGGCAGGGCGCGCTGCACGGCGCGGATAAATTCCAGCCCCGGGCCGGGCTCCCACGCGCCGCCGCGCGCGGTTTCGTCGCCATAGGGCACCGCCCAGAAGCTCTCGAAGCCGCGGAAATGGTCGAAGCGCACCACATCGTACAGCTCGCCCGCGGCAGCGAGGCGGCGAATCCACCAGCCGTAGCCGTCCTTGCGCAGCGTGTCCCAGCGGTAGAGTGGGTTGCCCCATAGCTGGCCGTCCTCGGTGAAAGCGTCCGGCGGGCAGCCGGCCACGGCCTCGGGCGCGAGCTGCGCATCCAGCCGGAAAAGCTCAGGACTTGCCCAGACCTCCACAGAATCGTAGGGCACGTAGATGGGCACGTCGCCAATAATCCGCACGCCGCTTCGGTGGGCATAGCCGCGCAGCGCCTCCCACTGGTGGAAGAAGGCGAACTGCACGAAGCTCTGGAAACGAATTTCGTCCCTGAGCGACTGCCGCGCGTGCCATACGGCGTCCGGCTCGCGCCGCTTGAGCGCCTCCGGCCAGGTGTACCACGCGCCGCCATATTCCTTTTTCAGCGCCATGAACAGGGCAAAATCGGGCAGCCAGCTGCTGGCCCGGCGGCAGAAGCAATCGAATTCCTCGCTGCCGGGGAAGGCGGCATAGGCCTCGCGCAGCACCTGCCAGCGGTGGATATACAGCCTGCCAAAATCGACCCGCTCCGGCTGCGCACCCCAGTCGTGCGAGGCGAGCGCCTCGCGCTTCAGCAGTCCCTCCTCGGCCAGAGCGTCGAGGTCAATCAGGTAGGGATTGCCGGCAAAGGTGGAGCAGGACTGATAGGGCGAGTCGCCAAAGCCCGTGGGCGTGAGCGGCAGAATCTGCCAGTAGCTCTGCCCGGCGGCCTTGAGAAAGTCTACAAACCGGTAAGCTTCCCTGCCCATCGTGCCGATGCCGTATGGCCCGGGCAGGGAGGTAATATGCATCAGGATGCCGCTGGAACGCATTGCAAAGCTCCTTTCCTGCGCCGTCGCCGCGGCCGCCTGCCGTGCAGGCGCAGCTTGCGGCTTGGCTTGACCCTCCTCCATTTGGGAATTCGCGCGGCGCGCACGCCGCCGGGAGGAAGGCCCACGAGATATAGAGTACTCCTTTTTTGCCGTTTTGTCATCCGATATTTCGGCTACGCACCGGAAATCATCCAGACCGACAATGGCAGCGAGT
>JAJQFT010000027.1 GCA_021200975.1 Bacillota bacterium | reverse complement strand
AACTCAATCGCTTTTTTCTATACCTTGGTCTCACATCTATTGTAACGCTACAAAAGTTTTCATGAACTTTTTTGCAGGCGCTTGATATGCCGCGAAAAATGGGATATACTATAGAAAATTTCTGTCGAAGCCGGTCGAAGTCCCGCTTAACCGGCTTACAGAACTTTCCCCAAGAAGCGAGGTATCCGCCATGAAGTCCAAATCCGACCCCTTCGCCCCAAAGCCGTGGGCAATTTTGCAGGCCAATACGGTGCTTAGCCGGGTGCTCCGCGCGCTCTTTTTCTGCCTGAGCATCCCATGGCTGGAGCTGATGCTCCGCCTTTCGGATTCGGATATTCTATTTTGGTCAATCGGGCTGCCGCGTGCGCTGCTCGCGGGCGCCGCGGCCGGCGCGCTGCTGTGGCTGCTGGCGGAAGCCATCCCCAAGAAGGGGCTCGCCCGCGGGATCGTATTCGTGCTCCTGCTGCTGCTGACAGCGCTCACCATTATCGAAAAATGCTGCAAGGCCTTCTTTGGCACCTATTTTCAGGTGGGCTACCTCACGCAAATGACCGGCCAGGTGGCGGGCAATTTCCTGGGCGAGGCGCTGGGCGTCGTCTGGCGCAACCTCTGGTTCTTCCCGCTGGCGCTGCTGCCGCTGATTCTTTTCGTGATTTTCCGCAAATCCTTAGCGCCTGCCACTCCGCGCTGGCACTGGACGAGCCTCGCCATCCCGGCGGCGGTGCTGGTGCTGCTGCAGGTCACAGCCATCGTGCTGTGCCATGCGGGGGACGACGCATCGTATTATACCTCGGATTACTCCGCCAATGGCGCGATCCCGCGCTTTGGCCTCGTGAATACCCTGCGGCTGGAGGCGCAGTACGCCATCTTCGGCGCGCCGGAGGCTGTGCTGCCGACCGACCCGGTGCTGCCAACCGACCCCGAGCCCACCCAGACCACGCCGCCTACGACGGCGCCAACGGATGCAACGGAAACGACGGCGACCGAAACAGAGGAGCCGACCGAGCCAGAGCCGACGGGGATCGTCTACGACGACAACGTGATGGATATTGACTTCGACTCGCTGCTCGAATCGGACAGCGGCACGCTGCTGGCGATGGATCAGTACTTCTCCACCCAGACCCCAACCCAGCAGAATGAATATACCGGTCTTTTCGAGGGCAAGAACCTGATCCTGATAACGGCGGAGGCCTTCTGCACCGCGGTAATCGACGAGGAGCGCACCCCCGCGCTCTATCAGCTCGCAAACAACGGCTTCGTTTTCACCAATTTCTACCAGCCCGGCTGGACGCAGTCGACCACCGGCGGCGAATTTGCCAACATGACCGGCATTATTCCCACATGGATCAATTCCTCGACCGCCTTCGCCGCGAGCATCGGCAAGACGCTCCCCTTCGCGCTGGGCTGGCAGTTTTCGAAGCTCGGCTACACCACGACCGCCTGGCACAACGGCAGCTACACCTACTATGGCCGCAACAAGACCCACCCCAATCTCGGCTATACCTACTACGGCATCGGCAACGGGCTGACACTCGACAGCGCCTCGCAGTGGCCGGCCTCGGATCTGGAGCTGATTCAGGCCACGATCGACGACCAAATCGCCGCCTATTTGGAGGACGGCACGCCCTTCCACACCTACTATATGACGGTGTCCGGTCACCTCAATTACAGCTACTCCGCCAATAAAATGTCCGCCAAGAACTGGGACGCTCTCGACGGCTTTGAGGGCAGCTCCGCTGTGCGGGCTTACCTTGCCTGCAATATGGAGCTGGAATACGCGATGGAGTACCTGCTCAACGCGCTGGAGGAGGCGGGCATCGCGGACGACACCGTGATCGTGCTCGCCGCCGACCACTACCCCTACGGGCTTAGCGAGGGCAGCACCGATTATTATCAGGAGCTGATGGGCTGGAACGGCTCTGTGAGCGAATACTCCACCACCTACTACTCCAACACCCTGATTCTCTGGTGCGGCTCGATGGATGAGCCGGTGGTGGTGGATACGCCCTGCTCCTCCGTCGATATTGTGCCGACGCTGTCAAACATCTTCGGTCTGGAGTGCGATTCGAGGCTCCTCTCCGGGCGCGACCTGCTCGCGCCGCAGGTGGAGGCGGGCGAGATTTCCAGCGCGATGCCAATCGTCATCTTCCCCGATGTGGGCTATGGCTACAGCTGGATCACCTCCGCAGGAACCTACGAGGCCTACACCAAGACCTTTACGCCCAACGAGGGCGTGGAGGTCAGCGACGACTATGTTTCCACGGTGGCAGCGATGGTGAAAAATCGCTTAACCTACGCGCGCTACCTGATTTCGCAGGATTACTATGCGCATCTGGGCTTCACGACCGGATAGACGCAGCCGAATAACAAAGGGGGGCCGGGCATTGCTGCCTGACCCCCCTTGCTGTGTCAATCGGGCGATAGAAAGCTTTCTATACGCTCCATGTATTTTTCATAGCTGCAATAGCCCGCGCGGTACCAGCGGCAATTTGCGCAAAGCTCCTCGAAATCCGCGGCCGTGAGCCGCGCCTTCACGAGCGCAAACAGCTCCTGCGGGGCATAGCACGCGTCCGAACGCAGGCGCAGCCGCTCGAGCAGGCGCTGATCCGTCGAGGCGATGGGCGCATCGGCATCCAGCGCGCAGGCGCCGTCCGGCAGGCGGTTCGGGCAGGCGGCGCAGATGGCGTCCGGCTCCTGCGCGAGCCTTACCGGCTGCCCCGCATGCAGCCGCGCGACAGCGCGCGACATATTCTCCGTAAACGCCGGGCTGTAGCCCGCGCCGACAAACAGCACCGTGCAGAGCAGATGATGCGCGCGAAGCGGCATTTCCATCAGCGTGCTCTCCTTTAAAGATAGAAGGTATTGCCGCCGATGAATTCACGCACGAGGCTGGTGGGCGGAATTTCGTTATCCACGTCCGCCTCGTGAACATATTGCAGCATCCGCACCACGCTGCGCACATCCTCATAGCACTCCTCCTCCGGCCCGATGGCGGTGAGCAGCGGATAGACGTGCTTTTTCAGCACCGCCAGCTCGTAGAGCGTGGAGCTATTAAAGATTACGTCCGCCTTTTCCTGATAGGGGAAAATCCACCTCTTCTCGCCCGCTCGCACGGAGTCCCACATCGAGAGCGTGTGCTGCACCGAGGAGCCGCGCGATTCATAGTCGCGCACAATGCGTCGCAGCAGGCGCAGGGTGCTGGTGGGGATGCGGTTGTGGTCGTCGAGATTCAGCGGCAGCAGAGGGCTTACATAGAGACGGAATACCTTGCTGCGGTCGAGCGCGTCCGGCAGCAGCACGGGGTTGAGCGCGTGCAGCCCCTCCACAACCAGCACCGAATCGTCGGAAAGGCGCATCCGCCGCCCGACCCATTCGCGCCTGCCGCGCTTGAAGCTGAAGGTGGGCATTTCCACCTCCCCGCCGGCAAGCAGAACGGCCAGGTGCTCGGCAAAGAGCGCGGTGTCGATGGTATTGATGTGCTCGAGGTCGATTTTTCCGTCCGGCCCCGGGGCGATCTTGTCGCGGTCGAGGTAATAGTCGTCTAAGCTGATAAGCGTTGGCTTCTTGCCCTGCACCCGCAGCTGGATGGACAGCCGGTTGGCCGATGTCGTCTTGCCGGAGGAGCTTGGCCCGGCCAGCATCACGGCCTTCGCCCCGCGCTGGCAGATGATGTCGGCAATCTGGGCGAAGCGCTTCTCATGCAGGGCCTCATTGACGCGAATCAGCTCGCGGATTTTGCCGGAATCGGTCAGGTCGTTGAGGTCGGCAACCGTTTCACATTCGACCATGTGCCCGCCCCAGTGCTCGCCCTCGCGGTAAACCTGAAAGAGCTTGGGCATCTCGCGGTAGTCCGCCACCTGATCGGGGTCGTCGTCATCCGGGAAGATGAACATGAAGCCGCCGTCCACCGGCAGGATATCCCACACGCGCAGGAAGCCGGTGGAAGGCATCATCTCGCCGTAATAGAAGTCGCGGAAATCGCCATAGCTATAGTAGGGAAACTGCGGCGCGGTGCGCAGGCGCAGAAGTCGCGCCTTGTCGTCCTGCCCGTGCGAGGCGTAGTATTCGATTGCGCCCACGGTGGTGCCCATCTTCCGAATCAGCGGAATATCCTGCGCCACAAGCGCGCTTACCCGCTCCTTGAGCGCGCGGGGCGAAAAATCCTCCGCGCCGCTGACCTGAATGTACAGCCCCGCGCCGATGGTGCAGTTCATCCGCGCCCGCGCGTGCGGCCAGAGCTGGCGCAGCGCAAGGAACAGCACAAATTGGGCGGTGCGCACATAGGCCTCATGCGCCTCCGCATCCCGGTAGCGGAGCAGGCGGACGACCCCGCCCGAGGCGGCCATCGCCCGGCGGACATCCGGCCTGTCCGGCTGGAGCTCCTTCTGCCGCTGGGGGACGTAATTGAGGGTGAAAATCTCCCCCGCGATTTTTGCCACCAGCGGGTCGGTGGCGAGGCTGCCGCTGATTAGCCCCAGCTGCCGGGCCAAATCCAAAAGGCTCTGCCCGGTTTGAATCTCTACCGGCGAGCCGTCAACTGTCAATTTCATTTAGGAATCCTCCTCTTTTGTGGGAAATGCCGAAAATATGCAAAGAATCGAGCATGTTCTTTGTAGGATTTACTATTTTACAGGAAATTCTCCCATTTGTCAAGACTTACGCCCGTAAAATAATAGAAAAGTATCTCCTCATAACTGCTGCCCGCCAGCGCCATCGCGTCCGCGCCGTATTGGCTCATGCCCACGCGGTGGCCCTTGCCGCTCGTGGTGATGGCGATGGCGTTGCTGCGAAGCTGCACGGTAAAGGCGGTGGAGTTCAGCCCGAGCAGGCTACGCAGCTGCGTGCCGGAGAAGGTCACGCCACCGATTTCCATCGTGTCTACGCCGCCGCCCGCGGTATAGCTGGTGCTGCCGAACCAGCTTGCCGCCGAGCCGCTGAGCGCAAGCCCGAGCGCGTCGGCAAATTCCGCATAGGTGAATTCCACCGTGTTCGTATAGGAGGCGGCGAACTCCTCCCCGGGGCTGTCCACGCTCAGCAGGTAGGGCACCTCGCTGCCCCAAACAGCGGCGGCGTCCTCCGTCTTGCCGCCCGAACAGGCGAAATAGGTCGCCTCGATCGGCTCGCCGCCGTAGCTGAGCACCTCGTGGTAGGTGGCGGCGACGGCGCTCGCAATTTTTTCCAAATCCTCCTCGCTGCCGCCGCAGGCGAGGTAGTCCGCCGCGCTGCAATAGGCCTGGCAGCAGCTCGAATCGGTGCATACGGCCCCATCCGCATGCTTTCCGCCGGTGTAGAGCGCGCGCAGCGTATAGGTGCGCGCCACGACCGCCTGCGCCTTCAGCGCCTCCGGCTCAAAATAGGCGGGCATCTCGCCGAGCACCACCCCGGTTATGTAGGTTTCCAGCGCCATATCCTGCGCCCCGTCGGCGGTGATTACGCGTACCGTCGGATCCGCCGCCATTTCCGCAGGCATCTCGGTCGCCGCCTCGGCCGCCGTCTCGGTCGGCAAATGCGCGACGTCTGTGACCTGCGTCGTCTCCGGCTGTGCCGGGTTCGTGCCGGCGGAGCCGACAATCGTCGCGGTGAGCGCGGGCAAAATCAGCCCGAGCATTGCCGAAATCGCCAGCTTCTGCAAAAGCTTCCGTTTCATTTCCTCGCCCCCGCAGCAGTCTATGCCGCCGGGCGCGGAAATAGAATTCCTCCTCAGTCCTGCGTGCTCTCAATCGTGCCGCCGCCGAGGACGGTGTCGCCCTCGTACAGCACCACCGCCTGACCGGGCGTGATGGCGCGCTGCGGCTCGTCGAAGGTGAAGCGCGCGCGCCCGTCCGGCGCACTGCTGAGCCAGCCCGGCTGCTCGGCCTGACGCGAGCGGGTCTTTGCCGCGCAGCGAAGCGGCTCACGCGGCGGCTCGATCGCCAGCCAGTTCCAGTCCCCGGCGACAAGCGTGCGCCGGTACAGCGCCTCGTCCGGGCCGAGGGTCACGGTGTTGCGCACCATGTCCTTGCCGCAGACGTAGACCGGCTGCCCAAGCGCGACCCCGAGCCCCTTGCGCTGCCCTAGGGTGTAGCCCGCCGCACCGCGATGCGTGCCGATTTTCCGGCCGGACTGGTCGAGGAAGTCCCCGCTCCGGCTGCTTTTTCCGCGATAGCGCTCCAAAAAGGCGAGGTAGTCCCCGTCCGGCACGAAGCAGATATCCTGCGAATCCCGCTTCCGGGCGTTGAGGAAGCCCTGCTGCGCGGCAATTTCCCGCACCTGCTCCTTGCTTAGCTCCCCAAGCGGGAAGCGGATGTGGCGCAGCTGCTCGCGCGTGAGCGTATAGAGGAAGTAGCTCTGATCCTTCGCCCTGTCCACCGCCTTCTTGAGCAGAAGTTGCCTATTTTCCTCAACGATTCTGGCGTAGTGCCCGGTCACGACCCACTGGCAGCCCAGAACCTGCGCGCGCGCAAGCAGGGCTTCAAATTTCAGGTAGCGGTTGCAGTCGATACAGGGGTTCGGGGTCGCCCCCTGCTCATAGGCGCGGGCGAATTTTTCAATCACCTTTTCGGTAAATTCCTCGCGGAAGTTCAATACATAGTACGGCATTCCCAGCCGGAAGGCGACGCTGCGCGCGTCCTCCACATCGGAAAGCGAGCAGCAGCTGCTCTCCTGCTCCTGTCCGAGAAGCTCGTTGTCGAATAACCGCATGGTTGCGCCGATGCAGCGGTAGCCCGCCGCCTTGGTCAGGTAGGCCGCAACCGAGCTATCCACCCCGCCGCTCATGGCGATTAGCGCTTTTTGTTCCATATCCTGCGCCCCCTTTTGCCACCAGTCTACCATATTTCCTAGGAAAAATCAATTTCTTTCTGCTTAAGGGCGCGTCGGTGAAAAAATGGTTACAAGAATGTAATTTTTTGTTTCCAAGGGGTTGCAATTTTCTGGAAAAGCTGTTATAATACAGAAAATGCACGCACAAAGGAGGATTGGAAGGATGCGCAAGCGAATTTGCAGCCTATTGCTCATCTGCGCCCTGCTATCCGGCATCGTTCTCGCTGCCGCTCCCGCCCGCGCCGCCTCCTCGATGACGGCGTCGCAGGAGGTTCTGGATCTGATCAAGCTCTATGAGGGCTTCAGCAAATATCCCTATTGGGATGTCAGCCAGTACTCGGTGGGCTATGGCACGCGCTGCCCCAGCGACAAGCTGGAGGAATACATGGAGAACGGCATCACCGAGGAGGAAGCCGAGGAGCTGCTGGCCTATTACATAAGCTCCTTCTCCAGCTCCATCAATTCCTACGCCAATAAATACGGCCTCACCTTTACCCAGAACCAGTTCGACGCAATCCTCTCGCTGTCCTACAACTGCGGCACCGCATGGATGTCCGATTCCAGCGGTGTGCTCAATACGGCGATTCGCACCGGCGCGACCGGCAACGAGCTGATTTACGCCTTCAGCCTATGGAGCAAGAGCGCGACCTACGGCCTCGTCCGTCGCCGGCTGGCGGAGGCAAACCTTTACCTCAACGGAACCTACAGCACCAGCAAGCCCTCGAATTACCGCTATGTATTCCTGGATGGCAACGGCGGAACGGTGAATTATTCCATCCATGGCTTCGACGCCTCCAACCCCACCTCCATTTTGGCGACGGTTTCCAGCTCCATCACCGTCACCTCCGGCGAAACGACGAAAACGCTCTATTTCGCCGGGTGGTATACCGCCGCCTCCGGCGGCACGCAGGTGACGGTGCTCGACAGCTCGATTTCCGACGGCACGACCCTCTACGCGCACTGGACGGAAAGCGGGAGCGACAGCTCCTCGTCCGAAGTGACCACCCCGGCAGAGCCGGAATCCACCCCCGCGGATGTGGATGTGACGGTCACGGGCAACGATGTCAACGTTCGCTCCGGCCCCGGCACGAGCTATAGCGTGCTGTACCGCGTTTCCAACGGCGTTTCCATCCACATTTCCGCCACGGCTACGGCCAGCAACGGCCTGCAATGGGGAAAATTCACCTATAATGGCACAACCGGCTGGATCTGTCTGGATTATACCAGCTATGGCAAGACCTCGAGCAGCGATTCCAGCGGCGATACCGGCTCCACATCCGAGGAAAGCGAGTCCGGCGTTGCCGGCGTGGTGATTTCCAGCGGTGTGCTGAATATCCGCTCCGGCCCCGGCACGGGCTACACGGTGGTCGGCACCTATTCGTCCGGCGAAACGGTCACGATTCTTGAGCAGTCGGGCGGCTGGGGCAGGACGAGCCTCGGCTGGGTAAGCATGACCTATATCCGCCTTGGCACCGATTCCTCCGCCGAAACGACCACCCCCGAAACGACGGCCGCCACCGAGGCGACCGAGCCGGAAGCCACCGAGCCGGAGGAAACCGAGCCGTATGAATCTTGGGTCGGCACGGTGCTGATTTCCGGCACGCTGAACGTGCGCTCCGGGCCCGGCAGCAAGTATACAATTCTGGACTGCCTCAGCAACGGCACCGTCGTGACGATTCTGGATGAATCCGGCAACTGGGGAAAGATTGACGGCGGCTGGATTAGCCTGCTGTACGTCACGGCCGGCGTGGTCGAGGTGGAGGACGAGGAGCCGGAGACCAACGAAAGCGAGCCGGAATCCGGCGAGACCGCCACGGTCGAGGGCAGCTGGACGGGCACCGCCGCCTCCACGGTGTGCGTGCGCAGCATCCCGGGCATCACCGGCAGCATTGTCGGCTGGGTGCAGCCCGGCGGGAGCGTCACCGTCACGCAGAAGGTCATCTCCGGCGGCAAGCTCTGGGGCAAGACCGACGGCGGTTGGATCTGCCTGAGCTTCCTGGAGCTTTCGGGCGAAAGCGAAACCCCCACGGTGGAAACGCTTGTATCCGCCGAGGGCGAAACGCTGGAAACGCCCGAGGCCTACACCGTCGGCAGCTATAGCCTGCGCGTGCGCAGCGCGGCGGGCTTGGGCAACGCAATTGTGGACTATATCGCCTACGGGGAGCGCGTCACAGTTTATGAGCTTCGCACGGTCGGCTCGGTCGTGTGGGGGCGCATCGATACCGGCTGGGTGAACATGGACTATCTGGAAGCGGCCTGAGCCGAAGCAATTTTTCTACGCATCCGACCCGCGGGGGCTCCGCGGGTCGGGTTTGGTTTTTCGCGTAAAAAACCAAATTGCGCGCAAAAAGTGCTTGACAAATCCGGTCTTTGTGCTATAATAAGCGTGTTCTGTTTGAGCCGCCGGTATAGCTCAGCTGGTAGAGCAGCTGATTTGTAATCAGCAGGTCGGGGGTTCGAGTCCGTCTACCGGCTCCAGCCGCTCACAGGGCACAACCGGATATGGGGGAATTCCCGAGTGGCCAAAGGGGACAGACTGTAAATCTGCTGCTTATTGCTTCGGTGGTTCGAATCCACCTTCCCCCACCAGCACCGAGAACTGCCAAAGACTCTGGCGGTTCTCGGTGTTTTTTGGCTCTATGTCAATAGTTGGGGTAGGGAGAAAATAAGAAAAGATTCCTGTCGTGTCGGGGCGAAAGCTCCGGCACGATTATTATATACAGAAATGGCCTGTTGCAGAATTCCCGTTCCGCAGCAGGCCCCTCCAATCCGCCCAAGCCTTCTACCTCTTCCCAAGGACAAAGCATGTGGAGACGGTGGTACTTCTTTCCCGCAAAACCTGACAGAGCAATCCATGTTACACATGGAAAGAAAACCCGAAATTGTCGAAAAATGTCGATGAAAAGCGCTTGCATCTGGCCAAGAGGTGTGGTACTTTTTAGCAGTGTGAATATTGATTATGTAAACCTCGCGGTGGAGAAATATCACATCGATTACCTCATGCTCCGCCCCTGCGAGCTGGAAGCAGTCGCCTCGCGCGCCCGCGATTTGGCCGCCGCCGCCAAGCCCGGAGAACCGCGCCCCGACCCGCGCGTGGCCGTCACCGACGCGCTGCTCCGGCTCAACGTTTCGCCGCGGCACAAGGGCTTCCCGCTCGACCCCAGCGGCGACGTCGCACGCCCCACCAGCGCCGGCTTCATCGCCCACCTCTCTGCCGCCCTCCAAATCGGGAGGCTTTAAGAAAGCTCGTAAGCAAATCGTCTGCGGTGTCCTGCCGCTTCGTTTCCCCAAAAAAGCCCTGCCGAAACCGTGAAGGAATTCGGCAGGGTCTTACTTTTTCGGTTTGCTCACTGCTTGCGCGCGAGCGAGTATTCATCCCCGCGCCGATAATAGGGGCAGCGGCCGGCGGTGTGGATGTGGTAGTATTCGTCCTCGTCCAAGTCCATGTTGCAGGTGTACGCCTCATACTCCTCGTCGTAGTCGTAGTGCCAACAGGTTTCACATTCGCTGTCCATCATAGCGCCTCCAGATAGGATTTTACATCAAAGGGGCGAAGCGGCTCGTCCTTCCTGAGGTAGAGCGGGTGGTGCGGGTGTCCCCTTTTCGTGCGCGCGCCGGCGCAGTACCACCGCGCGGACACGTCCTCTCCCAGCGCGAGCAAATCGCGCACGCAGAGCGCCAGATAATCCCGCTTTTCAATGATCGTGCCCCATGCCGCCCACACCGCGGGCGTGCTCGAGAGGTGCAGCAGGTAATCGAAGGCCTGCAAATTCTCCCGGTGCAGGAGGGTGTTGCAGCGCATCTCCAAATCGTCCGGATTCGTGGCGCGCTCAGCGTAGACATTGAACATCAGGAAGCTGTCGAAGCCATTGGCGTGCGCGATGCGCTCCACGGACTTGAGCGTTGGGTCTAATCGCCCCGGCTCGGCGGTGGAGGGATTGATGCCCACGCAGATGAGCGGCTTCTGCCCCCGCGTGCCGAGAATATAGCGGTATTCAGCATAAAACGGCGGAACATACAGCCATTTTTCGCTGCTGTAGCCCTCCGCCGGAGCCTGCGCCGCGCGCAGCGCATCGGCAAAGCGCAGAACCTCCACCTGCGCGGTGGTTGATTGTGGAATGTGCATCAGCTTCCCTCCAGCGGCGGGAACCAGCAGCTATTGGCCGTATCGTGAAAGGCGCAATCCTCCGGCGAAAGGCCGCGCGCGGCGCACCAGCGCGCGAAAGCAAAATTCAGGAAATCCGCCGCGCCGTCCATCCCCAGCGGAAGCTGCACGGTGATGCCGCTGTCGAGATGCAGCTCCACCAGAATGGAGCCGCCCGTGAGGAAAAGCTGCTGGGTGCAGATGCTGCCATAGGAATACTGCGCCGCCCGCTTCCCGGGCCTGCACACAAGAAAATGCGACTCGTCGTAATAAATCCCGTAGCTGACGTAGTACGCCGCCAGCGCCACGCCCACGAGAATCACAATCACGCCCGCGACGATGAGGTAGGCCCTTTCGCTGCCCATCGCGCAGGCCAGCCCCAGCACCGCCAGCAGCAGGCCGAGCGCGGCGAAGCGGCGGCTCGGGCGAACGGCTCTGCCGGAGCGCTGCTCGGCGCGCGAGCGGAACAGCCGCCGGAACAGGCGGTCGAGCAGCCAGCAGGCGGCAAAGGTAAGCGCCGCCAGAATCAACAATCCTATGTACTGCATATCTTTCGCATCATCCTATGCCCATAGCACGGCATCCACGGCGATGTCGTGCGCGTCTACCGGGATCTCCCCGCACATCTGAAAATCATAGCACAGCGCTATCTTCGGGTGCAGCGGCTCCTCCGCCAGAAAGCGGTCGTAAAACCCGCCGCCATAGCCCATGCGGTGCCCCGCCGCGTCGAAGGCAAGCCCCGGCAGCAGCACAAGCGCCGTGGGGTCGTGCGCAACCGGCTCGTCCCCCAGCGGCTCGGGGATCCCGGCATAACCGCGCTCCACCCGGGTAAAATCGCACAGGTAGTGGAATTGCATCCGCTGGCCGTATACCTTCGGTACGGCGACGCGCTTGCCGTCGGCGAGCGCGCGGCGGAGCATCGGCGTGGTGCGCACCTCCTGGTTATAGGGCAGGTAGCCATAGATGGTGCCCGCCGCGCGGTAGAGCGGGTGCGCCGCGAGCAGCTGCCCCAGCAATCGGCTCTTTTCCTCGATTTCTTCCGGGCGCATCGCCCGCTTCCGGGCGCGGATCTCACTGCGCAGGCGGCTCTTGTCCATTGTCTTTTCCTTTCCCCGGAAACAGGCGGAACCACAGCAGCACCGCGATCTGCCCCGGAATGCCCAGCAGCAAAATGCGCCACACATTTTGCTCAGCGAATACCAGCAGCGAAACATAGAGGCTTGCAAGGCAGCCCCATACAATCAGCGAAATCAGCAGCCTATGAAGCCGGAACTGCCGCCACGCGCTGCGGATGCTGAGCACAACAATCGCATTGACCGGCACCGCATAGACAAAGGCAACCCAGCTATTGGGCACCCGCAGGCTCGACACCACCACATAGCTCAGCAGCGCCACAAACCACACCAGCACAGAGCTTAGCTGCAAAATCACGGTGGGGTTGGCTCTGCGCCGCGGCGCGCCCGCGCGCTCGCCGGGAGCCGAAGCGCCCGTATCCAGCAAATCCGACACCGGCACGCCGAAAACCGCCGCCATATCCAGCATGGTCAGCACATCCGGCACGGAGTCGCCGCGCTCCCACTTCGACACGGCCTTGTCGGTGTAGCGCAGCTTTTCCGCCAGCTCCGCCTGCGTCAGGCCGCGGCTGCGGCGGCAGGCCGCGATATTCGCGCCGATCCGCGCCTTGCGCTTTTCGTCGTCCATAGCTTCCCTCCTGCATAAACTGGCTCTATTCTAGCAGATTCGCTTGGATTTTGCAACCGGAAAAACGGGACTGCGGAATTTCCGCAGCCCCTTAATCCTCCGGGAAAAGCTTTTGCGAGCAGTACTTGATGATGTCGCTGCGCTTGATGATGCCGATAAAGGTATCCTTATCGTCCACGACCGGCACAAAGTTCTGGCTGCCCGCGCGCTCCACCAGCTCCTGCATGGTGGTGGTGACCCGCACGGGCACATATTCCCGCCGGTGAGGCACCTCCATCAGCTTGTGCGCCTCCGCCTGCCGAATGTCCATATAGCACATATTCTTCATCGCCCAGAGCATATCGCCCTCCGTAACGGCACAGCGGTATTCCCCGCGGCGGTTGAGAATCGGCACGGCGGCAAGCGCGGCGGCTTCCATTTTTTCGAGGGCTTGGCGCATGGTATAGTCATCGTACAGGTATGTACACATTGCTTTTGGAGTAAGGAAGAATAAAATATTGTTCATAAGGGCTCCTTTGCGCGCCGAGGGTGTCGGCTTTTTCCACTCTTATTATAGCACAAAGTTCGCAAAGAAGCACGAGATTTTTTGTGAATTTTCGCGCGCGGCTGCCAAAAATTTCGTCCAAATTCTGTGCATTTTGCCAGTCTACCGGCAGTAGAGTGGGCAATTCTACCGGCGGTAGAGCCGCCCAGCGCCCGCTTCGGGCGGGTAGAAAACGCTTTCGGTTGTCATTTCGTGCCGCCCCGAATACAATATATTTAGCCGCGCGGCGCAAAAAAGCCGCCGCGCGAGAAAGGCGGAAAACAGATATGCAACGAACCAGACTGGCAGACCGTCCGCTCCCGCGCTACTCCAGCGCGGAGGAAACCATGAACATGGTAACGCACATCGTCGGCGGCGCGCTGGGCATTCTCGGCGGGCTGGCCTGCATTGTGCGTGCCGCGCTGCGCGGCAGCGCGCTCGGGGTGGTCGCCTCGGCCATCTACACCGTGAGCCTCGTGACGCTTTACACCATGTCGAGTGTCTACCACGGCCTGCGCCCCGGCATGGGCAAGCGCGTCATGCAGGTCATCGACCACTGCACCATCTACCTGCTCATCGCCGGGAGCTACACCCCTGCGGCGCTTTGCGGCATCGGGCGGCTCTATCCCGCGCTCGGCTGGAGCCTGTTTGGCTTCGAGTGGGCGATGGCGGCCATCGCAATCACGCTCACAGCCATCGACCTAAAAAAATACAATGTCTTTTCGATGATTTGCTATATCGGCATGGGCTGGGCCATCATCGCGTTCGCGCCGCAGGCCTACGCCGCGCTGAGCGCGGAGGGCTTTGCGTGGATTTTCGCGGGCGGGGTCGCCTATACGCTCGGCGCGGTGCTATATGGGATTGGCTCGAAAAGGGCATGGTTTCACAGCGTATTCCACATTTTCGTGGTGCTGGGCAGCGTGCTGCAGCTCGTGGGAATTTTCTTTTTCGCGCTGTAAAGGGGAAGATTCCCCCCTCCATGCAAAGAAATCCCTTCTTTTCTCTTTACAATTCGCCCCTTTTGCGGTAAACTATAGGCAGCAACGGCCGCGCGCGGCGAGCGCGCCGCCGGCAAGGAGGCTTTAGCATGGCAAACGATACCGAGGATGTTTTGAAAAAGCTGGAGCGGGAGCTTCTGGCCGAGGAGGAGCCCACCGCCGATTTAGAAGCCATCGTGCGCGAATTTTCCGGCGAGTCTGCGCCGGAGGATTCCGGGCAGGCTCCCGAGCCTGCATTTGAAGACCCCGAGCAAATTCACGAGCTGGAGGGCGGGGAGATTTACCGCAACTATTCCAACGCCTATGGCAAGCGGGCAGAGCCTGCCGCCGAGAATCCCGGCGAGGAGGCTGCGCAGGCCGCGCCGGAGACTCCTGCGAGCGTGCAGAGCACACCAGAGGACAAGCTGGTCACGGCGCTGCTTTTCAGCGCGAGCGCTCTGTGCCTCGCCGCCAGCGGATTTTTGATTTACTGGATTTGCGTCATCTCGTGAGCGGCTGCGTCGGCCGCTTTGCGCCCACGCCCTCCGGGCGGATGCACTTGGGCAACGTATTCGCGGCCATGGTCGCCTGGGCATCCGCGAAATCCAAGGGCGGCGAATTTGTGCTGCGCATGGAGGATCTCGACACGCTGCGCACCCGCGAGGAATACGCGAGCGCCATCCGGGAGGACCTGCGCTGGCTGGGGCTGACATGGGACCGGGAGACCGAGCCGCAGAGCCGCCGCAGCGCGGTATACGACCGCTATTGGGAGCTTCTGCGCGAGCAGGGGCTGCTCTACCCCTGCTACTGCACGCGCAGCGCGCTCCACAGCGTCAACGCGCCGCACCGGGACGACGGCACCTACATCTACCCCGGCACCTGCCGGAGCCTGACGGATGCCGAGCGCGCGGCCATGACCCGCCCTCCCGCCTGGCGCGTGCGTGTGCCGGACAGGGAATTCTCTCTGGACGACTGGAACTACGGCCACTACCGGCAAAATCTCGCGCATGAATGCGGAGATTTTGTCGTTCGCCGGGCGGACGGCGTGAGCGTCTACCAGCTCGCGGTGGTCGTGGACGACGCCGAGGCCGGTGTGACCGAGGTCGTGCGCGGGGTGGACCTGCTCGGCTCCGCGCCGTGGCAGATGTACCTGCAGGAGCTTTTCGGCTTCCCGCACCCGCACTACGGCCATGTGCCGCTGCTGACCGCGCCGGACGGGCGGCGGCTGAGCAAGCGGGACGCGAGTCTGGATCTCGCCACCCTGCGCCGGCACTACACGGCGGAGCAGCTTCTGGGGCGGATGTGCTACCTGAGCGGCCTGACCGATTGCCCCGGCGCCATCTCCGCGGCGGAGCTGGCGGTGGAATTTTCTTGGAAAAAGCTAAAAAGCGAGGATATTTGCCTAAAAATTTTCTGAAAGTTCTTGCTTTTTTTCGCACTTTATGCTATCCTAGGGAAGCCAAACAATGGAAAGTAAGGAAGTGGACAAAATGGGTAAAAAGCCGGTACTGGTCATCATGGCGGCCGGAATGGGCAGCCGCTACGGCGGCCTGAAGCAGGTCGATCCGGTCGGGCCGCGCGGCGAGGCCATCATGGATTTTTCCCTGTATGACGCGTACGAGGCGGGCTTTGAAACCGCCGTCATTATTATTAAGGAAGCCATTCGTGAGGATTTTATGTCAACCGTCGGCGAGAGGCTGAAAAAATGCCCGATGGAGATTCGCTACGCCTATCAGGAGCTGGATCACCTCCCGCAGGGCTTCTGCGTGCCGGAGGGGCGCACAAAGCCCTGGGGCACGAGCCACGCCGTGCTGTGTGCGAAGCAGGCCATCGACGGCGCGCCCTTTGCCGTGCTGAACGCCGACGATTACTACGGAAAATCCGCTTTTTCGGTGATTTACGGTGCGCTTCTCGGCCTGAAGGACGACGAAATGGATCACTACTGCATGGTGGGCTACCACCTTGGCAACACCGTGACGGAGCACGGCTCTGTCGCGCGCGGCATCTGCTGCATGGACGCCGGGCATAAGCTCACCGTGATTCGGGAGCGGCTGCGGATTGAAAAATATCCCGGCGGCATCCACTACTTGGAGGACGACGGGCAAAGCTGGACGGACGTTCCGGCCGACACGCTGGTTTCCATGAACCTATGGGGCTTCACCCCGGGCTTTCTGGAAAAGGTCGAGCGCGGATTCCCGGAATTTCTGCGCACGCTGGCCGTCGCCAACCCGCTCAAGGGCGAGTACCTGCTGCCCTCCACCGTGCAGGGGCTGCTCTGCGCCGGGCAGGCGGATGTAAGCGTGCTCCGCTCGCCGGACCGGTGGTACGGCGTCACCTACGCTGCGGACAAGCCCGCGGTCGTGGCTGCTCTGCGCGGCATGACGGAGCGCGGGCTGTATCCGGCCTCCGGCCTCTGGGACTAGGGCAACTCCAAAGCAAGCCTTCGCGGCGCGCTTCTTTTCCAAGGGGCGCGCCGCCTTCTGTTGCGAAAAAAGTGGATATTGTGCTAATGAAAGCCAATATTCTCCATTCTCCTCGCGCAAAAAATGTGATAGTATGAGCTTCTGCGGGCAAACCCGCCCCATTTGGGGAGGCTCAGAAGCCAGCAGCAGCGCAGATTTCGCTCCCTTTTCAGCAAATGGGCTTAAAAAGAGGAGCGCTGGAGCGCCGCGGGCGATTGGTTCAGTGCCTGCGCAGAACAACAATTTTACTACGGAGGCTAGCATGAAAAAAGCATTGATCACCGGGATCACCGGGCAGGACGGCTCTTACTTAGCGGAGCTCCTTCTGGAAAAGGGCTATGAGGTGCATGGCATCACCCGCCGCGCATCCATCTCCAACACCGGGCGCATCGACCACCTGCTTGCGAAGAACGCTGTCACATTGCACGACGGCGATTTGTCCGACTCCTCGTCGCTGATTCGCATCATCTCCCTGGTGCAGCCGGATGAAATCTATAACCTCGCGGCGCAGAGCCATGTGCAGGTATCCTTCGACGTGCCGGAATATTCCGGCGATGTGGATGCACTCGGCGTGCTGCGGATTTTGGAGGCCGTGCGGATTCTGGGGCTGACAAAAAAGACGCGGATCTATCAGGCCTCCACCAGCGAGCTTTTTGGCAAGGTGGAGGAAATCCCGCAGCGGGAAACGACCCCCTTCCACCCCTACTCGCCCTACGCTGTGGCGAAGCAATACGGCTTCTGGATTACGAAGGAATACCGCGAGGCCTACGGGATGTTCGCCGTCAACGGTATCCTCTTCAACCACGAGTCGGAGCGGCGAGGGGAAAACTTCGTCACCCGCAAGATCACCCTCGCTGCCGGGCGGATTGCCGAAGGCTTGCAGGATCACTTAGAGCTTGGCAACATGGACTCCCTGCGCGACTGGGGCTACGCCAAGGACTATGTGGAGTGCATGTGGCTTATCCTGCAGCAGGACAAGCCCGAGGATTTCGTGATTGCCACCGGTGTGCAGCATACGGTGCGCGACTTTACCGAGAGGGCCTTCGCCGCGAACGGCATCCGCCTGCGCTGGGAGGGCAGCGGCCTGGAGGAGAAGGGCTACGACGCGGCTACCGGCAAGCTGCTGGTGTGCGTAAACCCGCAATGGTTCCGCCCGACGGACGTGGATAACCTCTGGGGCGACCCGACCAAGGCCAGAACGGTGCTGGGCTGGAACCCGCAGAAAACCAGCTACGAGCAGCTTGTGGAAATCATGGCCAAGCACGACCGCGCGCTGGCCAAGAAGGAGAAGAAGGCGCTATGATGGAGAAAAACGCGAAAATCTATGTCGCCGGTCACCGCGGTATGGTCGGCTCGGCGATCGTGCGCGAGCTAAACCGGCAGGGCTACCACAACCTCCTCACCCGCAGCCACGCCGAGCTGGATCTGACCCGGCAGGCGGAGGTGGAGGCCTTTTTCGCCGCCGAGAAGCCGGACTATGTCTTTCTCGCGGCCGCGAAGGTGGGCGGCATCGTCGCCAACGAGAGCGCGCTGGCGGACTTTTTATACGATAACATGATTCTGGAGATGAACGTGGTGCATTCGGCCTGGAAGAACGGCTGCAAAAAGCTGGAATTTCTCGGCTCCTCGTGCATCTATCCGCGCATGGCGCCCCAGCCGATGCCGGAAAGCTGCCTGCTCACCGGCGAGCTGGAAAAAACCAACGAAGCCTATGCTCTCGCCAAGATTTCGGGGCTGAAATACTGCGAATTCCTCAACCGCCAGTACGGGACGGACTATATCTCCGTGATGCCCACCAACCTCTACGGCCCCAACGATAACTATCACCCCACCCACTCCCATGTGCTCCCGGCGCTGATTCGCCGCTTCCATGAGGCAAAGCTCGAGGGCAGAAAATCCGTAACCTGCTGGGGCGACGGCAGTCCGCTGCGCGAATTCCTGTACGTAGACGATTTGGCCAACCTGTGCGTGTTCCTGATGAACCACTATTCCGGCAACGAAACCGTAAACGCCGGCACCGGCAAGGAGCTGAGCATCAAGGAGCTGACAGAGCTGGTGGCGAAGGTTATCGGCTACGACGGAGAAATCCTCTGGGATCCCTCCAAGCCGAACGGCACGCCGCGCAAGCTGCTGGATGTTTCCAAGGCCGCCAGCCTCGGCTGGACATACAAGACCGAGCTTGAGGATGGCATCCGCCTCGCCTACGAGGACTTCTTGCACAACCCCATGCGCGCGGAGCGCTGAGGCGCGGCAGGTGAGGTGACAGGCAGGATGAATATTGTGCTACTTTCCGGCGGCTCCGGGCGGCGGCTCTGGCCGCTTTCCAACGATATCCGCTCGAAGCAGTTTATCAAAATCTTTGAAACGGCCGACGGCGGCTATGAATCGATGGTGCAGCGCGTCTACCGCCAGATCAAAACCGTGGACGCGGGCGCGAGCATCACCATCGCGACCTCGAAAACGCAGGTCTCCGCCATCCACAACCAGCTCGGCGACGGCGTCGGCATCAGCGTGGAGCCATGCCGCAGGGATACCTTCCCCGCCATTGCCCTAGCGACGGCCTACCTGCACGATGTGCAGAAAATCGGCGAGGACGAGCCCGTGGTGGTCTGCCCGGTCGATCCCTATGTGGAGGACGATTACTTCCAAATGCTCAAGCGATTGAGCGAGCAGGCGGAATCGGGCGAGGCCAACCTCGTGCTGATGGGCATCGAGCCCACCTACCCCAGCGAAAAATACGGCTACATTCTCCCGGAATCGACGCAGCCAATCAGCTCCGTGCACACCTTCCGGGAGAAGCCAGATGCCGAAACCGCCAAGGGCTATATTGCGCGCGGCGCGCTGTGGAACGGCGGCGTATTCGCCTACAGGCTGGGCTATGTGCTGCGCAAGGCGCGTGAGCTGCTCGGCTCCTGCGACTATGACGACCTGTTCGACCGATATGAAGCGCTCCCGAAAATCAGCTTCGACTACGCGGTAGCCGAGGCCGAACCGAAAATTCAGGTGCTGCGCTTTGGCGGGCAATGGAAGGATCTCGGCACATGGAACACCCTCACCGAGGCCATGAGCACCCCCACCATTGGCGAAGCGATGCTCAGCAGCAGCTGCGAAAACGTCCATGTGGTCAACGAGCTGAATGTTCCCATCGTGTGCATGGGGCTTCGGGACGTGGTGGTTTCCGCCAGCCCGGAAGGGATCCTTGTTTCCGACAAGGAGCTTTCGAGCGGCATAAAGCCCATGGTGGACGCCATCCGGCAGCAAATCATGTTCGCCGAAAAGAGCTGGGGCAGCTTCCGCGTGCTGGACGTGGGCGCGGACAGCCTGACCATCAAGGTCACCCTGCGCCCCGGCCACGCCATGAACTACCACAGCCACGAGAAGCGCGACGAAATCTGGAACGTCATCTCCGGCGAGGGAATCGTAACGGTGGACGGCATGGTGCAGCCTGTAACCGTCGGGGATGTGATTACCATGCAGGCCGGCTGCCGCCACACCGTCGAGGCCATCACCGAGCTGCAGCTGATTGAGGTGCAGCTTGGAAAGGATATCAGCGTCCATGACAAGCAGAAATATGCGCTTGAAGGCTGACGCGCGCCCGCGGCCCGGGCCTCTCCTGCTCGCGCCCGTGGGAAAGGACAGCCTGTGGGGCGGCAGCCGCCTGAACGACGACTTTTCCAAGGGAATCGATATGTCGCCGCTGGCGGAAACGTGGGAATGCTCCACCCACCCGGATGGGCTGAGCACCGTGGCCTCCGGCGCGTTTCGGGGCAGGACGCTGCGCTCCGTTCTGCAGGAGCATCCGGAATTTGCCGGGACGCACCCGGATATCTCCAACGGCCTGCCCATTCTCGTCAAGCTCATCGACGCGAGGATGGATCTATCCGTGCAGGTGCACCCGGACGATGCCTACGCCCGCGAGCATGAAAATGGCTCCCTCGGCAAGACGGAAATGTGGTACGTCCTGGACGCACTCAAGGGCACCCGGCTGGTTTATGGCTTCTATCACGACGAAAGCCCCGCCGATGTCCGCAGGAGCCTCGCCGACGGCACGATTGAGAAGCTGCTGCACAAGGTTCCTGTGCGAAAGGACGATGTGTTTTTCATCCCGGCCGGGCGCATTCACGCCCTCGGCGCGGGCGCGCTGGTCGCCGAGATTCAGCAAAGCTCCAACCTCACCTACCGCCTGTACGACTACAACCGCCTGGACAAATACGGAAAGCCGCGCGAGCTGCACGTCGACAAGGCACTGGACGTGGCCAAGCTGCAGGGCAGCCGCGAGCCACGGCAGCCTATGCGCGTGCTGCACTTTGGCAAGGGGCAGGCGAGCGAATTTCTGTGCCGGTGCAAGTATTTTCAGGTCGAGCGGGTGCTGGTGAACACCGAGCGCATCCGCGAGCTGGCCGAGCTGCAAACCGGCAGCAACTCCTTTCAGGTGCTGCTGTTTACCGAGGTCTGCGGCACGCTCTTCTGGGAAGACGAATCCATCAATTGTTTTCGGGGCGACTGCTTTTTTGTCCCGGCGGATTCGGCGCGGATCCGGCTGCACGGAAAAGCGACATTTTTGAAAATCAGCTGCTAAAGGGGCGAAAACTATGCAGATTCAGGAGCAATACGCGCGCTGGTGCGCGCAGTGCGGCCTTCTGCCGCCGCTCGATCCGGATTTGGAGGCCGAGCTGCGCGGCATGGCGGGCGATCGCGCCAAAATCGAGGACGCCTTCTACCGCGACCTTGCCTTCGGCACCGGCGGGCTGCGCGGTGTGATCGGCGCGGGTACGAACCGCATGAACGTCTACACCGTGGCGAAAGCCTCGCAGGGTTTGGCGGACTATGTGAAGCGGCATTTCCCGCCTCCGGCGCAGAAAATTGCCGTGTCCTACGACTCGCGCATCAAATCCGACCTGTTCGCACGGGTGGCCTGCGGCGTATTCGCGGCGAACGGCATCGCGGTTTTCCTCTACCCGGCGCTGATGCCCACGCCCTGCCTGTCCTACGCCGTTCGGGCGCTGGGCTGCGCCGCAGGCGTGATGGTGACGGCCTCCCACAACCCCGCCCGCTACAACGGCTACAAGGTCTACGGCGCGGACGGCTGCCAAATCACCACGCAGGCCGCGGCGGAAATCCTCGCCGAGATAGAAAAGCTTGATATTTTTTCGGATTTCCAATACATGGATTTCTCCGCCGGGGAGGCCGCCGGGCGGATTTCCGCCGTGCCGGAGAGCGTATACACCGCCTTTGTCGCCGAGGTGCGGAAGCAATCCGTCCTGTATGGGGAGAAAATCGACCGGAATGTTTCCATCGTCTACACGCCGCTCAACGGCACCGGCCTGAAGCCCGTGCTGCGGACGCTGCGCGAGGCCGGCTACTGCAATATCACCGTCGTGCCCGAGCAGGCGCAGCCCGACGGGAATTTTCCCACCTGCCCCAATCCCAACCCGGAAATGCGCGAGGCGATGACTCTGGGCATGGAATACGCGGCGAAGGTCAACGCCGACCTGCTTCTGGCCACCGACCCGGACTGTGACCGCGTGGGCATCGCCGTGAAGGATGAGGGTGGGGAATACGCCCTCCTGTCTGGCAACGAGGTGGGGGTGCTGCTGCTCGACTATATCTGCGCGCAGCGCACGAAGCACGGGAAAATGCCCGCCGACCCGGTGGCGGTAAAGACCATCGTTACCACGGACATGGCGCAGCGGGTCGCGGCGAAATATGGCGTGCGCACCGTGAACGTGCTGACCGGCTTCAAATTCATCGGCGAGCAGATTGGCCTGCTGGAGGCGCAGGGCAAGGCCGGCTCCTACATCTTCGGCTTTGAGGAGAGCTACGGCTACCTGAGCGGCTCCTATGTGCGCGACAAGGACGCGGTAAACGGCGCCTTCCTCATCTGCGAGATGTTCGCCTATTACAAAACCCGCGGCATCTCCCTGCCGCAGCGGCTGGAGGCGCTCTACCGGGAGTTCGGCTTCTGCCTGAACACGCTGCACGCCTATACCTTCGAGGGCGCGGCCGGCTTCGCGCGGATGCAGGGCATCATGGCCTCGCTCCGCGCGGGCGTGGAGCGCATCGGCCCGGCAGCGGTTTGCCGCACCCTAGACTACAGCGCGGGGCTCGACGGACTGCCCAAATCGGATGTTCTGAAATTCGAGCTGGAGGGGGACTGCTCGGTGACCGTGCGGCCCTCCGGCACCGAGCCGAAGCTGAAGGCTTATCTATCTGTAAGCGCGCGCAGCCGGGAGGCCGCCGCCGCGCTGGAGCGGCTCCTCGCGCAGGCAATCGAACGCTTAGCGCTTCCATAGAAAGACACAGGGGAAACGGAGGAATTTGCGTGAATCGCTACACCATGCTTTTTGAGCAGCAGTCCTATCAGGACGCGCTTGCCTATTTCCAGCAGACGCTGCTTAGCGAGCGCCTGCCCACATGGGACTATGTGCTGTTAACCGCCAGCAACGAGGCGCAGGCAACGGCCTATGAAATGCAGCTGCGGCACCGGCTGGCGCGCGGGCAGCTTCCCGCGCGCACACACTACGCCGTCATCCCCGACCGGGACGGGCAGCGCATCGGCAGCGGCGGCGCGACCCTCTCCTGCCTGCGTTATGTGGCAGAGCGGGAGGGCGGGCATTTTTTCGGCAGGCGGGTGCTGGTTATCCACTCCGGCGGCGACAGCAAGCGCGTGCCGCAGTACTCCGCCTGCGGGAAGCTGTTCTCCCCCGTCCCGCGTCTGCTGACCGGCGGGCGGCGCTCGACCCTGTTCGACGAATTCCTGATTGGCATGAGCACCGTAGCCTCGCGCCTGCGCGAGGGGATGCTCGTCTGCTCCGGCGATGTGCTGCTGCTATTCAACGCCCTGCAAATTGACTTCTACGGCGTGGGCGCGGCGGCGCTTTCCATCAAGGAGGATGTGCAGACCGGGAAAAACCACGGCGTCTACCGCAAGGACACGAGCGGGAACGTCGGCCGCTTCCTGCACAAGCAGACGGTGCAAACGCTCACCGAATGCGGCGCTGTGGACGCGCACGGCCGGGTGGATATTGACACAGGCGCCGTCCTCCTCTCACCGGAGCTGCTGCGCGCGCTCTACAGCCTTGTGGATACGCCGGCCGGATATGACCGCTTCGTAAACCCCAGCGCCCGGCTTTCCTTCTACGCAGATTTTCTATACCCGCTGGCCAGCGAATCCACTCTGGAGCAGTTCTACCTTGAAAAGCCGGAGGGAAGCTTCACCGAGGAGCTTCGGCAGTGCCGCACCGCCCTGTGGGAGGTGCTTTCCGGCTTCTCCATGAAGCTGATTCGCCTCTCCCCCGCCTCGTTTATCCATTTCGGGACGACCCGCGAGCTGCTGCATCTGATGACCGACGGCATGGAGGAATTCCGCTTCCTCGGCTGGTCGGGCGCGGTGAGCAGCAACGTCCAGCCGGAGGATTTTGCCGTGAGCAACAGCTTCGTCAGCCCCTTGGCCTCCATCGGCAGCGGGAGCTACTTAGAGGATAGCCGCATTCTTCCCGGCACACGCGTGGGCAAGGGCTGCGTGATTTCCGGCGTGACGCTCGCGGGGCAGACCGTGCCGGACGGCACGGTGCTTCATGGGCTCAAGCTGCGCGGCGGCCGCTTCGTATGCCGCCGCTACGGCGTGGGCGACAATCCGAAGGAATCCACCCTCTTTGGCCGCGAGCTGGGCGAGCCGCTGTGGACGGCGGCGCTCTACCCGGTGCGCGAAACGATGGAGGCAGCCGCAGCGGCGGCGCTTGCGGGCGAGTCCGGCGGCGAGCTTGTGAGCCTGCAGGAGAGCTTCCAGCGCGCGGATGTGACGGCGATCCTGCCCTGGCAGGAGAATCTGCGCGAGCAAATCGCAGCCGAGGCCATCTTGGAATGCATCGACCGCCGCGTTCCGGCGGACGAAGCTGCCGCGCGCTACCCGGAGCTGGACAGGCACACCGTGCAATACCTGCTGGAGGCGGCGCAGGCGCTGGACATCGGTATGCTCCCGGAATTCAGCAAGCGCGTGCGGATTTATCACTACCTGTGGAGGCTGACCGGTCAGGCGGAGTTCTCGGCGCAGTGCTTCGGCACCATTCGCGACGCGACGCTGCGCGCCGCGATGGCAAGCGTGCGCTACGAGCCGGGCCTGCGCCTGCGCGCGGACGCGGACGTGCACCTGCCCGTGCGGGTGAATTGGGGCGGCGGCTGGAGCGACACCCCGCCCTACTGCATGGAAAACGGCGGTACGGTGCTAAACGCCGCCGTGTCGCTCAATGGGCGCCTGCCCATCTCGGTATCGGTGAAAAGGCTGAACCGACCGGTCATCGCGCTATCCAGCACAGATATCGGCTCGTACCAGGAATTTGTGGATATGGACGCGCTGCGCGACTGCCGCGACCCCTCCGACCCCTTCGCGCTGCACAAGGCCGCGCTGCTGGCCTGCGGAGTGATCCCCGCGCACGGCGCGCTTTCGGTCGACGATCTGTGTGCGCGACTGGGCGCGGGGCTTGCCATCAATACCAGCGTCACCGAAATCCCGAAGGGCAGCGGGCTGGGCACCAGCTCCATCCTTGCGGGCGCCTGCGTAAAGGCGCTATACCAAGCGATGGGGCAGTCGGTGACGGATGAGGAGGTTTTCGAGCGCGCGCTGTGCATGGAGCAGCTGATGTCCACGGGCGGCGGCTGGCAGGATCAGGTCGGCGGCATTGTGCCGGGCATCAAAATGGTCACGACCGCGCCGGGGCTTGCGCAGAAAATTGTTTGCACCCCGCTGCAGCTCTCCCAGCAGACGCTTCGTGCGCTCAACGAGCGCTTCGCGCTGATTTACACCGGCCAGCGGCGGCTGGCGCGCAACCTCCTGCGCGATGTGGTCGGCCGCTACATTGGCGGTGACGCGGAATCCGTGCAGGCGCATGAGAATATCCAGCAGCTGGCCGTGCTGATGCGCTTCGAGCTGGAAAAGGGCAATATTGACGGCTTTGCCAAGCTGCTCACCGAGCACTGGCAGCAGAGCCTGCGCATCGACGCGGGCAGCACAAACCTGTGCATCGACCAGATTTTTGCAACGGTCGACGACCTGATTGCCGGGAAAATGATTTGCGGCGCGGGCGGCGGCGGCTTCCTGCAGGTGGTGCTGCGGCGCGGCGTGAGCAAGGAAGCACTGCGCGAACGCCTGAGCGAGGTATTTCAGGAGTCCGGCGTGGATGTATGGGACTGCGAATTTGTATAAGGAAAAGCCTCCCGGGTCGCGCCCGGGAGGCTTGCGTTTTGCTTGGTTGTCTCAGCTGATATCCAGTAGCTTCGAGAAGGTTTTTCCGCCGGCGGAGCCATAGAGGTAGTCATCCGCCCCGTAGTACACGCCCGTGGCAAGGATGCTGCAGCCAAGCACATCGTCCGCCAGCTTCTGGCGGCTCTTGCCGGAGGCATAGTACAGCGCGTCGTCGGAATAAAAATACAGATAGCTCTTGTAGAAGCCGCACAGGTACTCCACATCGTCCGCGACCTTGGTGGACTTGCTGTTCTTGAGCAGGTACAATTCATCGTCGTCGGTGAGGTAATAGACGGTTTTGCCGTCGTCGGAGACGCTGAAATCCCAAATCTCCCCGGTCAGCTCGAGGCGGTTGCGCTCGTAGTCCTCGCTGGCGCTGGCGCAGTAGAGCTTGCCGTCTTTCATGTAGTAGACCGTTTTCAGGTCGTCGCTGATGAAGAACTTGGAGGCGTCGTTGGCGATTTTGTTAAGCCCCTCCTTCTCAGAATAGGTGTAGTAGGAGCTGTCGCACACATAAATCATGTCGCTCAGCGCGCCGGAGCAACTGGTGCAGATGGTGCTGCTGCCGTTCGCCGCGCCGCGCATCAGGCTATAGGGCGCCAGCGTGTCGGAGGAAAGCTTTGTCCGCTCGCCGCCCTTGCTGGATAGGTAGGTCGCGCCGTCGTTGTAGAACAGGACCGCGGTGCTGTCCGCGCTGCAATAGAAGCGGTAGCTTGTGATGGAGGAAATCTTCTCGGCGTTGCCCTTTTGATCCACGCTGTACAGGGCATCCTTTTCGCCGCTGTAGGCGTAAATGGTTTTGCCGCTGTTGGCGACCGCGACAGGATAGAGGTCATCGCACAGGGCGGTGGATTTGCCGCCGGTGTAGAGATACAGGGTCATCTCCTTACCGTCCAGCACGGTGTAGAGCGCGGTCTTGCCGTCCGGCGAGATGGCATAGCTTATCACATCCTCGGTGCAGACGGTAGCGGTCTTGCCGCTGGAAACGGTGTAGAGCACCAGCGCGTCGTCCACATCCAGATAGGCCAGCACCGTGCCGCCCGCGCTGAACGCCGCCGAATAGACATCCTCGGCAACCTCGGAAGCGCCCTTCGCCGTGGCATAATACAGCACCGCGTCGCCATCAAGGACATACATCGCCGTCTTGTCTGCATTATAGCCATAGGTATTGATGGACTCGATGGCGGTTTTTTCCGCTTTCTCCGCGCTGAGGATATAGTATACGTCCGCCTCCCCAACAAAAAGCGAGGGGGCGCGCACCAGCAGCTCGTCGCTTGAGCCGCCGAATACAAGCGCGGCAAGCGCCGCCACCAGCACCAGCGCTACGATAGCAACGGCGCACACGCCAATCACCAGTGGAGCGCGGGAGCGCGGCTTTGCGCGCTTATCTGCGCCCGCGCGCACCGGCTCCGGCGCAGGCTCTGGGGCGGGCGCAGGCTCTGGGGGGGGTTCGGGTGCGGGCTCCGGGGCAGGCGTTTCCACGGGTTTTTCCAAGCGCGTGCCGCAGCTGGTGCAGAACAGAACCTCGTCCGGCAGCCGCGCGCCGCAGTGTGTACAAAATTTCATATCATCATTTCCCCCTT
Source organism: Bacillota bacterium (assembly GCA_021200975.1). Taxonomy (GTDB): domain Bacteria; phylum Bacillota; class Clostridia; order Oscillospirales; family Oscillospiraceae; genus Faecousia. The sequence continues at coordinate 6,378 of JAJQFT010000027.1, read as the reverse complement.
CCGGAAATAGGGAAGCTCGGAAGCAAATCGGCAAGAGCGGATGCGTGCCACAAAAGGCAACGCAGGACACCGCGGACGATTCGCTTACGGGTTTCCATAGGATCCGCTTTCCGCCGCCGTGCCTGAGCAGGCGGTGAAATCATTAAAATTATAGCAAATATTCCCGCAAAAAGCAATAGGAAAGCTTGGAATCCATCAGCAAGAGCGGATTCAGCCAATTTTCCCCGGCAAAAATCAGGGAAGCCTCGCATGGTCGATATACTGCTCCACGCCCAGCCCCAGCAGGCGCATGATGCGCAGCTCGTCCGCCGCGTCGCACAGAGCGTTGTGCTGCTCGCTGTAGCTCCCGTCGCCCGCGAGCAGGCGCAGCATTGGCTCGACGCCGTAGTTGCGCTTGAGCCGCCCGGTCGAGCAGCATTCGGCATGCGCGGGAATATGGGGATTGAACTGCCGATAGGCCGCCAAGCGCAGAATGTCACACCAGCAAAAGTTCCCCAGCTCGGGCAGCAGCCGCCGGTCAAAGGGCGCATTGTAGGCCAAAATCACGCGAACCCCGCTTTGCACCAGCCAGTCGCGCAGCGCCGCCACCGCCTCCGCGCGCGGGCAGAGGGTGTGCGGGAGGCCCTCGGGGAAGAGCGCATCGGAGAACATTCCGCCGAGGCGCCACTCCGGCTCGAGGACATAGTAGCGGCCGTCAAGCGCATAGTAGTCCCCCGCCTCGGCCAGCACCGCGCCAATCGACATCAGGCGGCAGTCCCAAGTGGTTTCGGTGTCGATTACGGCGATTTTGTCCAATGACGCTGCCCCCTTGACTTCTTCCGTTTTCCATATTATACTATTCTAAAATGGGAAATGCAACGGCGGAATCGACTTTTTTCGACCCTTCTTCCCCCTATGGAGGATTTTTGCTATGCAATCTGTAAATGGAAGCGGCATGAAGCGCGCGCTGCTGATTCACGACTATTCCTGCTTCGGCAAGTGCTCGCTGAGCGTAGGGGTGCCCATTCTCTCGGCACTCGGAGTGGAGGCCGTCGCGCTGCCGACGGCAATCCTCTCGACCCACACGGGCGGCTTCGACGGCTATGCTGTGCACACGCTTACGCAGGAAATGGCGGCATTTTGCCGCCACTGGGACAGCTTCGGCCTGCGCTTTGACGGTGTTTACACCGGGTTCTTTACTTCGGCGGCGCAGATTCGCCTTTGCCGCGAGCAGCTGCGCGCGCACGAGGCCGACGGCGCGCTCGTGCTGGTTGATCCCGTTCTGGGGGACAACGGCGCACAATTTTCCTGCTTCGACGATGAATTCGCCGCCGAGATGCGCGCACTGGCGCGGCACGCGGACTGGCTCACCCCAAACCGGACGGAGGCCGCGCTGCTCACCGGCCTGCCGATGGATGCGCCACCGGAGGCGCTGCTCGCGCTTTTGCCCTCGCCCAACGCCGTGATTACGGGCGTGGAGGAGGCGGACAGCGTCGGCTACCTCGCCCGCATCGGCTCGGAGCGGCTGCGCATTTTCTACCCAAAGGCCGCCCTCCGGGCGCACGGCGCGGGCGATGTGTTCGCCTCCGCCCTGTGCGCGCAGCTTCTGCGCGGCTGCGCGGCGCGCGGCGCCGTCGAGTGGGCGGCGGCTTTTTGCGACAGATGCATCCGCGCGACCGTGAAGCGCCTGCCCGCGCACTGGTACGGTCTCGCCTTTGAGGACGTTCTGTGCAGCGGCATGGAATCTATGGAAGAATCGTAACAAATTCTTTTCTCTTTTTTATTGCGTATTTGCCCCAAATATGCTACAATTTCTCCGTGGAGCCTCTGAATCCATCGCCTGCGGCACCTTCTGCCGATTCGCTTCAGGGCTTCCCTATCAACGCTTAAGGAGCACCCCATGCTGCATTATCTTCTGGTCTTTCTGATATCGATGGTGCCTTTGGTAGAGCTGCGGGGGGCGATCCCCATCGCGGTGGGCATGGGGCTCGATTACTTCCCCGCGCTCGTCGTGTGCGTGCTTGGCAATATGCTGCCCGTTCCCATCATCTACTTCTTCGCCCGGAAATTCCTCGTTTGGGCGTCGGATAAGCGCTATATCGGCGCGTTCTGCCGCGTCTGCCTGCGCAAGGGTGAGGCCGCCGGGCACAAAATCCGCTCCAAGGCCGGGCGTGGCGGCGTTTTCGTCGCGCTGCTGCTATTTGTTGGCATTCCCATCCCCGGCACCGGCGCGTGGACGGGTACGCTTGCCGCGAGCTTTCTCGATTTGGGCATCAAAACCACCGCCGCGGCGGTGAGCTTGGGCGTAATTTTAGCCGGGCTGCTGCTTGGTATCGCCAGCACCGGCGTTTTTCAAATCATGGGAGGTTAAACGCTATGGATTGTCTGTTCTGTTCCATCGCCGCGGGGGAAATTCCCTCCGCCATTGTGTACGAGGATGCCGAAATCATCGCCTTCCGGGATATTCAGCCGGCGGCGCCGACCCACATTCTCGTCATTCCGAAAGCACATATCCCGTCGGTGGACGGCGTATGCGCCGAAAACAGCCGCCTTGTGGCGCACATTTTCGAGGTAATTCCCCAGATCGCCGCTGCCGAGGGGCTGTCGAATGGCTACCGGGTGGTGTCCAACTGCGGCCCCGACGCCGGGCAGACCGTGCCGCATCTGCACTTCCACATCCTTGGCGGCAGGCCGCTGCGCAGCGAAATGTGCTGAAAAGAGGGGAAGCTATGGCATCGGACGATTTGACAATGGACGCTGAGGCTCTGCGCGCGGCATGGCGGGAAAACGACGCCCGGCGTGACGCGGGGCTGGAAATTCCGGAGGATGTGGACTGCGCCTTCGACATCCCCTACGGCGAGGAGGCGCTGCAGGTGCTGGACGTATACCGCCCGCGCGACCGGGAGGGGGAGATCCTTCCCGTGATTGTATCCGTCCACGGCGGCGGCTGGGTGTACGGCGACAAGGAGCTGTACCAATTCTATTGCATGAGCCTTGCCGAGCATGGCTTCGCGGTGGTGAACTTCTCCTATCGCCTCGCGCCGGAAAATCGCTGGCCGGCGCAACTGGGGGATGTGAACGCCGTTTTCTACTGGGTGCTCGAAAATGCGCAGGATTTCGGCATGGATATCCGGAATATTTTCGCCGTGGGCGACTCGGCGGGCGCGCACCTGCTCGCGCTCTACTGCGCGGCTTGCACCAATGGCGAGTATGCCGGGGTCTATCCCTTCCAGCCGCCGGAGGGCTTCGCTCCCAAGGCCATCGCCCTCAACTGCGGCGTCTACACAGTGGACGGCCAGCCGGAGCGGATGACGGATCTGCTCGGCTGCGAGCCGACGTCGGAGGATTATGCGCTGCTTTCGCCCTATCGCTGGATCACCGGCTCGTTCCCGCCCTCCTTTGTAATGACCTGCACCGGCGATTTCCTGCTGCGCCAGCCGGAGGTGCTGCTTCCCGCGCTGGAGGAGGCGGGCGTACCCTTTGAATTTCACTTCTACAGCGACCCCGGAGGCGAACTTGGTCATGTATTCCATGTAAATATGAAGCTTGACATTGCCCACCGCTGCAACTGGGAAGAATGCACATTTTTTGAAAGGCAACAGGACTGATTATGCTTACTACGAAGGCTAGAATGAAGTGCAACAACGCGCTTGCCCGGCGCGCCGCGGCCGAGAGCATGGTGCTGCTGAAAAATGACGGCGCGCTGCTCCCGCTGGCGGCGCGCACGAAGGCGGCGATATTCGGCATCGGTCAAATCTACACCGTCAAGGGCGGCAGCGGCTCCGGCGAGGTAAACAACCTGCGCTCGGTGAATTTCCTCGATGGGCTGCGCGCCAGTCTGGACGTGGACGAGCGCCTTGCGGCGCAGTATACGGCTTGGGCAGGGTCGCACCCGTGCGTCAGGCAGGGGCTGTTCGCGGGCGCTGGCAGCGCCAACTGCAACGAGGAAATGCCGCTCAGCGGTGAGCTGCTTTCCACCCTCGCCGAGGATAACTCCGTGGCCATCGTGGTGCTCTCCCGCATCGCGGGCGAGGGCGAGGATCTCGCCGCCGCGCCCGGCACGCTGCTGCTGACCGGTGCGGAGGAGGCGATGCTCGCCGCCGTCACCGCCGCATTCCGGCGCACCGTGCTGGTGCTCAACACTGCCGGGTATCTCGAAATTGCCGCGTGGCTGCCAAGGGTGCAGGCGCTCGTCTTTGCGGGGCTGCCCGGTCAGGCCGGCGGCGACGCACTCGCCGATGTGCTTACGGGCACGGTCGCCTTTGGCGGCAAGCTCTGCGACAGCTGGCCGCTCTCGCTGCACGATTTCCCCTGCGACGCGGTCTTTGGCAAATTTCTTCCCTCCGGCAACCTCCTCACCGGCGCCTACTCTCCCCAGCCGACGGAGCAGACGCTCGTCCCCTATTCGGAGGACATTTTCGTAGGCTACCGCTATTTCGACAGCTTCGGCAAGCGCGTGCTCTTCCCCTTTGGCTTCGGCCTGAGCATCGGCGAGCCAATCCTCACGCAGTTGGGCGCCTCGGTGGAGAAAAATATCCTGCATGTGACCGCCACGGTGCAGAACGCGAGCGCGCAGCACGCCGCGCGGGAAACCGTGCAGGTCTACGTTTCCGCGCCGGAGGGACGGCTGGAAAAGCCCTATCAGGAGCTGCACGGCTTCGCAAAAACCCCGCTGCTCGCGCCGGGGCAAAGCGCGTGCATCACGATTTCCTTCCCGATTGCCGAGCTGGCAAGCTTCGACCCTGCCGCCGCGGCGTATATCCTCGAGCCGGGGCTATACTATATCCGCGTCGGCAATTCCAGCCGCAGCACAACGGTGTGCGCCGCGCTGCAAATCGGGCAGGAAACCGTAGTGCGCCGGGTGCGCAATCTCTTTGCCGCCGCGCCCGATTCGCCGGAAATTCTGCGCCGCGCGAGCGCGCGCCCCATCTCCTACCCCGGTGAGGCCGCGGAGATGGCCGCCTGCGCCGCCTATCCCCTGCGGCCGGATGAAAAATTTCTCCCGGACGAGCCGCGCTACAGCGCGCCCGCCGAGGCCTGCGAGGCCGGCGGCGCGACCTTTGCCGATTATGTGCATGGCCGCGCAAGCGCGCAAGCCCTTGCCGCCAGTCTCTCGACCTACGACCTGTGCCGTCTGGTCTGCGGGCAGGGCATGGATTTTTCCGGCTTCCTGCTTTCCGCCCCGGCGGAGCAGGAAAAGGACGCCTCCGCCGACATTTTCGCCGCGCTTGCCGAGCGCAACCGCGAAAAGAACATTGTCTTTTCCGTGCCGGGTGAGGCGGGACAGTCCCCCGACCTGCGTGCGGACTACGGCATCCCGCCGCTCGTGCTGGCCGACGGGCCTGCCGGCCTGCGCCTTACGCGCGACCTCCCCGGCGGCACGCACCAGTACTGCACCGCTTTTCCCGCCGGCTCGCTGCTCTCGTGCAGCTTCGACGAGGCCCTTCTATCCGAGTTTGGCGAGGCGATCGGCATGGAAATGGAAGAATACGGCGTGGATCTCTGGCTTGCGCCGGGCATGAACATCCACCGCAGCCCCCTGTGCGGGCGCAATTTCGAGTATTTTTCGGAAGACCCGCTCCTCACCGGCCTTTGCGCCGCCGCCATCACCGGCGGCGTGCAGCGCATGGGCGGCGGTGTGACGGTGAAGCACTTCGCCGGGAACAATCAGGAGTTCCAGCGCGGCGAATCGGATGACCGGATTTCCGAGCGCGCGCTGAGGGAGATCTACCTCAGGGGCTTTGAGCTTTGCGTCCGGCGCGCGAGGCCGCTGGCGGTGATGACGGGCTACAACGACATCAACGGCGTGCCCAATGCCGACAGCCGTGACCTGTGCACCTACGCCCTGCGGGACGAATGGGGCTTCGACGGCCTCGTGATGACCGACTGGGGCGGCGGTGCCAGCACTCCGGCGATTTCCATCTGCGCGGGCAACGACATGATTCAGCCCGGCGGCATGGAGGTCGTGGATGCGCTTTACGCCGCCCTTGAGCGCGGCGAGAGCGTCACCTCCAAGGGCAGCGCGCGCTGCACCGCCACCCCCACCCGGGCGGAGCTGGAAAAGAGCGCGGCGCACATTCTCAGCGTCATCGCACGCTGCAAATGCGCCGTGCGGCGCGCCGGCATATAGGGCGAATAACTGCAAAGAGGGTGCTGCGGCCAACAGCACCCTCTGATTGTATACAGGAAACCACTCGCTGGGCGAGTGGTTCAAAAGAGCCTATGGCGATAAGAAAAAATCTCTGTTACAATGAAGGAGCGGTCTGCCAACTGCGCCAACGAAAGTAACAGAGCGGCATTCACATGGGAATGAATGACATCAATAGTTTATCACAGGCGTGTGCGGCAAATACCTCTTGTTTTGTTTGCTCTTTTGTGCTACAATATCCATGGCGATTG
>JAJQFT010000039.1 GCA_021200975.1 Bacillota bacterium | reverse complement strand
CGCCATCAACGCCGTGGACAATACCATCATCAACTCGGTGAACAGCTGATTTTTGCGGCTGGTTCGACGCATTCTATAAATGTTCATCCCATTTTGAAGGCTTTGCGCTTGCGCCTAATCTTGCCGGGGCAGCATGGGAGGAGGACAGCACACACAAACAGGGGGGGGGAACAAAGTACAAAATAATAATATGGGGAGCTTCCGCGGAAGCTCCCCATATATTCTATCCTGCGGCCGATTCGGCGGCAAGCGCCTGCGACAGCTTCGCCTCCCACAGGGCCTGTTCCGGCCAGCCGGTGGTGTCGAAAACCTCCCGGATGCAACGAAAGTAGTAGGTCAGCTTTTGCTGGATATGGGAGCTGGCGAAGTATAGCTCCGGCTCAGCATCCGCGTCGCGCAGGAGATACTCCATCAACCGCGCGCGATCCTCGGTGGGGAAAGTGGCGGCGTAGGCATCTACAAAGTAGACGCTTTCCACATTTCCCTCGTAATAATAGGCATAGTCATCGGCGGTGTAGGTCGTGTCGCCCCATTCGTAGCTGACGCCATTATCGTCTATATAGGCATAGGGATAGGTAAAGCCCTCGGGATTCATGCTGTTCCACATATCCTCATCGAGGATACCGGTGAGCGAATGGTCGAGAATGTGGGTAAGCTCGTGAATCACGTCCTGTGCGCGGACGCAGCCGCCCACATTCAGGGCAATTAGCTCTAAGTCCCCCACCCGGCAGGCAAGGCCGCTGGGGTTGAGGATGTTCTGCCCGGGGTCGATCGGTGTCATTTCCCCGGATAGGTAGAAGCAGATGGCGCGCGTGTCGCTCCCGCCGAGCTGCGCCAGATAGCCCTCCGGGTAGCGGGAGAAGGCATCCTCCAGCGCGTCCAGCGCGGCGTCGATTGCCTCGGCATCCTCCCAGACCGAGAGGGTATAGTCCGGGATGGGCGCGCGGAGCACTGCCTCGCCGACGTAGATGGTCACGCCGTATTGTGCCTGCATCTGCGCAATTCGTTCGGTGGGCGCTTCATAGCCGCCATTTTGGAATGCGGTCAAACCCGCCGATGGGCAATCCGCCAGCGCATCCGTCCCGTAGTCCCAGAGGATCAGCGTGCGCTCGCCGTCGTCCCAATCCACGTATAGCAGGCTCCTGCCGGGGGATTGTCCCTGCAGGGCGCCGCTTAGCCAGCCGGCGGCGGCCGACTGCGCGTGCGAAAGCAGCGCGATGGAGAATTCGCCGCTTGCCTGCTGCGCCCCGGCATAGGCGGTGAGGGTGTAGCTGGTGTAGGTTTCGCCGTCGCTTATGACATCGGTTGACCAGCGCGTCATCAGGCTCTCGGCGCAATAGCCCTCGTAAACTGCCGTGATTTCCCCGGATTGCAGGTCCATCAGCATGGTCACAGCCTCGCCGTTGCAGGCATCGGCGGATAGAACCGCCTCGCCGCCTGCCGTTTGCCCGACGATGTAGGAGTACAGGTAATCCGTTGGCATCGTGCCAACCTGCGCGGTTTCAAGAGTGGCGTAGTCCATCCGCTGCAGGCCGTAGCGGCCGGAGCAGTACCAGTAGAGCGAATCTGCGGCGTAGATGCATCCGAAATAGTTCACCGAGCCGTCGCCGTAGGAAACGGGAAGCTCGGTAACCGTCCCGTCCGCCGCTACGAGGAAGCATTGCTCCGTGTCCCCGTAGCCAAAGAGCACGATGGGATCGGCCGAGAGGAAGCTGCGGCTCGTCCAGTAGCCCTCGTCTTCCGGAGAATCGGCGCTCTCGGGAATTTCCTCCGCCCAGTCGAGAGTGCAAAGCTGCTCCAGCGCGCCTGTGCGAAGGTCGAAGGTAAGCAGCGTGTCCTGCTGCGGCCCAGTGAGGAGCAGGAGGGTATTCTCGTCCATCAGCGCGGCCTCCGCAATCTCCAGCCCTGCGAGCTCGTCAAGCGCGCTCAGCTCGTAGAAGCCCTCCGCACCCGAGACCGCCGCTTCGCTCAGGTCGAAGGGCGCCTGCGTAGGGGCTTCGGTGGGAGCGCACGTTGCCTCGGTGCTGGGCGCGGCGGCGGAGGCCTCGGTCTGCGCAGGATTCGCGGCGCAGCCAAGGAGCAGCAGCGCCAGCAGCGCCGCAAGCGGCGTAAGGCAAAATTTTTTCATTACAAGCACCTCCGAATTGATGAAAAGCATCGTGACCTGCCGCTACAGGAAAAGAACCATCAGCATATTGAAAACCATGATGATTCCCAGCGCGATGACGGCGGGAGAGGTAAAAAAGCACTTCAGGCACACGGGATGGATGCGCTTTTTGGTGAAGTAGTCCGCAACGGCATGCCGCTCGACCGCTAAGTACACCAGCCCGACCAGCGCGCAAACGACGATAATGCCGTAAATCGCTGCCTCCTGTACCAGCTCAGGCAGGGGCGAAAGCAGACGCGGCAGCGTGTCGCCCAGAATCAGGTTGTTGAACATATGCAGCAGCATCGCCCAGCCAATCGAGTACTCGATGGCGGTGTAGCCCAGCACAAGCCCAACGACAAAGGCATAGGGCGACTGCACGATGTTGCCGTGGAACAGGCCGAATAGGAAGGCAGAGGCAAACACGGCGAATTTGCGCCCATAGGGCTCCAGAGAGCGCAGAATCAGACCGCGGAAGAGGATTTCCTCGGAAATTGGGGCAAGCAGCCCCGCATACAGGAACATACTGAAGGTATCCGCCCCGCCGGAAGCCGCCTGCGCAGAGCTTTCGGCTGAGAGACCGACCAGATTCAGGAAAAATTCGACAACCACATACAGCACGGTGAAAACCAGCTGCGCCGCGATGACCAGGCTGAACAGCCCGCTGAAGGCGCGCACGGTCATGGGCTTTTCTACGCGCGTATAGGCGCGAAAGGCGCGCGGCTTCTTCCAAACAAGCAGCAACAGCAGCCCGATGGCCACGGCGAGAGCATAGCCCCAGCCGTTGCCAAGCAGGCGGTCAACCAGCTCGTTTACCAGCGCGTCCACCGAGTACGAGGGGCAGGTCATGATGGAAATCAGCGTGTACGCGACGGCGTCCACAATGTCCACCAGCGCGACGGCGGCATTCATGATGGCGTAGTATACCAGCAGCACGATGGCGCTCACGCCGAATTCGTGCCGCAGGCGCTTATAGAGCGCTTTCTGTTCCGGTTGCATAGTCGGGTTCCTCCCTTAGGATGGTTTCGGCGGTGAGCATTCCGTCGATGGCGGCGGACATGATGCCGCCGGCGTAGCCCGCGCCCTCGCCGCAGGGGTAGAGCCCGGAGACGGAGCATTGGCGACCCTCGCCGCGCAGGATGCGCACGGGCGAGGAGCTGCGGGTTTCCGGCGCGGTGAGCACCGCATCCGGGTTCGCGAAGCCTTGCAGCGCGCCGTCGAGCTGGGCGATGCCCGCCTCCAGCGCGCGGGTGATTTTCTCCGGGTAGAGCGCGTGCAAATCGCACCAGAATACGCCGGGGCGGTAGCTGGGCCTTACCTCGCCTGCGCCGCTGCTCGGGCGGTGGGCGAGGAAGTCGCCGACGCGCTGCGCCGGTGCCCGGTAGGAGCCGGAGAGCGCATAGGCGCGGCGCTCCAGCTCGAGCTGCCAGCGCACGCCACCGAGCGGCCCGGGGTAGGGGAAGTCGGCAGGGCGCAGCGTTACGAGCAGCGCGGCGTTGGCGTTCTCCCCGTCCCGGCGGGAATTGCTCATGCCGTTGGTGACGACGGTGTTTTCCTCCGAGGCTGCCGCCACGACGAAGCCGCCGGGGCACATGCAGAAGGTGTATACCGTTTCGTTTTCTAAGTGGCGCACAAGCTTATAGTCCGCCGGCGGGAGCGGCGCAGTGCAGCCGCCATACTGGGCGGCGTTGATTTGCGACTGCCGGTGCTCGATGCGCACGCCCATCGCGAAGGGCTTTGGCTCCATTGCGACGCCGCTGCCGAGCAGCATCGCGAAGGTGTCGCGCGCAGAGTGGCCGATGGCGAAAATCGCCCTGCGGCAGGCGATACGCTCGCAGCCGTTGATTTCCAGCGCGCAAAGCCGCCCGCCCTCGGCGCGGATGCCTGTCACCTGCGCGCAAAAGCGCACCTCGCCGCCCAGCGCCTCGATGCGCGCACGAATGGCGCGCACGACATCCACGAGAATGTCGGTGCCCACATGGGGCTTTGCGTCGTAAAGGATCTCCTCCGGCGCGCCAGCGGCGACGAACTGCTCCAAAATCCAGCCGATGCGGGAGTTATTCACGCCGGTATGCAGCTTTCCGTCGGAAAAGGTGCCCGCGCCGCCTTCGCCGAACTGCACGTTGCTGCGCGGGTCGAGCGCGCCTCCGGCAAAAAATGCCTCCACCTTTTCGCGCCGCGCGCGGGTATCCTCACCGCGCTCAAGCACCAGCGGCCTCTCGCCCGCGAGCGCGAGCACCAGCGCAGCGAACATTCCCGCCGGGCCGAAGCCGACCACCACCGGCCGCTGCGCGAGCGGCGTCTGTCGCCGGAGGACGACGTATGCTTCCGATTTCACGATGCAGGCGCGCTTGCAGCGGCTGCGTCGCAGAACCTTCGCCTCGTCGAGTGCAAGCGTTACATCCAGCGTGTAGACGATTTTTACATCCGGCTTCCTGCGCGCGTCAATCGAGCGGCGGAAAATGCGCAGCGAGCGAATCTGCTCAGGAGAAATTTTGAGAAGTCTTGCAGCCTCCTCGGCCAGCGCCGAGGCGTCGTGCCCCGGGTTCAGGGCAATTTCGCGAATTCGAATCATGGCCTTGCCCTCCCGGCGCTCTGCCCGGCAAGCCGGCCGGACGACCATGCCCATTGCAGGTTGTAGCCGCCGCAGTCGCCGTCGATATCCAGCACCTCGCCGCAGGCAAACAGCCCGGGCACGAGGCGGCTCTCCATCGTTTCGGGGCAAAATTGCGCGGTTTGGATGCCGCCGGCGGTCACCTGCGCCGCGTCGAAGCCGAGCGGCCCGGTCAGCTCCAGCGAAAGACGCTTGCATAGCCGCGCAACGCGGCGAAGATCCTCGCTGCGCAGCGACGAAATCGGCGCGCCCCCGCTGAGCTGCGCACATGAAACGATTACGCGCCCAAGGCGATTATGCACGACGCCGGTGAGCAGGTCGGAGGCTGTGAGCGGCACGCTTTTCCGCTCGCAAAGCAGGGAAAATACGGCGCTTTCGTCCATTTGCGGAAGAAAATCCAGCTCCGCCGTCCAATGGCCGCCGCGGCAGGCGTCCCGCGAGATTTCAAAGACGACCGGGCCGGAAATGCCGAATTGGGCGAATTGGATTTCGCCCTCGTTTTCCCTTTGCATTGCACCGTCGCGCAGCAGGCGGATGCGGCAGTTAGCGCGCACGCCCTTGAGCGCAGCGCAGCCGGAGAAGCTGGATTTCAGCTGCACAAGGCTGGGGCGCAGGGGAGTAGAGCGATGGCCGAGGCTTTTCAGCAGCTCGATGCCGGCTGACGTGCCCCCGAGCTTGCTCCCGGCGGGGCCGCCGCAGCAGACGACGAGCCGGTCAAAGGAAAGCAGCTCCGCCCCCGCGCACACCTGAAAGTACGCCGGGAGCTTCCGCACCGCAGTCACCTCGCAGCCCGTTCGCAGCGTGATTTCCTCCCGCTGCAGCGCAAAGCGCAGCACATCCACGACCGAGTTCGCCTGGTCGGAATAGGGGTAGATTTTTCCACCCGGCTCGGCGGTGACGCAAAGCCCGAGCGAGCGGAACCACGCGAGCGTATCCTCCACCGGGAATTTTTCAAGTGCGGGGCGTACAAAATCCGGCTGCTCGCCGTGGTAATGGGCGGGAGCGACACCGCGGTTCGTCAGGTTGCAGCGGCCGTTGCCGGTCGCAAGCAGCTTGCGGCCGACCTTGGCCTGACGCTCCAGCACGGTAATTCGGCTGCCGGGGGATTGCGCCGCAGCGATGGCTGCCGCCATGCCCGATGCGCCGCCGCCAATGATGCCAATTTCCATACACGTTCCCCCTTTGCTTCTGCGACCCATTATATCGCAAATTTCGCCGATACACAAGTACCAGTTTTGCGCTTACGCACAAAACTCCCCCGCTCAACGAAGCGGGGGAGAACAGGCTATGCTGCGGTAGGTTCCAGCTCGGTGGGTTCCAGCTCGGTGGGTTCCGGCTCGGTCGGTTCTGGTTCGGTCGGTTCTGGTTCGGTGGGTTCCGGTTCGGTCGGCCCCGGTTCGGTCGGCTTTGGCTCGGTGGGTTCCGGCTCGGTCGGCTCCGGCCGTTCTACGGTGGAGAGATCGAAGCTAACGGTTTCACTGCGGTCACCATTGAGGTTGTATGCCGCCACTGCCCGCACGGTGCAGGCCGATTCGACCGTAAAGGGGCCGGTATAGAGAAGGCTTTCCTGGTTGATGGAGGAGCCGTCGAGCGAATAGTATACCGCGCTGCCGCTGGGGGAGGAGATGCTTACCACATAGCTGATGCCGTCCCATTCGGCGCGGATGGTGGGCTCGACAAC
>JAJQFT010000041.1 GCA_021200975.1 Bacillota bacterium | reverse complement strand
ACTCAATCGCTTTTTTCTATACCTTGGTCTCACATCTATTGTAACGCTACAATTTCGCAATTTTTCCGAAAAATATGGAAAGCAGCCGCGTTCTCCGCGGCTGCCCGGATTTTATCGCCTACTTCGGCGCAGGAGCTGGTCGATGCGCGAGCGCTTCTGCCGCTCATCCATTGCCGCAGCGGCCTCGGCCATCAAATCCATCCACTCGCGGGCGGTGCGGTGGCCGTCCAGCCCGGTGGAGAGATATGGGCAGCCGGGCAGCCGCCCGCTGCCAAAGCGTCTGGCAAAGCTGCGGCCGACGCCCATTGCCATCGCCATCGGCGCAAGACGGTAGAAATAGTCGGGATTGCGGCTCTGGAGCGCGCGCAGCTTCTTGGGGGAGGCAGTCTGCATAAACCAGCGCAGCGAGAGCAGACCGCTTTGCAGCTCCTTGCCATAGCCGGTGCGACGCCCGCCGAAGAAGGCCATCGTGCCCGCAATCCACTGTGCCGCCACGCAGAAGAGCGCAACGCCCGCCTCAGAGGCGAAAATGCCCAGCAAAATCCACACGGCGCTGCAAAGGAGCGCAAGCAGCACCGGCCACCGGTCACGCAGCAGGAGCTTCCCCGCGCCCTCCTGGATTCGCCGCGAGGCCACATAGGCCAGCACCATCAGCACCACCGTGAGCGCGGTGCGTAGCACGGTATCGGTGGTGAAGGCGTGCGCGAGCGAATAGCCGCCGCACACGGCGGAGGCAGAGCAGAGCAGCCGGAAAACGCGCGGGCTGCCGCTGCCCCTGCGCATCAGCACCCGCTTGGGGGTCATGCGCCGCGCCTCCATGTAAAGCCGCGCATAATGCTCGCCGCAGGCGTCCACACTCGCGCGGCTGCCGAATAGACGCTCAAACAGCCGCCGCTCGAAGCCCGGCCGCTCGTTGCCCATGTCCATGCGGCGGTGGAGCGTGACCCGCCCCCGGTCGGTAAGGTGCATAAAGATATAGCCCATCTGCGCCCATGAAAAGGCCAGCATGGTCAGATCCAAGCCGTCGAGCGCCATGCAATAGCCCAAATCCCCGGCGCTTACCCCCTCCGGCGGCATGGAGCGCCCGCCGCGAATCACCGGCAGCGCGCGCATGGTAAGCAGCCAGTACAAAAGCGCAAGCAGCAGAAACGTGCCCAGAAGCACATCGTCCCAGCTCAGGCTCCATTGCTTGGCGATGGTCTGCGGAAATTGCTCCTGTGAGACCTGCAGGCTCATCTCCACCTGCTCGCTGTCGTTGAGCGTGGTGGTGAAGTAGCCCGAGAGGGTATTGTCCTCCACCGTGGTGCGGATATAGGACTCGATGTCCTCGCCATAGTAAACGCTCGTGAAGCTCGGCTCGTACTCCACCGCGCCGGGCAGGGAGATGCTGAAGCTCATGGCGTCAATGGCATAGGCGAAGCCGGAGAGCAGCTGCAAATTCAGGTATAGCTTGCCGCCGGATACGGTGATGGAATCGGGCAGCGAATAGTGGATGGAAACCGTGTGCACCCCCGCGGTGGCGACCGCACCCGTCAAATCCACCTGCCGCACACCGCCGGAAACAAAGGCAAATACCGAGCTGCCATTGACGGAAATATCCCTTGCCTGCGACGGGAGAGGAAAACTCAGCTCCTCAGGCATGGTATCCAGCTCGAGCTGGAGGATGAGGCTGACCTCGCAGCTGCCATCGGAGGAAACGACGGTGGTGCTGGTGAAGTCGCTGATATGATTCGACGCGGCAGCCGTGCCAACCAGCATCGCCGCGCACAGGCAAAAAATCCAGAATCTGCGCACCCTCGCCCCTCCTTTACCATCGTATAGTCAGTTCATTATAGCCCTGTTTGCCGGAAAAAGCAAGAAAAATTTAGAAATCCGACATAGAAATGCAGAGTTTGAAAAAAATTATGTTGCTTTTTTGCGCGAAATACATTATTATATAGGCAATACCCTGAAAAGGAGGCGACCGGCCTTGTCGGAGCCAAAGCAAATCTCTCCGCTGCTGGATGAATTCCGCATCGGCGACGCGGTGAGCGAGCACCACGGGGTTCGCTGCTGCCCGGCCATCCGCGGCGACGCGGAGAACCGCTATATTTTGAAAGTAATATCCGTCCCCTCGTCCCAGACGCGGGTGGACGCGCTGCTGCTGGCGGGCGTATTCCCGGATAAGGAATCGACGCTGGATTATTTTCGCGCGCAGGCGGAAGAAATCGCGCAGGAGGCCGAGGTGCTGTCGGACCTCAGCCAAGTCGAGGGCTTCCTCGGCTATGAGGGCACACAGATCGTCCCGATGGAGGACGGCACCGGGTTTGATGTTTACGCCATCGGGCCCTACCGCCGCACGCTGGAGCGAACCATCCGCAAGGGGCGCGTGACCGCGCTGAACGCCGTCAACCTAGGGCTGGATCTGTGCGCCGCGCTGTCCGTTTGCCGCCGCAGCGGCTACCTCTATGTAGACCTCAAGCCCGAAAATATCGCCATTGCCGACAATGGCGAGTACCGGATCTGCGACCTCGGCTTCGTCAAAACCAGCGAGCTGGGCTACTACACCCTGCCCGACCGCTACATCAGCGCCTACACCGCGCCGGAGATTCAGGACGCATCCTCGCCGCTCAACGCCAGCATGGATATTTACGCTGTGGGCATGATCCTCTACCAGCTCTACAACAATAATGTCCTGCCCTTCACCGGCCGCGCCCCCGCCACCACGCTGGAGCCGCCCGCGAATGCCGACGAGGAAATGGCGGCGATCCTCGCCAAAGCCTGCGACCCCGACCCGGCGAACCGCTGGGCAAGCCCGACGGAATTCGGGCAGGCGCTGGTGAACTATATGCAAACTGTCGGCGCGAATGATGTGCCGATCGCTCCTCCTGCGCCGGAGCCTCCAGCACAGGAGGAAGCGAGCGCCGAAGTCCCCGGGGGTGAGGACGATTCCACCGAGGCGGTGCTGGCCGTGGTGGATATGGCGCTCGAGCAGGGCGGCCCGGCATCGGCTCCCGCCGCGCCGGACGACACCGTGCAGGCCCCTGAGGGCGAGAGGACCGAGGTGGACGTTTCCGAGATGCTCGCCCAGGCGGATGACCTGATCGCGCACGAAACGCCCGAGCCTGCGGTCGCGCCCGAGGCCATCGAGATTCCCATGCCGGCGCCGATCGTGCCGGAAAAGCCGGCGGAGGAGGCAGCCGAGGAATCGCCCGCCGAGCCGGAAGCCGCGCCCGAGGCCGGGGAATCGCCCACCGAGCCGGCGGACGTGCCCGAGCCGAAGCACCGCGCGCGCCGCAAGCCGCGCAAGAAGCACACCGGGCTGATCGTTCTGCTGATTCTGCTCCTGCTGCTGGCAGCGGGGCTTTACGGCGCTCACTACTACTATGAAAACATCTACCTCCAGCCCGTACTGGGATTGGAGCTGGACGGATCGCAGGACGCTCTCACCGTATCCGTCAACTGCGCGCTGGACGATAGCGAGCT
The DNA here is from genome assembly GCA_021200975.1 of Bacillota bacterium. Classification (GTDB taxonomy): domain Bacteria; phylum Bacillota; class Clostridia; order Oscillospirales; family Oscillospiraceae; genus Faecousia. The sequence goes on along the minus strand of JAJQFT010000041.1, from coordinate 3,075 downwards.
GGTCATCCTATGCACCGACAGCTACGGCAACACCCTGCGCCAGACGCCTGTGGACGGCCAGACGACCTTCACCGACCTGCGCGCGAATACGCGTTTCACCATCAGCGTCGAGCCAACCGGCTTCCACAAGCTGATCGGCGTGACCAGCGAAAGCTATACCTCCCCGGAGCAATCGAGCATTGTCAACATCTCCATCGTAACCGGCGCGGAGGACAGCTCCGTGGTGCTGAGCTTCTCGGTGCAGGGCACGGATTCCGACGAATGGACGGTTTCCTACTCCGCCGAGGGTGAGGAGGATGCCTCCCTGACCTTCACCGGCCACACGGTGCGCCTGTCTGGGCTGAGCGTGGGCAAGACCTATACCTTTGCGCTCACGCCGATGGACGCGCTGTACATGGTGGGCGAGAACACCGCCACCTTCACCGTTACCGGGCTGTATCAGGCGGTAGACCTGACCATTGAGGGCTTCCACGACGGCAGCCTGTACGTCAGCTGGAGCGACGGCGGAAGCCCCGTGGAAGCTTGGACGGTGCGCTGCTACAACGGCGACGACTATGACGTGACGATGACCGTGAGCGAATGCGCCGCCGTATTCGACGATACCGACCCCGCGAGCGCCTACACCATAGAGGTGCTGGCCGCGGGCATGACGGTTTCGAGCATCGCCACCGTTTCCGCCGATTCCGTGACCGTATCCGACTTCGCGGTGGACGACAGCAGCGGCGAGCTGGCCATAACATGGTCGTATGAGGGCACCGACCCCGAGGGCGGCTGGCTGCTGCTATACACCATTGATGACTGCGCTGTTCCGCTGGTGGTCGATTCCGACGAGCCGAGCGCTGCGATCTCCCCCATCATCCCCGGCGCGCAGTACAGCTTTGAGCTGTACACCGCAAACGGCGCCACCGTTTTCAGCGGCACGGGCGAATACACCGCCGCTGAGGCGGAGAACTTCTCCGGCTACCTGCTCGACATCAGCAACTTCTCCTTCACCATGTGCCGCACCCCGGAGAAGAGCGACTGGACGATGGACGATGTGGCCGACGAGGACATCACCACCGAATTCGTCGTGGGCGAGAGCGCGGCCTTTGGCGTGCAGCTGCGCCATGTCTACAGCACCACCTCCGAAGCGGTCGTGACGCTGTTCGTCATCCGCAACGCGGACGGCAGCTTTGTGCGCGCCGACACGCAGACCCGCGCGTGGAACTCCATGTGGCGCCAGAATTTTGGCCGGATGGTGATTCCCGTCATGCCGGACGAGGCCGGCGAATATACCGTTACCATCTATCTGGCCGGAATGTACCTGACCGAGCAGGCTTTCACGGTCGTAGACGAATAAAAAATGCGGGTGCCCCTTAGGGGCGCCCACCCGCTCCGAAATAGAGCAGATTATTTTTGTTTTATTGGAGAAAATCATTATGAACGAATCTGTTCCCGATTACCGAAGTTTCCGGCTGTCGAAAATCGCGCAGCCGGAATACCGCCACATCCTGCTTCTGCTGGGATGGCCACTCTTTTTCATCCTGTATTTCCTGACGGAAAATCTCATCCCCAACTCCGCCTGCACCGTGGTGCATTGCGCGCTTGATGACCGCATCCCCTTCAACGAGCTGTTTATGATTCCCTACACCTTCTGGTACTTTGAGATTGTGTTCTCGCTCGCGTATTTCTTTTTCCACAATGTGGAGAATTTCAAGGCTCTGCAAACCTACATCATCATCACGCAGATGGTGGCAATGGCCATCTATATCGCCTTCCCCACCCGGCAGGATATGCGCCCGTTGACCTTCCCGCGCGACAATTTCCTGACCGATATGGTCAAATTCCTCTACATGACCGACGACAATACCGGCGTCTGCCCCTCGCTGCACGTGGCCTACGCCATTGGCATGGCCTCCGCATGGTTCAAGGAAAAGCGGGCAGGCCGGGTTTGGAAGTGCTTCATCGGCATTATGACGGTGTTTATCTGCATTTCCGTGGCCTTTGTCAAGCAGCATTCGGTGGTGGATATTATCGCCGCGCTGCCCCTGTGCGCGCTGGCGGAGGTGCTGGCCTATGGCAAGTGCTACTGGAAGCCGCGGCTCGCGACCTCGCGCCGCTACATCGCCTCGCCCTAAGGGAGCTCGAAACAAATCGAAACGGCTGCCGCACCTGTGTGCGGCAGCCGCCCTTTTTCAGGAATCTCCGGATGCTTACCCCTGCTCCCAGTTGTGCCAGACGTTCTGCACGTCGTCATCCTCATCGAAAATGTCCAGCATTTTCTCCATGCGCTCCGCGTCCTCTGCGGAGAGCTTTACGTAGTTCTGCGGCACCATTTCGATCTGCGCGGAGGTGAACGCATACTTCTTCGCCGCGAGCGCCTCGGCCACGGCGTTGAAATCGTCCGGCTGGGTGTAGATGGTGAAGCAATCCTCCTCGGCCTCGAAATCGTCCGCGCCCGCGTCCATCGCGTCCATCATCACGGCGTCCTCTTCCAAGTCGCCGTCCTCGTTGTCAATCACCAGCACGCCCTTCTGGTCGAAGCTCCAGCTCACGCAGCCGTTCGCGCCGAGGTTGCCGCCGTACTTATCGAAATGGTGGCGCACCGAGCCGGCGGTACGGTTGCGGTTGTCGGTCATGGCCTCCACAATCACGGCCACGCCGCCGGGGCCATAGCCCTCGTAGGTGATAGCCTCGTAGCTATCGCCCGAGCCTGCGCCCGCCGCCTTCTCCAGCACGCGCTTGATATTGTCATTCGGCATATTGGCCGCGCGCGCCTTGGTAATCACGGTCGCCAGCCGGGAATTGTTGCCCGGGTCGATGGAGCCTCCGCCCTCTTTGACGGCGACGATCATTTCCTTTGCAATTTTCGTGAAGGTGCTGGCGCGCTTCGCATCCTGCGCGCCCTTGGTCTTTTGAATGTTATGCCACTTGGAATGTCCTGACATAATAAGCTCCTTTCGGTCAAATCCGGTGAATTTCTTCCCATATCTTAGCAGATTCCCGGGGAAAAATCAACCCTTCCCCGCGGCTTTTTGCGTAAAAAAGCGGTTCTATAATAAATGTTGGGGTCAGGTGTGAGCCTGACCCCATGAA
>JAJQFT010000066.1 GCA_021200975.1 Bacillota bacterium | reverse complement strand
GCATTGTCTGATGCCCGCTGCTGTATTGCCTTTAATCTTCTAAGCCGTGGATTCCCGCCATATCCCTGGCATACTGCTCCAGCTCACCAGAGAACACCAGATTGGCGTAGGTCGCAGGCTCGTTATAAATCAGCCAGTCGATTTCCGTCTGCATGGGGACAGTGGGGCAAATCTCATCGTCTACCCCTGGGGTATAGATGCTGATTTGGCTGCCATCCGTGTACCTGATCTCCACGCTGGCGGTGTCGATATTGAATCGGCAGGAAAGTAATTTCTTCATTGTCAGGACTCCTTTGCAAAAAAATCGCTCACAAATTTCTCGATATGTGCGTGAGAATAATAATCATAACTGGTTTTGAGGTGAACCAGACGGACAATTTCGCACGCATTATTGGAGGGAATAATGCCCGTTAAGGCCACAAACTGTTGCCTGAGGCCATTGTGAACGGACAGTTCGCATAAAATCGTTGGCTACAAAACGGCTACAAAATTCGTAAAGACGCTGTGAACGGCCTGGAATACGTGGATTATTTGGACAAAAAGCGAATTGAAAGTGCATTTTATTACCCTAAATCAAAGCCTGAAACTAGAGTGGGAGTAGTCCCTATTGGTTTAGAGCAGTCCGAAAACCCTTATTTTTCAAGGGTTTTCGGGCTGCTTGTTTTTTCGTGGCTGTCTTTTGCAACACTTTTGCAACACGTTCTTCTAAAAAAGTGTTTTGCAACAGAGAAAAAAATCCCCAGTGGCTTGCTAAATCTGTAGATAAAATGGCTCTTCTCATTAGATGGGAGCAGTTTCTTACCATAGCAGATATATCGGACGGAGGCAAGCGAAATATGCTGCTGCTTTACGCCGCCGGCAATCCGGCAAAATTACCTGCCATGCGCAGTCGGCTGGAGGTGATCGGTATCCATCTGCTTGGGCTGCGCGATTTGGGTGCCGCGGGGAAGCCCCTCCCGAGCATAGTGGAGAGCGGCAGCGCACCTTCGGAAAACGCGAGAAAAGGCGGCGCCTGCTATCGGGGCGTTCCGGATGCCGTGCTTTTCCCGCGATTCCGGCTTTCGCGGGCGGTCGGCATAAAATGGACGCCCGGCGCAGCCGACCGAAAGGGTTTGGCTTCGCCGGGCTTTCCTTTTACCCCGCTGGGGATCCGCGGCGGTTTACGGCGAATCCGCGCCGTTTATTTGCCGCCGTCCGTATCCTCCTCTATGGGGCGGTACTCGATATACTGATATGTGCTCATTTCGCTTCTTTTCTTCATGCAAGCATATACCTGATCGCGCAGCTGTTCCTTTTGCGCCCGCCGGGAAAGCGCCGGGTCGGCATAAAACGGCCCGTCTACATACAGCGTGGCTTTCGGTTTTCGCGAAAAGCGGCGGCGCTGATAGGTGGTGGTCATGCTGAACGCCGGAACCTTATTTTTCACCGCGTAATCGAACGCCGTTGCAGAATATGGGCGAATCTGCGTGCAGTAGGGCCAGACGTGCTGCTCCGGGTACACAATCACGCAGTTTCCCTCCCGCAGCCGCCGGTCCACAGCGACGAGGAATTTCTTCGTCCGCTCAAAATCCGCCGGGATGGGCAGCGCGCCCAGCCACGGCAGCAGGCGGCCAAGCACCGGAATGCCCAGATTGGCCGGGCTGGCGACGGTATAGCAGCGCTTTGGCGCGCACGCCTGCAGGGGAAGAAACACATCCCCGACAGGCTGCGTATGGTTGGCATAGACGACCGCGCCGGAGCCTTGGAAATCCTTCCAATGGACATTCCGGACGATTTTCAGGTGAAGTGCAAGCTTTCCGTAAACCATGGCGAACAGGTAGGCGACGGCGTACAGCACCGCCCGGGCGGCCTTTGCGCCCGCCCCGGTACGAACCCAGACATAATCCTCGCCCAAGGCATAGCTTTGGTTAGCGCTTTCCACGAAATCGTCCTGAAACGACCGGTAATATTGAACTTTTTTCGTATCCGCCACGATGGGTCCATCTCCTAATTCTGCGGGCTTGCTATTGCTCTATTTGCGGCAGATCCTCTCCGCATTTTCCCTCAGGAGGCGCTTTCAGAAGCATAGTCAGCTCTCCCAGCAGGCTCTCCAAGGTCACACGCGCCATGTCCGCCTCCATCGCCATAGCGGCGGAAACCATGTGCGGGCGAAGCACCTGGTAGAAATTCCTGCCCACCGGGCAGCCATCGCTGCCCTCGTACATATTAAAAATCTTCTCCGCTTCGGCAAGCTCCACAGCCCGGTATATATCCCACAGCGTAATATCCCGCGGCGGCCGGGCAAGCTCCACCCCGCCATTTTTCCCGGCGGAGGCCGCTAAAAGCCCGCCCTGCGCCAATTTCAGGAACAGATTTCGGACGGTGACGGGATTGGAGCCGGTGCTTTGCGCGACCAGCGCGCTTGTCGCGCGCCGCCTTGGCGACAAAACGGCTACAAACAGCAGGCAGTGAACTGCCAACGGAAATCGCTTACTGACACGCATACGGATACCCTCTCTTTCTTTTCCATACGGATACGAAAATTATAACACAGCCGTGCAAAAAAATCAATTGTAACTGTTGACATTACTTTCAGAAAACAGTATTCTGCAGCCGGCTGCGCAGAGCAGGGATTCCCTGCTTTGATGGGCAAAAAAACGAATAAACCCGCCGGCGCCGGTGGGAAAGCGGCCGCCTGAGCAGCGCAAAGAAATGCGCAGGAAAGCCCGGCTCGAAAGCCGGGCTTTTGCATATTCGCGTGCAAAGCGTTGGCAAGGCTGCCGGTATCCTTTGCGGCACGGCGGCGGAATTATTTGCGCAGCGAGCTGTACGCCGAGAATTCCGCACTCTTGGCGGCGGCGCTTGCCGCCGCGGCCGCCCGATCTGCCGCCACAGCCGCCTCGCGCGTTGCGACAAGCTGCTGCTCCAATAGCCCCCTGCGGCGCAAATCCTCCCGATACCCTTCATACAGGTTGACCGCCTGACCCAAGGTGCTGGCGCGGTGATTCTCCAGCGCCTTCACCATATAGTCAAGCCCCATAACATCCTCGTAATAGTCCGGCAGAGTGAAATAGTCGGTCAGGAAATCATCCGCGCGCCCCAGCATCTCCTCCTGAATATAATCCTGAACCGCCTGCTGGTAGTCCCTGTCCGCCTGCGCATAATGCTTGGCGTACTTTCTCTTTGCGTTCAGATGCTGCAAGGTGCGGAAGGCAGCCCCAAACGTGCAAAAGATAAAGCCAAAGAAGAGAATCATGCAAAGCAGCCCAATCAGGGAGCTGCTCTGCGAGAGCAGGTAAAGGACGGGCGTGCCCACAGCGAAAAAGAGGAGCAGCAGCGGCGCGTGCTTGTTCTCCTCGACTCCGTTGGCCAAATCGGCGCGCACCTGCTCGCAGCGATTGACATCGCCCCGTTTCGCGGCGCGGCGCTGCGCATCCGTCTTCATCTCGGACAGCACATACACAAGCTGGGACGGATTCATCCGCTCCGCGCCTGTCCACTTGCAATCGCCCTCAATGGTTACCGGGACGCCGTGAAATTTTCCCCGCCAATATGTCCCGTCGGGGACAGGCTCATCGGTGCGGGCGACCTCCTTCGGGGGCGTTGCCGCATTTTCCTCCGGCTTCAGCTGCTGCAAAGCATTCCCGCACTGCGAGCAGAAGGCCGCGCCATCGGCATTTTCCGCGCCGCAATTTGTACAATACATTCCTTTTCCTCCTTCTGGTATATTCCGCGCCGCCCCGGCGGGGCTGCGCAAAAAAACGGGTTCGGATGCAGAGCGCGCTTGGCGGTGCATCCGGCCCGTTTATTCTATCATACTTTACCCGTCCTTCGGCGCGCGGCGGCGAAACCGGTCGGGATTTCGACGAAATTTGCACGAAAGTGCCGCGCCGGGCGGCAAAGCATCCGACAGGTTTCAATTTTTTGATGGTTGATAATTGCCCCCAGCTGGAGTATAATTATTATACAACAAGTTGTCGGATAATCTCGAGGGGGAATTTGGAATGTCTGTAATCCGCGTCGAACATCTTACGAAAGACTACGGCCACGGCCGCGGTGTGTTTGATGTGAATATCCGAATTGCGCCGGGCGAATGCTATGGCTTCCTGGGGCCAAACGGAGCCGGGAAAACCACCACCATCCGCCACCTGATGGGCTTCTCCAGACCGCAGGCAGGCAGCACCTCCATTCTGGGGCAGGACAGCTGGAAAAATCGCGCCCGGCTGCAAAATACGGTGGGCTACCTCCCCGGGGAGGTGGCGCTGCCGGCAGGGCTTTCCGGCGCCGCGTTTCTGCGCATGATGGAGCAAATGCGCGGCGTAACAAATCCAGAATATCTGCAAATGCTCCTGAACCGGTTCGAGCTGGATCCCAACATCAGCATCAAGCAGATGAGCCTGGGCGTAAAACGAAAGCTGGCGGTCGTAACCGCCTTTATGCACGACCCGGACATCCTGATTCTGGACGAACCCACCTCCGGGCTTGATCCCGTCATGCAGGAAACATTCATTTCGTTTGTCCGGGAGGAAAAGCAGCGGGGCAAGACCATCTTCTTATCCTCCCATATTTTCCATGAGGTGGACGCCGTGTGCGACCGCATCGCCATCATCCGGGACGGAAAAATCGTGTCGGAATTCCAGTCGGAGCAGCTGAAGCAGAAGCATGACAGAATTTACCGCATCTCCTTTGCCGACGCAGCCTCCTACGCGGCCTTTATAAGCAAGCCCTTCTCCTTCACATCCAAGAATGAGAAGAAGCTGCGGGCGCGGGTGCAAATCCCGGCCGACCGGGTGGGGGAGCTGACAGACAGCCTGAAGGGCTTTCCCATTGCCGATTTTGTGGAAATTCCCTTCACGCTGGAGGATTACTTCATGGGCTTCTATGATACCGGCCGCCATTTTGAAGGAGTGAAGCAATGAACAATTCTATCATTTCGCTCAATCATCTGACAAAGGACTATGGAAACGGACGGGGCATATTTGACCTTTCTCTGGATATCCGCGAGGGCGAGGTATTCGGGTACTTGGGAACCAACGGCTCCGGAAAGACGACTACCATCCGCCACATGATGGGCTTTCTGAGAGCCGACAGCGGTTCGGTGACAGTGAACGGATTCCATCCATGGACGGACGCGCCCGAGGTGATGAAGCATGTCAGCTACGTCCCGGGGGAAATCGCTTTTCCGGATTTGAAAACCGGCACAGACTTTTTCCGGGTGCAGGCCCAGTTTCTGGGGGTGCAGGATCTTTCCTATATGAACCACCTGATAGCCATGCTGGGGCTTGACCCCTCCGCCAGCCTGAAGCGGATGAGCAAGGGCATGAAGCAGAAAACCGCCATCGTGGCGGCGCTAATGGGAGATCGGGAAATCCTCATACTCGACGAACCGACGACAGGTCTTGACCCCCTGATGCGGGAGACCTTTCTGGAGCTGATTCGGGAGGAAAAAGCCAAGGGCAGAACCATCTTCATGTCCAGCCATATTTTTGAGGAAATAGAGGAGGTCTGCGACCGGGTTGCCATTATCCACGACGGAAGGATACAAAGCGTATTAAATCTGTCCGAATTCCGGCACGGCTCGGTGCGAACCTTCCATGTGGAATTTTCGGACGAAGCCGCCGCCGCGACTTTCTGCGAGCGGCTGCCGGGCAGCTGGCCCGACGGCGCGGTGGTGCGCTTCGACGCCGTAGCAAAGGATGTGAACGCCGCCTTCCGTGCAATGGATGGGCTAAAGGTGGTCTCTCTATCCGAAAACCACCCGGATTTGGAGGATTATTTTATGAATACGCTGCAAGACAGCAGCGCGAAGGAGGGTCAATAATCCAGTGAAAACAACGAGGATTTTTTCTTTGCCGCTGATGAAGCAGAGCATCCGCGCCAATCGGGTACTGGCGATTGCCTGCACCGTCGTTCTCTGCCTGATGACAGTAGTGACGACTTTCGCGGGGAATCTGATTGGTTCGACCGCCGATACCGCCGATTATACCGACGCGCAGGCGGATTTTTACAGCTATCTGTATGTGCTGGCCTCCTACAATGAGCTAGCCGGGACGGAGCTGAGCTACGAGGATTTTTCCGAAGCCGACGACCGGACGCAATACGATACGCTGTTCGCCATGATGTCCGCGCAGTCGGAGGACTTGGATCTGAGCAGCGAGGGCTTTGCCGCGGCGGCGGAGGCGCTGTCCCAATCGGAGGCCGGGCTGGACACTTACATCGCCAATTTTGAGTACATATATGCGCTGGGCTCCGTGCAGGGCTGCTTCTCGGGAGAGGCTCTGGATGTGGAGACCCTGATGACCAATATGCTGGAAATGATGGGCGTATCCACAAATCTGGTGGAGACCATGAGCGACATGGACACCTCCGCGATGCTGAACCAGATGTATTTTACCATCATGAGTCTTCTGCCCATCCTGCTGTTCATTATCTTTGCCGGCAACGCCCTGATTGTGGATCAGGTGGATAAGGGATCCATGGCCTATATCCTCTCCACCCCCACCAAGCGCAGCGCCGTCGCCATCACCCAAGCCATTTATATGAGGCTCTATGTCAATAGTTGGGGTAGGGAGAAAATAAGAAAAGATTCCTGTCGT
>JAJQFT010000016.1 GCA_021200975.1 Bacillota bacterium | reverse complement strand
TCTAATGAACATACTCTTTCCTTTTTTTCGGTCTCACATCATTGACAAATGGACAGATTTTCGACCTCCTTCGCAAATCCGGCAGGCGGCTGTGTGAAAAGTTGACATAAAAATTTTTGGAATGTCCTTGACTTTTTCGTGGCTGAAGAGTATAATTTTTTTGGTAAATGACCTTGCAAAATCCGAGTCGAGGTACAAAGAAAGAATGAAACGATTTTTGGCTCTTTTTCATAGTAAGAAAGCAATCGCGGCGCTGGCGGCCATCCTTCTGATTGCCGCGCTCGCGCTCGGCGGCTACGGATACTGGCTGTATTTGCAGCCGAAATTTCAGGATCTGACCATCGAGCTGGGCACGGAAACCATCTCGATCCGCGATTTTACGACCCAATACGCGAACTGGAATCGGGTTCGCTTTGTCACCGACCCCGGCAGCGTGACGCTGGACGCGGCGGGCGACTACGCAATCACGCTTGCGCAGGGGAGCCGGGAGGAAACGGTGACGCTGCACGTTGTCGACACGGTCGCGCCCGAGGTGGAATTTATTGACACGCTGGTGAAAACCGTCGGCTATGTGCCGGACGCGGCGGATTTTGTCGCGAGCGTCGAGGATTATGCCGAAACGGTCGCCTATTTTGCCGAGGAGGTCGGCGAAATCCGGAAATTTAACGACCGCGAGCTGACCGTGGTCGTGGAGGACGCGAGCGGCAACCGCGTGCAGCAGACCTGCCTGCTTTGCTACACATGGCTGGCCGAAAGCGTCACGCTGGAGCTTGGCGACACGCTTACGAAGGAGGACGTGCTGCTTGTGCCCGGCAAGGGCGAAAGGCTGGTTGACCAGCGGCTGATTGACGAAATCAACGCCTCCGGCGTGGGGGAGTACACGCTCGTCAGCTCCTCCGGCGGGAAGAAGGAAAGCTGCACCGTCACGGTGGCCGATACCACGCCGCCGGAGCTGATTTTGCAGCAGGTGCAAATCTATTTGAACGAAACCGCGACGATGGACAGCTTCATCGTATCCGCCACCGACAACTCGGGCGAGGTGGGGCTGCGGCTGCTCAGCGACATCCCAAACGGGCAGGTGGGCGCGCACAGCATCCTCATCGAGGCGGCGGACAGCAGCGGCAACAGCACAACAGCCAGCACCACCCTTCTGGTGAAGGCGGATGACCTCGCGCCGGTATTCTCCGGCCTGTCGGACATGGTCGCCTACCTGCACACGTCGCTGCCGAACCTGACGAGCGGCGTGCGCGCGGTAGACAGCTTGGACGGCGCGGTGGATTTCTGGTATGACGCCTCCGGCGTGGACATGGACACGGCCGGAACCTACCAAATTCCCTACACGGCATCGGATTCGTCAGGAAATCTCGCAACCGCAATCCGAAAGCTTACCGTGAAGGAGGACGACGTTGCGCCCGAATTCCGCTCGCTGACCAATCTGTACCTAGTGGTCGGCTCGCAGGCGCCGGACTACGCCGACGGCGTAAGCGCCGTGGACAATGTCGACGGCACGGTGGACTTCTCGTTTGACGCATCCGGAGTGGACTACGATACGCCGGGCGTCTACTATGTGGTCTACACGGCGGCAGACAAGGCCGGGAACACCGCCACCGGACGCCGCAGGGTGACCATCAAAAGCAGCGCCACCGAGCCGGACGAACAGGTGACCGTGTTCGCCGGGGACTCCATCATGACCGGCATGGACAAAAGCGTATACAACGGCGTCGCGAGCGTGACGATTCCGGGAGAAAAGCAGGTCGTGGCCTATGTGGGGCTGGGGACGGTGACCTTCCGCACCAGAACCGTTTTCGACGGGCTGACCGGCGTGCAGAAGGTAAGCGCCTATAATCCGAGCCGGATTTACATCATGCTGGGCATGAACGAGATCGAGTACACGAGCGTCTCCGCCCTGACGCAGAAGTACACCGTGCTGCTCGAGGAGCTGATGGAGGCCTGCCCATCGGCGGACATTGTGGTTCTGGCCGTATCGCCGGTTTCCGCCTCGGTCGCCGCCGCGCGGACCGGCTTCCAGAACATTCCGGCGCTGAACGCCGCGCTGGAGCGCATGGCGGAGAGCCTCGGGCTGCACTTTTACGATTACACCGCGGACTTCGCGGACGATAACGGCTACCTGCGCGCGGAGTACTCCGGTGGCGACGGAATTCATTGGAAGAAAAGCGGCTACACGAAATTCGCTGAGCTAATCAGCAACTACGACGCGACGCTTTAGAGAAATATAGAAGGAAGCGCAGAAAAATGAGAAAAGTTACCAATCCAATCGCCTGCGGCCTCGCCGCGGCGCTGCTGGCCGGGCTGCTGGCCGGGTGCAGCGGCGCTGCCCCGGAGGAAACCATCTCCCGCAGCCCCGGAACCGAGGCCACGCACGAAAGCGCCGCGCAGGCAGAATGCAGCTGTGCGCTGCTATACGAGGCGGCAGCGGCGCAGGCCGCGGACGGCGCGGCGCAGCTCACCGCCCGGGAGAGCTGCACCTTTGTAAGCGGCAGCCGCCGCGACACGCTTGCAGACTACTACTATGCCTCCGACAGCGAGCAGGTCTACTGCGTGTGCATCGTGGAGGCGCCGAGTGAGGACGCCGCCGCGGAAATTTTGCAGGAATTCAACGACACCCTCGAGGCCACGCAGCACGACAGCTACCTGACCACGGACGAGCAAAAAGTCGTGAAGGCCGCCCGCACCGGGCGCAGCGGCTGCTATGTCTGGTACCTGTCCCTATCCGCGGATTCGGCCGTGGTGCAGGCCGCGGAGGCCGCGCTGCGTTCGAGCATCGAAAGCGCGGAATAAGCCCGGCCGCGGAGAATAACCATGGTCTTTTCCAGCCTGCTATTTTTATTCCGCTTTCTCCCGCCCGTGCTGCTCGTCTATTTTCTCGTGCCGCGCCGGGGGCGGAATCTCGTCCTGCTGCTCGCGAGCCTGCTCTTCTATGCGTGGGGCGAGCCGGTCTATGTGGTGCTGATGCTCGTATCCACCATCGTGGACTACTGCGCCGGCCGGGCGATCGCCTTCGGCCGCCGCCGGGGGCGGGCGGGGATCGCCCGTGTTGCGCTCGGCTGCTCGCTGGTCATCAACCTCTCCATGCTGGGCGTGATGAAATACGCCGACTTCGCGATTGGAATCGTCAACAGCCTCACGCCGCTCTCGCTCGCGGCGCTGCATATCGCGCTGCCGATTGGCATCTCCTTTTACACCTTCCAAACGATGTCCTACACCATCGACGTCTACCGGGGCGAGGTTCCCGCGCAGCGCAGCCTCATCACCTTCGGCGCCTTTGTGACCTCCTTCCCGCAGCTGATTGCCGGGCCGGTCGTTCAGTACAAGACCGTCGCGCAGGAGCTGTCCGGCCGCCGGGAAAATACGGCGGATTTTGCCGAGGGGGTGCGGCGCTTTACGATTGGGCTCGCCAAAAAGGTGCTGATTGCCAACCAGCTCGGCGAGGTATTTGACGAAATCGCTGCCACGCAAACGGCGCACCTGAGCACGCTGGCCGCGTGGGTCGGCATCGCCGCCTACACCCTGCAAATCTACTTCGATTTTTCCGGCTATTCGGACATGGCGATCGGCCTCGGGCGGATGTTCGGCTTCCATTTTCTGGAAAATTTTGAGCATCCCTACGAATCCGCAAGCGTCACGGAATTCTGGCGCAGGTGGCACATCTCGATGGGGACGTGGTTCCGCGAATACGTCTACATCCCGCTCGGCGGCAACCGCTGCACGCTCGCCAAGCAGATTCGCAACATCGCCATCGTCTGGTTCCTCACCGGGCTGTGGCACGGAGCCTCGTGGTGCTTCGTGCTCTGGGGGCTGTACTACGGCGCGATCCTCGTGCTGGAGAAGCTGGTGCTGAAGCGCGCGCTGCGCCGCCTGCCGGCCGCCCTGCGGCATGGCTACACGATGCTGCTGGTGCTGTTCGGCTGGGCGATTTTTGCCTATCCGGACATGGCGGACGGCGCGGGATATTTTCGGACGCTGTTCGGCCTTGCCGGTCGCGGCCTCTGCGACAGCGGCGCGCTTTACCTGCTGCTGACGAACGCGCTTCTTTTCGCCGTTGCCGCCATCGGCTCGACATCGCTCGCCGCCCGGGCGGGCAGGAGGCTCGAGGCGCAGGCGGGCGCGGCGCTCGGCGCCGCCGCGGAAATTGCTTTTCTTGCGGCGCTGCTGGTGCTGAGCGTGGCCTGCCTCGTGAACGCCTCCTACAATCCATTTCTATACTTCCGTTTTTAGGAAAACGAAAAAATGAAAAACAGGCTTACCATTCTACTTTTTCTCCTATTCGTTTTTGGCGCTTCCGCCGCTTCCCTGCTGAAGCCGGACACCGAAATTTCCGAGCGGGAAAATCGCGTGCTCGACACCATGCCCGCGCTTCGCCTCGAGGCGGTGCTGGACGGCTCCTTTCAGGAGGACTACGAAGCCTACGTCAGCGACCAGTTCTTCCTGCGCGACAGCTGGGTGGATCTGTCCTCCGGGCTTTCGCTCGCGCTGGGAAAGCGGGACGTGGGCGGCATATACGTCGGGAAGGACGGATATTTGGTGGAAAAATACACGGACGCGGATTTTGACGAATCCCTCGTCGCCGGGAATATTACCGCGCTCGCTGCGCTCGCAAACAAGCTGAGCGCGGCCTACGGCGCGGAAAATGTGGACCTGCTGCTGATTCCGGCGAAGGCCGCGGCCATGCCGCAGGTGCTGCCCGACCTCGCCTCCGCCTACCCCGAGGAGGAAACCGTGGAGGCTCTGCGCGCGGCGCTGGACTGCCCGCAGCAGCTGCTCTACCTCCAAGATGCGCTGCTGCTCCACGCCGGGGAGGCGCTCTACTACCGCACAGATCACCACTGGACGACGCTCGGCGCCTACTACGCCTACGCGGCCTACGCGGCGCGCAAGGGCTTTGCTGTGACGCCGCGCGACGCCTTCACCATCGAGGTGGTCGCGCAGGACTTCTACGGCACCGCCTACAACAAGCTTTCCCTGCCGGTTGCCGCCGACAGCGTGGAGCTCTGGCACAGCGACGACGAGAGCGGCATCACCGTGGACATGAACGACGGCGCGCGGGTATCGGACAGCTTCTACTTCCGCGACCAGCTGGCGTACAGCGACAAATACCGGGTATTTCTGCGCGGAAACACCGCCAAAATCGTGGTGGATACCGGCGCGGACACCGGGCGCACGCTGCTGCTATTCAAGGATTCCTACGCCAACTGCTTCGTTCCGTTCCTGAGCGGCAACTTCGACCGCATCATTCTGCTCGACCTGCGCTACCTATCCGAGCCGATCGACACGGTTCTGGAAAGCTACGGCGCGCAAATCACGGACGTTTTATTCCTATACAATGTGGAAAAATTTATGCAGGACGAAACGTGGCGGGCACTCTAGGAAGCCCTGCCCCTTCGCGCTGCCTTCCAATCCCGCCCCGGCTTTTGGCCGGGGCGGGATTTTTTTGCCCCCTGCGGCATGTAATATTCTACAAATTTCTTCCGAAAGAATTAGGAGAAACGCCAAAAAATACACGCCCGGTAAAAATTACCTTGACTTTTCCCGGGCGGTGCGCTATGATACTGGCAGAAGATGTACGTACATGTTTGGATAAGTTCAAATGTGACTAAGCAGGCTTATACCAGACTAGCCTCGCGCGACAATCTTACGAAAATTTAGGGGGAAAGCGCATGAACATTTACTCGAAAATCCGCAACCTGAACCTGAAGCCTGTGCCCGGCGAGGAGGAATACACCAGCCGGATCGAAAACCTGAACCTGAGCCTAGAGGAATTCCGCAGCGTGCACAGCGTGGCGGAATACATCGGTGTCACGCCGGAATTCAAGAGGGTAATCGACTACTTCCATGTTCCCGCCGGAGAAACGCCAAGCGGCTTTGAAATCGAGCTGGAGGTGAGCGCCGACCGGGTGCTGCGCGCCAATCTCAGGCGCAACATTTCCTACGACAAGAACGGCCAGAAGCGCCCAACCAACCTGCTATTCTCCGCCGACAGCGCCAACCCCTACGAGGTGGCCCCGGTCGCGAAGCTTCTATCAAACCTGACCTGTAACCCCGGCATTATCTATGACCTTTTTATCAACAACCCCAAGGCCAACGTCGGCGGCGTATACAAGACCCGCGACGAGGTTTTGGCCGAAATCGGCCGCATCCTCGGGCCCGGCTGCGACATCAGCGTGGAGCTGAACGACCCCTTCAACAAGAGCGACAGCGAAATTCTGGAGGAGGCGGCGCGCTTCCGCGAGCTGCTTTCGGAATACCGCGTGGTCATCAAGGTGCCGCACACCGGCCCAGTAAATAAGGAGAATGTGCAGCAGCTGCTCTCGGGGGACAAGCGCCTGAACGCGCGCTACGACGATCCGAGCGTTACCGATGCCTTCCGCGGCCACAATCTGGCGCTGATGCTGCGCGAGCATGGCTACCGCGTCAACTTCACCCTGATGTTTGAGCCCGCGCAGACCGCGCTGGCGCTGCAGGCGCGGCCATATTTCATCAACAGCTTTATCCGCCACCGGCTGGTGCAGTCCAAGCAGATGGCGCGCCTCGTGCAGCTGTACCACGGCACGGGCGACCGCACGGTGCTCGAGCAGCTGCGCGGCTACATGCTCGAGAAAGACTATCTCGCCGCCGGGGAGGAGGACGCGGACCTGCTGCGGGTTCTTGCCAAGGCGGAAACACTGCTCGACCAGCGCAGCTTCTACACCGACCAGGGCAGCGACGGGCTGGACGGCATCCGCCACAACCTGCGGCTGCTGCGGCAGACCAACATGGACGACACCCGCCTGATTATCTGCTCGATGGAGGGCGACTACAACTACTACGACATCGACCGCCTGCTCGCCTCCGACGAATACGGCGACATGGCGCACCGCGTGGTGCTGACCGCCGAGCCGAAATATCTCGCCCGCTTCTCGAGCGCGAATCAGGTCGTATCCTACCAGCGCCGCTTTATGAACGCCGCCAACGGTGCGCAATAAGAAGAATCCATTTGCCCCAAAAAAGGAGGAAACGCGCATGAAAAGCAGAAACTTTGTGCAGGAATTGCGCTACGCCCGCGAGCATCGCTACGCGGTTGGCGCCTTCAACATCTTTAACTATCTGTCCGCGCGTGCCGTCATTCACGCCGCCACGACGATGAGTTGCTCGGTAATCCTGCAAACCTCCGCCGCTACGGTGAAGCACTTCGGCCCGCAGGAGCTGGGCACGATGCTCCGGCAGCTGGCATGGAACGCGCCGGTAAACGTGCTGGTGCATCTCGACCACTGCACCGACCCGGATTTGGCGAGGGCCTGCATCGACTGCGGCTGGGACGGCGTGATGTACGACGGCTCGCAGCTCCCACTGGAGGACAACATCGCCAACTGCCGCCAAATCGTGGCCTACGCGCATCACCGCGGCGTCATGGTGGAGGGAGAAATCGGCAAAATCAGCGGCGTAGAGGACGACATTCAGGTGGACGCGGCGGACGCCGCCGGAGCGGGACTTGAGGAGAGCCTGTACTTTCTGGAGCAATCCGGCGTGGATGCGCTGGCGCCCGCCATCGGCACCGCCCACGGCGTCTACACCGGGGCACCCAAAATCAACTTCGACCTTGTGCGGGAGCTGGCGCAGCGCACAGACGTGCCCATCGTGATACACGGCGGCACAGGGCTGGCGCCGGAGGTATTTCGGGCGCTGATTTCTCTCGGCGCCTCGAAAATCAACGTTTCCACCGCCATCAAGCAGGCCTATGTGGAGGGCTGCACCCATTACCTCGAGCGCCATGACGGAAAATTCAATCCGCTCGACTTCGACCAAGAGATGAATTGCAGCATCAAGGATGTCGCAATGGCGCACATGCGGATTTTCCACAGCGGGGAGGGCGCTGCCCAATGAAGCTGCCGCGCGCGCCGTATCCCGTGGATTTGCACTGCCACACCACCCGCTCCGACGGCGCGGATACGCCGCTGGAGCTGATTGACCGGGCGGCGGCAAGGGGGATGCGGGTAATCGCCATGACCGACCACGACCTGCGCCCGGCGCGCAGCGTGCGCGCCGGGGACGGGGAGGAGATCTCCCTGATCGGCTACGCCGCCGCACACGGCGTGAAGCTCCTGCCGGGGATCGAAATCTCCTGCGACACGGATGTGGAGGATGTCCACATCGTGGGCCTCGGCTGCAACTGGGACGACCCCTTCTTCGCGCAGCTGGAGCAGGAGGTGGCGCGCTCCAAGCTGGAGAGCTACCGCGTGCTGGTGGAGGCGCTGGCGCAGGCCGGCTACCCAATAGGCTGGCAGGAGCTACTCGAGCAGAATGAAAAAGCCGGAAAATCCCTGCAAAAGAAGCAGATTTTTGAGCTTTTGGCCGCCAAGGGCTGCTTTGGCTCCTGGAGCGAGGCGAAGCTGATGACCAAGCGCGACAGCCGCTTCCGAATCCGCCGCCGCAAGCCGCGGCCCGAGGCGGTAATCGAGGCGCTGCACGTCGCCGGCGGCGTGGCCATTCTGGCGCACCCCTTTCTAATCACACCGCTCGACCCGCAGCCGGAGGATTTCCGCGGCGCCTACATCGACACGCTGCTTGCGGCGGGGATCGACGCGATGGAGGCCAGCTACCCCTACGGCAAGACCAGCTACCACGGCAGCAGCAGCGCCGCCGAGCTGGAGGCGCTCGTACGCCGGCTGTACGCGCCCCGCCTGCGCTTCCTTTCCGGAGGCTCGGATTACCATGCCGACTTCAAAAGGGGCGTGCAAAACGCCAGAGAAATCGGCGAATGTGGCTTAAGCTACGCCGAATATCTGGCCGCGGATCCCCTAAGGACACTCTGAGGGCGGACCGGGTCGCACCCGAGCGCATAAAAAACGCGCCCGCGCAAGCGGGCACGAAAATCAAAAGCCGTAATTGAGCTGAATCTTGAGCTTATCCCCGCGAAAGACCACGGTGCTGTACTCAAAAAGCTGGCCGTCGGCGGTGGCAATCTCGTCGGAGAGCTTGAGCAGCGGCTGCCCCTTCTTGATGCCGAGCAGCTCGGTTTCATCCTCGCGCGCGAGGACGGACTCCAGCGTTTCCCGCACCCGGCCGCGCACAAGGCCGTACTGCTCGCTGAGCAGCTCGCACATCTGCTTATTGCAGAAGTCGTTGCGCGCAAAATCCGGGCACAGGGCGGCAGGCACATAGGTATTGTGGATGCTGAGCGATTCCTCCTTGACCTTGCGCAGGCGCTGGATGTAATACACCTCTTCCCCCTCGGGGATTTGCAGGTGCGCGGCAATCGACAGCGGGCAGGGCTGCTTCTCCACACCCAGCAGGATGGTGGTGACGTTGTATCCCAGCTCCTCAAGCTGCCGCCGGATGCCGACATAGGTGAAATCCTTGGCCGTGATTTTCGGCTCGGAGACATAGGTGCCCTTGCCCTGCACGCGGTACAGCCGCCCGTCCCGAACCAGCTCGGTAAGCACGGAGCGAAGCGTTTCACGGCTGACGCCGAATTCTTGGCGGAGCAGATTTTCCGACGGAATACGGTCATGCGGCTTGTAAATACCGCTGTCGAGCCGCCCAACCAGAATGTTGTGCACCTGAACATACAGCGGCTGCGGGTTGTTTCTATCTAGCATTTTGAAGATCTTCCTTTCCACGATTTGGTATATTTTATCATCGTTTTTTGGAATAGTCAAGCCATCGATATACGCAAATATTCGCATTCTTTTCCAGTTTTTCAAAAAATGCAAAAAAAAGGAGATGTGGAAACATGAAAATCGCAATCGGCTGCGACCCAAATGCCGCAGCGTATAAGCAAAGCCTGATTCCATACATCGAGAGCCTAGGCTACCAAACGGTGGATTTTGGCAGCGACGACCCCATCTACGCCAACACCGCAATCCGTCTGGCGGAGGCGGTGGCCGCCGGGGAATGCGACAAGGGCATCCTCCTGTGCGGGACGGGCATCGGCGTGAGCATCGCGGCCAACAAGGTTCCCGGCGCCTACGCCGCCTGCGTGGGAAACATCTATCAGGCGCAGCGCGCCGCGCTGAGCAACAACGCCAATATCATCACGCTGGGCGCGCTTGTCACCGGCATCGAGCTGGCCAAGTGCCTAGTGAAGGAATACCTCGGCCTGACCTTCGACCCCGGCTCCCGCTCCGCCCAAAAAATCGCGCGCATTGCCGAGTACGAAAGGCTGGGACAGTAGCATGGACAAAGCCAGACTCAACGCGCTGAAACAAACGGCCGTCGCCTGCCGCCTGAACGTGCTGCGCATGGTGCGCGCCAGCGGGCATGGGCACGTAGGCGGGGCGCTTTCGGCCATGGACATCGTGACGGCGCTGTACTTTTACCAGATGAAGCTCGACCCGCGCAACCCGGAATGGGCAGGGCGCGACCGCTTCGTGCTGTCGGCCGGGCACAAATGCCTGTGTCAATACGCGGCGCTGGCCGAACGCGGCTTCTTTCCGAAAACGGTGCTCGACAGCTACGGCAGTCTGGACAGCCGCATCCCCGGCCACCCGGATATGCACAAGCTGCCCGGCATCGAGGCCAACACCGGCTCGCTCGGGCACGGACTTTCCATTTCGCTGGGAATGGCGCTCGGCCTTCGGCTCGACGGGAGCGACCGCCGCGTTTACACGCTGTTGGGCGACGGCGAGCTGGCGGAGGGCTCCAACTGGGAGGCGGCCGCGGCCGCGGCGCAGCACAAGGCGGACAACCTCGTGCTGTTCATCGACAACAACGGCCTGCAAATCAGCGGGCGGGTGGACGAGGTGATGAGCTTCCGCCCGATCGCCGCGCATTTCGCGGCCTTCGGCTGGGCGACAAAGGAGATTGACGGCAACAGCATGGAGCAGATTGTAGCGGCGCTGGACGAGCTGCCGCTGTGCGCGGGCAAGCCGACGGCCATCGTGTGCCACACCATCAAGGCAAAGGGCCTGCCCTTCGGCGAGAACCAAGTGGCATTCCACTTCTGGAAGGCGAACGAGGCACAGCTGCGGCAGGCGGAGGAGGCGCTGGCCGCCGAGGCGGCGGCGCTGCGGGAGGAAGCAATATGATTGGCAACAAAGAGGATCCGCGCAAGGTATTCGGCGCAGCCGTAACCGAATGCGCGCTGGCCGACGAGCGCATTGTGCTGCTATCGGCCGACAGCGGGAAAAGCTCCGGCTTCGGCGACTTCATCCGCCTCGCGCCGCAGCGCTACTTTGAATTCGGCATCATGGAGCAGGCGGTAGAGGGCGTGGCCTCCGGCCTCGCGACGACGGGAAAAATCCCGGTATTCTGCGCCATCGCCCCCTTCGTGACCGCCCGGCCTTTCGAAATGTTCCGCAACGACATCGGCTATATGCGGCAAAACGTGAAAATCGTGGGCAGAAACGGTGGCATCACCTATTCCGACCTCGGCTCGACCCACCACTCGCTCGACGACTTCGCCATCATCCGGATGATTCCGGGCGTGCGCATCCTGTGCCCGCAGGACCCCAACGAGATTCGCGGCGCGGTAAAGGCCATGCTGGCCGAGCGCGGGCCAATCTACATGCGCATCGGCAACGAGCCGATCGAGAACCTGTTTGAGGAGGCGTCCTTCTCCATCGGCAAGGGGCGGCGGATCCGCGAAGGGCGGGACGTGACGCTGGTTTCCACCGGCAGCCTGACCGCCAACGCCATCGCCGCAGCCGAGCAGCTGCAGGCGGCCGGCATCACGGTCGAGCACATCGGCCTGCCGACGGTTTACCCGCTCGATACGGATCTGCTGCTGCAATCGGTGCGCAAGACTGGCCGGGTCGTGACCGTTGAGGAGCACTACGTCTACGGCGGCATCGGCACGCAGATCGCCGACCTTTTGGCATCGAGCTTCCCCGCCCCGGTCAGAAAGCTCGGCATTCCGCACGCCTACGCCAGCTCCGGGAGCTACGCAGAAATTTTGCGAAAATACGGCTTGGACGCCGAGGGCATCGCCCAAAGCATCGCCGAATTTGTAAACGAAGGCCGCTGAAAGCGGCGCTCCACCCAAAAATCACCAAAGGAGATGTATTCAGATGAAAAAAAGGCTTGAAAACGATGTCGCGGTAATCACCGGCGCAGCCAGGGGCCTCGACCGCGCCATCGCGCTCGAATTTGCCCGCCACGGCTGCCACGTATGCTGCTGCGACATCAACCTGGAGGGCGCGCAGGAAACGGCGCAGGCCATTGCCGATGAGGGCGGCAGCGCGGAGGCGGTTTACATGGATGTGAGCAGCTCCGCGTGCGTCAACGAGGCGATGCGAGGCATCTTCGAGCGCTGCGGCCGCATCACGATCCTGGTCAACGGCGCATTCTGGTCAACGGCGGACGACCTCGACCACCTGAGCGACGAGGATTGGAACCGCGCCCTGCAAATCAACCTGACCGGCTACTTCTACACCCTGCGCGCGGTGCATCCATACATGAAGCAGTCCGGCGGCGGCCGCATCGTACAGCTGTCCTCCACCTCGGGCAAGAGCGGCGGCAGCATCGGCAGCGGCGCGCACTACGTTTCCACCAAGGCCGGCATCATCGGCCTGACCAAATACGTCGCAAACCACTGGTACGGCGACAAAATCCGCTGCAACACCATTTGTCCGGGCGCGACCGACTCCCCGGTGCTGCACAGCCCGGGCGTTGACCAGGAGCTGGTCGCCAAAGTGGAGAAGACCATCCCGCTCGGCCGGCTCTGTTACCCGGAGGACATCGCGAAGGGCGCGCTCTTCCTCGCTTCGGACGAGAGCGCTTATATCACCGGCATCACGCTGGACATCTGTGGCGGCCGGTACATGTACGGCAACTAAGGAGGCTTTTGCTTGAATTATCCCATCTTATTTTCCCCGGTGCGGGTGGGCGCGCTGACGCTGAAAAACCGCATTGTCATGCCCTCTATGGGCAGCAATCTGGCCTCCAGCGACGGCACCATCAGCCCAACCATGCGCGACTACTATGTGGAGCGCGCAAAGGGCGGCGCCGGACTGATTATCGTGGAAATGACCGCGGTGGACTACCCTTGGGGCGCGGGTGAGAGCTGCCAGCCGCAGCTTTGCCAAATGCAGTCCATCCCCAGCTTCCGCGAGCTATCCGACTGCATCCACGCCTGCGGCAGCAAGGTAATCGTGCAGCTGCTGCACTCCGGCGTGCGCACCATTCCGCAGCTCTGCCACGGCAAGGGGTTGGTCGGCGCGGTCGATGTGGAGGGCAAGGTGCCGGTGCACGGGCTCACCGAGGAGGAGCTGAAGACCCTCGTGGGCAAATTCGCCGCCGCCGCAAGCCTTGCGCAAGCCTCCGGCATGGACGGCGTGGAGCTGCACGCGGGGCACGGCACGCTGCTGGGGCAGTTCCTTTCGCCCTATTTCAACAAGCGCAGCGACGGCTACTGCGGCAGCACCATCGAGGGGCGCGTGCGCTTCCCGAAGGAAATCGTGCAGGCCATCCGCAAGACCTGCGGGCCGCGCTTCCTGATCAGCGTGCGGCTGGGCGTGCGCGACGCCGTTCCCGGCGGCACGACGCTCGAGGAGGGCGCGCAGTTTGCGAAAATCCTGTCCGAAGCCGGGGCGGATTTAATCAACGTGACCAAGGGCATGAAATACGGGCTGGACATCAACGTGGAAACACAGGATTTCGCCGAGGGCAACCGCCGCTGGCTCAACGAGGCTGTTCGCGCGGTGCTGCCGGACGCCAAGCTCGCGATGGTGGGCCGCCTGCGTTCGCCGCAGGTCTGCGAGGAGCTGCTCGCCTCCGGCGTGACGGATCTCGTCTGCATCGGGCGGCAGCTGATCTGCGACCCCTACTGGCCGGAAAAGGTACGCACCGGCCGCGAGTCGGAGATTCGCACCTGCCTCAACTGCAACGACGGCTGTTACTATAACACCACGACCCGCCAGAGCGGAATGCGCTGCGCGCTGAATCCCTACGTGGCGCTGGAGGGAAAATTCGACGAGAGAAATCCCATCCCCGCCGCAGTTAAGAAGGATGTTCTGGTGATTGGCGCGGGCATCACCGGGCTGGAGGCGGCGCTGAGCGCGGCCAAGCGCGGCCACCGCGTAACGGTTTGGGAAAAATCCGACCGCGCGGGCGGCCAGATGCAGCTGGCGGCCGTCCCGCCGCACAAGCAGGTGCTGGGCACGGCGGTGCCGTACCTGCTGCGCGAGCTGGAAAGGCTCGGCGTGCAGGTATGCTACCGCACCGAGGCCAGCCCCGAGGCGGTAGCGGCCGCGAAGCCGGACAAGGTGCTGATTGCCATCGGCGCGACGCCCTTCGTCCCGCCGATTCCCGGCGCGCAGAAGGCCGTGCTGGCTTGGGACATCCTCAGCGGAAAGCGGGAGATCCCCAAAAACGCAGACATCACGGTAATCGGCGGCGGCATGGTCGGCACCGAAACGGCCATCTACCTGTCCGAATTCGGCAACCGGCTGAGCATTCTGGAAATGCTGCCCACCCTCGCCGGAGAGCAGGAGGGGACGCACCGCGCGCGGGATCTATCCATCATGCGCGAGCGCGGCTTCCGCTTAGAGGTGAGCGCAAGCGTGGAGGAAATCGGCGACACGTCGGTGCGCTACAAAAATTCGGCCGGCGAGGCCTGCACGGCTCCGGCCAGCCTGACCGTGCTTGCGACCGGGCAGCGCCCGGCGGGCGCGAAGCTCGAGCTTGCGCTCAACGATATGGGCATCGACGCCGTCTGCATCGGCGACGCGGCCGAAACCGGCAACATCCGCAAGAACGTCCGCAACGGCTTCTTCGCGGGCTACTACGCATAGGGAGGGAGCAGATATGGCAAAAACCGCCCTCATTACCGGCGCGGCCGGGGGCTTGGGAAAAACCTATGCGGAATATTTCCTGAAGGCCGGGTACCGCGTCGTGCTTGCCGACATTCAGGACGAGCTGGGGCTCAAAACCGAAAAGGAGCTGTCGGCATACGGCGAATGCGCCTACGTGCACTGCGATGTGACCATACCCGGCGATCGCGCGGCGCTGGTGGAAAAGACCGTGGCGCTTTTCGGCTCGCTGGAGGTGCTGGTGAACAACGCCGGCGTGGCCTCGCGCATCTTTGTGGAGGACATCAGCGAGGAGCACTACGACTTTATCCAAGAAATCAACCAAAAATCCGTGTTCTTCCTCTCGAAAGAGGCCGCCAAGGTGATGAAAAAGCAGCGCTATGGCAAAATCATCAACGTCACCTCGCCGCGGGCGGTATTCGCCGATACGCGCCACCTGCCCTACGGCGTGACCAAGCGCGCGGTGATGGCCATCACCGAATATCTCGGTATCTGCTGGGCGCGCTACGGCATCAACGTCAACGCCGTGTCGCTGGGGATGATCCTCACCCCCATGTCGGCACACCATCTGCAGGAGGACCCGGATTTTCTTACGAAGGTTGCGAACATCCACCCCATTCGCCGCGTGCTCACACCGGACGACCCGGCAAAGGTCGTGCTGTTCCTCGCCTCGGACGAGGCGTCCTCCCTTGTAGGGCAGACCATTACAGTGGACGGCGGCTTCTCCATCCTCAATCAGGCGGAGGCACCCACAATGCCCTGGCCTGAAGAATAAACAAGGAGGTAATCTCATGTCCGTAAATTTAGCAAAATACGACCGAAACAACATTGGCAAGCTCTTTGAGCTGTCGCAGGTCCGCCCCACCAACACCGAGGAGGAGGTGCGGCAGGGCTGCCGCATGGCCGTGAAGTACAACCTGCGCACCATGTACAGCTCCACGCTGTACTGGGCGGATGTGCTGAAGGAGGAGCTTGCCGGCTCGACCGTTTACATGGGCACCGGCTGCTGCAACGAGAACGGGGACGACACCATCAAGGCGCAGATTTGCGAGGCCGAGGCAGCCGTGAAGCTCGGCTATTCGCAGATCGACTTCTGCGTGAACACCTCTGCCCTGCTCGACCACAAGTACGACTTCCTGCGCAGCCACCTCAACGCACTGCGCGGCGCAGTCGGCCCCGACATCTGCCTGAAAGGCATCATCGAGGTGTGCTTCCTCACCAACACCGAGATTCAGGCCATCAGCGAGCTGTTCGTCGAGTGCGGCATCAACTACGTCAAGACCAGCCTCGGCCTGTGGGGCGGCCCGACGGTGGACAACGTCCGCTTCATCCGCAAGGTGCTGGGCGACTCGAATGTGGGCATCAAGATGGCCGGAATCAAGGCGCCCCGCCCGCAGAACACCTACGCCTACCTGCTCGCCGGCGCCGACATCGTCGGGACCCGGGCGGCGCCCGCCATCATCGACGGCCTGGAGAACATGCGCAAGATTGGCATCGTCCCGGCCTACAATCCGGACTGAGTTGAAAGGAGCAGCTATCATGAAACAGCTTGATTTATCCAAATACACCCGCGAAACCATCGGCTCGGTGCTGGAATATTCCATCAACTGGAAGAACGTCCGCGAGGCGGAAATCCGCGAGGCCTGCGCCAAGGCCATCGCCAACGGCATCTCCCGCTTCTATGTGAACACGCCCTACTTCCTGCCCATCCTCACCGACGCGCTGGCCGGCTCGGACGTCGTGCCCGGCTGCTTCATTGGCACCAGCAGCGGCAGCTTCAGCGGCGAGATGAAGAAGGTCGAAATGGAGGAGGGCATCGCCCTGGGCGCGAAGGTGCTCGTCAGCGCCATCAACACCACCGCCATTGCCGTGGACGACTGGGCAGGCGTGGAGGCGGACATCCGCACCATGCGCGAGGGCGCGAAGGGCGTGGAGCTGGTAGCCGTGCTCGGAGTCGCCTACCTGACAGACGAGCAAATCCGCAAATGCTGCCGCCTGTGCGCGCGCTACGGCGTGGACGCCGTGGCCACCTCGGCGGTAAACGGCCTGTTTGAAGGCCCGTCCGTCGATCAGGTTCTGCTCATGGCCGACGAGCTGAAGGACACGGATGTGGAAATCAAGGCCTCCGCGATTCCCTTCCCCTACGCGCAAAACGCCTATACGCTGCTGCGCGCAGGCGCCTCGGCCGTGATTTCTTGGGATGTGCTGGACATCCGCAACGACTTCGACACCATGCGCGAAATTGGAATTGTGCCGCCTTACGCGGAGCAGTAATCACCCGAAAGACCACCCAACCCACCACCGAAAGGAGAATTCAAAAAATGGCAAGCAAGTATTTCATCGGCGTGGACCTCGGCACGACCGGCGCCCGGACGGTCATCTTTGATGACAAGGGCAGACAAATCGCAGACGCCTACCGGGAAAATCGGCTCGAGTATCCGCGCATAGGCTGGTGCGAAGTGGACGGCAGGCACTTAGAGGACAACTGCCTGCAAACCACCCACGACGCAATCGCAAAATCCGGCATCAACCCCCAAGACATCCTGTCCGTCAGCTTCTCCTATATGCGCGTGGGTATGGTCACCCGCGATGCGAACGGCGACTTCTCCCGCGACAAGGTCATCATGTGGTTTGACGGCCGCGCCAGAAAGCAGGGCGATTACGCGCTGGAGCAGATGCAGGCCGCCGGCATCTCGCAGGCGGAGCTGTATAACCGCCGCGGCTTCCCCGGCGGCGGCGCGGGGCCCTTGGCAAAGTACCTGTGGATTAAGCAGAACGAGCCGGAGGTTTACGCCCGTACCACGAAAATCCACAATATGCACGGCCTGCTGGTGAAGGCCTACGGCGGCGAGGAATTCATCGACCCGGCGGCGGACTCCGGCTGGTTCGGCGTAACCAATCTCGACACGCTGGACTACGACCAGGAGCTGATCGACATCTTCGAGTGGCGCGAGGAATTCGACGCCGGCAAGTTCCCGAAGCTGCAAAAGTGCGCGACCCTGTGCGGGCGCGTTACCAAGGCGGTATCCGAGAAAACGCTCCTGCCCGAGGGCACGCCGCTGTACGTCGGCAACGGCGACCACCAGTGCGGCGCGCTCGGCCTTGGCGTCATCCACGACGACCAGACCTACATGTGCATCGGCACCACTGGCACCATCTCCCGCGTGGGAAGCTACCCCTTCCGCCACCCGGAGATGATTTGCACGGTGCTCGGCTCCTCCTCCGGCGGGTGGCAGATGGACGCCAACTCCCCGACCGCCTGCGGCTGCTTCCGCTGGCTGCGCGACACCCTCTGCCAGAGCGAGACGGAGCAGGCTATGCGCAGCGGGGAAAACGTTTACGACGTGATGACCGCGCTGGCCGCGAAGGCCAAGCCGGGCTGCGACGGCATGGTATTCCTGCCGTGGCCGGGCGGCGCGGCCGGCACGCCGCACTTCGACCCGAACCCGCGCATGACCTTCACCGGCATGACCAACAGCCACGGCAAGGCCGAAATCGTGCGCTCGGTCATGGAGGGCGTGTGCTACGAAAACCGCGAGATGCTCGAATCGCTGGACAAGGCCGGCCTGCCCGCCTACGAAAGCCTTCGCTTCACCGGCGGCGGCGCGCGCTCCAAGCTCTGGTGCCAGATCCACGCCGACATCCTCGGCAAGCCGGTGGAAACCGTATCCGCCAACGAGGCAACGGCCTGCGGCGCGGCGATTCTGGGCACGATAGGCTGCGGCTACTACAGCAGCTACGAGGAGGCCGTGGAGAACATGGTGCATGTCACCGGCCACTACGACCCGAATCCTGCCGTCAAGGATGCCTACGACCAGAGCTACGAAATCTACAAAATGGCATACAACGACCTCAAGAACAACACCTTCCCCGCAATCGCCAAGGCGCAGGGCCTGTAAGGTGAATCTGAAAAAGAAAGGAAAATTACCATGAAACAAAGATCCTATGGCTACATCAAATTCGCCGCTATTGCCGTGAATGCCATCGTGATGATGATCCTCGCGCTTTCCGGCGGCCTGGCCTACATGATGGCAGACCTGAACATCTCCTCGGAGACCGCCGTGCTGATTCTGATGATTCCGAACTTCGTCGCCATCCCGTTCTGCTTCTTCTGCGGCTCGTTCTGTAATAAGTTCTCCACCCGGAACGTCGCCCTGTTTGGCACCGCCGTATTCGCAATCACCGGCGTCGCGCCCTGCTTCCTGCAAAACGTTACCGCCATTCTGGTTGTAAGAGCGCTGCATGGCATCGGCTACGCCTTCTGCTCGTCCTGCTCGGCGACACTGGTCACCGAATACTGCCCCGATGACGCCGACTCGCTGATGGGCATCAAGCAGTCGGTGCAGAACGTTTTCGCCATTGCCTACGGCCTGCTCGGCGGCTATCTGGCGACCCTGAACTGGCGCTATTCCTACCTGCTCTACCTGATTGCCGTGCCGATTTTCTTCATCATGCTCGGCCTGCCCAAGCGCGAAACCAAGGCTGCCCAGACGGAAAAGGTAAAGGTACACCTCACCGGCAAAACCTGGGCGTGGTGCATCGGCATGTTCATCTTCATGCTCTCGATTGCCTGCTTCTCCAACCACATGTCCGAAATCGTGGTCGGCCGGGAAATCTCCGACGCCACCGGCTCCGGCGCAGTCGTTTCCATCTCCACCGCCTTTGGCGTTGTCGCCGGGCTGGTATTTGGCCGGGTCTTTAAGGCGCTCGGCAAGTTCACCATGCCGCTTTCGCTGCTGCTTGTGGCCATCACCCAGTTCATGATCCCGCTTACCGACAGCTACCTCGTGATTGCGCTGGCGGGCGGCATCCAAGGGTTGGCGTATTCCACCGCCGTTCCCTGCGCGCTGATGGGCACCGCCGGCTCCTGCGACGCCGAATCGAGCGGCACGGCCATCGGCATCATGGTATCGTTCATGCTGCTGGGCAACGTCTGCTCCGACTATGTGCTTGCGCCGATGTCCAGCCTGCTCGGCGGCGGCGCGGCCGGCAAGTACTACGGCGCGGCCATCATCGGCCTCGTCTGCATGGTCTACTTCTTCGTTCTGGAGAGCATCAAAAAGCCCGAAACCCAGGCCGCCTGACGCGCAGCTTTGGTTTTCCTCCATTGGGGGTGCAGGCGCAGCCTGCATCCCCATCCTTTTTCCTTTCCTATTATATAAAAATGAGGTCAGGCGTGTGCCTGACCTTCTGTGTGACTAGAAAAAACCCGGCGCAGAGGCTTCCCTGCGCCGGGTGCAGCGGATTTGCTTACAGCAGGGTAGCGAAGTGCTTGATGGTGCGGCACATCTGAGAAACGTAGGAGTTCTCGTTGTCGTACCAAGAAACGACCTGCACCTGCGTCTTGCCGCCCTCGAGGGGCAGGACCATGGTCTGGGTGGCGTCAAACAGGGAGCCATAACGCATACCAATCACGTCGGAGGAAACGATCTCGTCGGTGTTGTAGCCGAAGGACTCGGTGGACTCAGCCTTCATCTGGGCATTGACCTGCTCGATGCTGACCTCACCCTTGACGACCGCGTTGAGGATGGTGGTAGAGCCGGTGGGCGTGGGCACGCGCTGGGCGGCGCCAATCAGCTTACCCTTCAGCTCGGGGATGACGAGGCCGATGGCCTTGGCGGCGCCGGTGGAGTTGGGGACAATGTTGCAGGCGCCGGCACGGGAGCGGCGCAGGTCGCCCTTGCGCTGCGGGCCGTCGAGAATCATCTGGTCGCCGGTGTAGGCGTGAATGGTGCACATGATGCCGGACTCGATGGGAGCCAGATCATTGAGCGCCTTCGCCATCGGGGCGAGGCAGTTGGTGGTGCAGGAGGCGGCGGAGATGATATTATCGTCCTTGGTCAGGGTATCATGGTTGACGTTGTAGACGATGGTGGGCAGGTCGTTGCCGGCGGGCGCGGAAATGACGACCTTCTTGGCGCCGGCATCGATATGCGCCTGCGCCTTAGCCTTGCTGGTGTAGAAGCCGGTGCACTCCAGCACAACATCCACGCCCAGCTCGCCCCAAGGCAGCTCGGCGGCGTTGGCCTTGGCATAGATGGTAATCTTCTTGCCATCGACCACAATATTGTCCTCACCGGCCTCGACGACATGACCCATCGCGGCGTAGTTGCCCTGCGTGGAGTCGTACTTCAGCAGATGCGCGAGCATCTTGGGGGAGGTCAGGTCGTTGATGGCAACGATCTCGAAGCCCTCCGCGCCGAACATCTGGCGGAACGCCAGCCGGCCGATTCGGCCAAAACCATTGATTGCTACTTTAACAGACATCGGAATTTCCTCCAATTTTTTATTTGCCGCTTTGCAGGCAGCAGTATTTCAGGCGACCCTCTGGATTCGGCAGAAGGACGCCCTGAATTCGTACAGAATCATTATACAATATATTTTTTGCGTTGTAAAGTGCATTTTTCCCAATTTTTGAATTTTTAACAATTCTCCGGGCCGGTCTTGCCCTGCAGGCGCAGCTTCAGCCCCGAGTAGCGCCGCCCGCGGTGCGCATTTTCCACCATCGCGGCAACGGTCTGCTCCCGCCCGACGCCTACGAGCAGCTCCCGCGCGCGGGTGACGGCGGTATACAGCACGCTGCGGCTGAGCAGGTTCGGGTGCCCGCCCCAGAGCGCCAGCACCACGGCGCGGTACTCGCTGCCCTGACTTTTATGCACCGTGATGGCGTAGGCCGGCTCCAGCTCGCCGAGCTGGGTGAAATCGTAATCGGCGGCGCGGTCGTCGAACACGACGGTGAGCAGCTCGGCGGAATTGTCGATTTTCGCGACCGTGCCCACGTCGCCGTTGAATACGCCGGTGCCGACGGCGAGGGAATCCGTCCGTTTCCACACGATGTCGTAGTTATTCTTCACCTGCATCACCCGGTCGCCCTCGCGGAAGGTGAAGGCGCCGAATTTTCGTTCCTGCTTGCCGGGCGCAGGCGGGTTGAGCGCGGCCTGCAGCGCCTCGTTGAGCGCGGCCGTGCCGCAGGTTCCCCGGCGCGTGGGGCTGAGCACCTGAATCTGCTCGGCCGGGATGTGCATATTGCGCGGCAGACGGCGGGCGACAAGGTCTACCACCGTGCGCGCCGCGGCCTCCTCGCTCGGCGCGCCGAGGAAGAAGAAATCGCTGCGCGTATCGTGCAGCTGCGGCAGCTCGCCGCGGTTGATGCGGTGCGCATTCATAACAATCAGGCTCTCGCGCGCCTGGCGGAAAATCTCCGTCAGCCGCACGGCAGGAATCTCGCCGCTGCGCAGCATATCGCCGAAGGGATAGCCCGGGCCGACGGGCGGGAGCTGGTCGGGGTCGCCGACGAAAATCAGCCGCTTGCCCGCCGGAATCGCGCGCAGAAGCGCGTCGAGCAGCGGCACATCGACCATGCTCATCTCATCGACAATCACCGCGTCGGCCTTCAGGGGATTGCTCTCGTCGCGCGTGAAGGTCATCTGCCCCGTCGCCGGGTCGATGGCGGCCTCCAGCAGGCGGTGGATGGTGGAGGCGCTCTCGCCCGTGACCTCCGCCAGCCGCTTGGCGGCGCGGCCGGTCGGGGCGGCAAGGACGCAGGCGAGCTGCATCCTGCCAAACAGGGCGAGAATGCCGCGCAGGACGGTGGTCTTGCCCGTGCCCGGCCCGCCGGTAATCAGCAATATGCCGGAGCCGGCCGCCATGCGCACAGCCGCCTCCTGGTCGGCGGAATACTCCACCTCGCTCTCGCGCGAAACCTCCCGCAGCAGCTGCTCCAGATTCTGCGGCTCGGGGAAGCGCAGGCGCGCGGCAGCGAGCAGCCGCCGGGTGATGGCAGTCTCGGCCTGAAACAGCTGCGGCAGGTACAGCACCGGGATACCCGCGAGCGCGGCGGGGGAGAGGATTTGCTCCGCGGCGCAGTTCGCCGCGACGCTGCGCGCGGCATCCTCCTCGATATGCAGCAGCTGCGCGGCGGCGGCAACGAGCTTCTCGGTGGGCAGGAAGCAGTGCCCCGCGCTGAGATTATACCGCAGCTCAAACAGTAGCCCCGCGCGGATGCGCTTGGGGTCGTTCGCGGCGGTGCCGATTTCAATCGCGAAGCGGTCAACGGCCGCAAAGGGCGCCTGCAGCGCCTCGTCGGTGAGCAGGTAGGGGTCGGCATAGAGCAAATCGGCCGCGCTCTCGCCATAGAGCTTATAGGTGCGCACGGCAAGCTCGGCCGGGAGCTGGTGCTGCGCGAAGAACTCCATCAGCTGGCGCATCCCGACCTTCTGGCGGAACTCCTCGCCAATCGCGGCGGCCTTCGCACGCGTAATCCCGGGAACCTCGCTCAGGCGCTCCGGCTCGCGCTCGAGAATTTGCAGCGTCCGATCGCCAAAGTGCTGGACGATTTTCGCGGCGGTTTTCGGCCCGATGCCCTTGATCACGCGGCCGGACAGGTAGGCAAGGATCTCCTGCGCCGACTGCGGCAGCATCCGCTCCAAAAATTCCGCCTCAAACTGGCGGCCAAAGCTGGGGTGCGTGCTCCAGCGGCCGGTGACGAGCAGGCGCTCGCCCGCCGCGGGCGCGGGGATGGTGCCGACCACGGTGACCGCCTCGCGCGCGCCAGTATTCAGGCGCAGAACGGCGTAGCCATTCTCATAATTCTGGAACACCACCGCCGTGATGACCCCCTGCAGGATTTCCATTTCCGCGTTTTCCATGCCCTTGCCCGCCGTTTCCGAAAAAATCG
Source organism: Bacillota bacterium (assembly GCA_021200975.1). GTDB lineage: Bacteria > Bacillota > Clostridia > Oscillospirales > Oscillospiraceae > Faecousia. The sequence goes on along the minus strand of JAJQFT010000016.1, from coordinate 10,719 downwards.
GGGCGACCGCCCCGCCGAGGAAGCCCGGAACCAATCGGCAAAAGCGGATTGCGTCAATTGGTTCTTCTGCGCTTTTGCGAATATTGTACAATATTTTGGCGAATTTGAAAAGCCCCCTCGGAGATTTTTTCATCTGAATTTCACAAAATATTTCTTGTCATTTTTCACTTTCTATTGTATAATGAGGTGGAATAATTTTTTCGGGCGGGGCGATGGAGGATGAAGGACTTGAGCTTGCTGGTCTGGCTGACGCAGCTGGGGCTTTCCATCGCGGTACCGCTTGCGCTGTGCGTCGGCGGTGCAGTGTGGCTGCAAAGCCGGCTGAACCTCGGCCCGTGGGTGCTCGCCGTGGGCATTGTGCTGGGGCTCATCGGCGCGGCGGACGGCTTCCGCAGCTCCCTGCGGGCGATGGAGCGGCTCGCCAAATCCAAAAAGGAGCCGCCAGAGCCGCCCGTTTCCTTCAACGACCACGATTGACCCCGGAGGCACTATGAACAGCAAGAGGTTTATTTTTCAGCAGACGGGGATCGTCCTGCTCGGGCAAATCCTGTGCGACTGCGTGATGTTTGGCATATTCGCGCTGATGGACAGGCTCGACGGCACGGTGCTGCTCGGCGCGCTGATTGGCAGCGCGGTCGCGACCGCCAACTTTTTCCTGATGGCCGTCTTTGTGGACGCGGCGGCGGACAAGGCCACCGCGCAGGATGTCAAGGGCGCGCAGGGGATGATCACGCTGTCCTACCTCGGGCGGATGCTCGGTATGGCGCTCATATTTTACGCCGCCGCCAAAAGCGGCCGGTGCAACCTCTTTGCGCTGCTGCTGCCGCTCGTATTCGTGCGGCCAAGCACGACTGTTGGCGAATTTTTCAGGAAGTCGGGTGAATAAAAGGCATGGAAGTAAGCGTAAACGGCGCATATATCTACTTTGAAATTCCCATTTTCGGCGGCATTCCCATAACGCAGACCACGATCTCGCTGCTGGTGGTGACGCTCATCCTTTGCACAGCCTCCGTGCTGCTGGGGAAAAATCTGCAAAAGCGCCCCGGAAAATTGCAGGTTTTAACCGAAAAGGGCGTGGAAATGCTGCAAAATCTCGTGCGCGACACGATGGGCGAGCACAACATCGGCTGGACGCCGTACATCGGCACCATCTTCCTCAGCTCGCTGTGCGGCTCGCTATTGGGGCTTACCGGCTTCCTGCGCTCCTCCACGGCCGACCTCGCCGTGCCCCTGACATGGGCCGTCATGACGAGCGTGATCATCTGGTACAACAATATCCGGCGCTGCGGCCTCCTCGGCTGGCTCAAGGGCTTCACCGAGCCGGTGGCCGTGATGACCCCGATGAACATCATCTCCGAAATCGCGCAGCCGGTTTCGATGGCCTTCCGTCACTTCGGCAACGTCGCGGGCGGCGGCGTTATCACAAGCATCCTCTACACCGCGCTCGCACTCGCCTCCTCGGCGCTGATTGGGCTGATTTCCGCGACCGTGGTCGTTCCAATTGCCGTGGCGGCGATTGGCGTCGCGCTGCTCGTGCGCTGGTTCCGGCGGCGCGGGATGGGCGCGCTGATTGGCGGCATCGCGCTCACGGCAATCGGCGTCGTGGGCATTCTGGAGAGCACGGGCATTCTCGCGGGCGTGCCCATTCTCGAATACGGCATTCCCGCCGTGCTGAGCCTGTACTTCGACTTCTTCTCCGGCTTTATTCAGGCCTTCGTATTCAGCCTGCTGAGCATGGTATACATCGCGGGCGCCTGCCCGCCGCCGGAGGAAGAGCTGCAAGGTGCGGCATCCTGACGAAAATCTCGTTCCTTACCGAGCGATATTCAAAGCAAACCCGGAATCCACCGTGTGCGGTGTCCCGCATGAGCCTCTGCGCCGCAAACGGCTGCTTTCGGGCTTCCCAAAAACCCATACATTTTAACATTTTGGAGGAATCTACTATGGAAACCGCAATTATCAAAGCTGCTTGTGCAATCGGCGCCGGCCTGTGCATGGGTCTTGGCGCAATCGGCCCGGCGCTGGGCGAGGGCAACGCCGTCGGCAAGGCGCTCGAGGGCATGGCGCGCCAGCCCGAGGCCGCAAGCACCCTGCGCACCAACATGATTCTTGGCTGCGGCATCACCGAAACCACCGGCATCTACTCGCTGCTCATCTCGTTCCTGATTCTGTTCGCCGTCGGCTAAGCGGAAACCGCAAGCAAAGGAGGCGGACGAATTGGGATATGAATCGTTTCTGGGCGTCAATTTCTGGGACGCTCTGTTCACGCTCGCCAATACCCTGACCATCTTTTTCGTTGCCAAAAAATTCCTGTTCGGCCCCGTCATGAAGCTGATTGCCGACCGGCAATCCGAAATCGACCGCATCTACGAGGACGCCGACGCGGCCAAGCAGAGCGCCGAGGCCATGCAGGACGAATACCGCCGCAAGCTCAGCGAGGCGCAGTCCACCAGCGACCGCCTCGTGAAGGAGGCCACCGTGCGCGCGCAGAAGCGGGAGGAGGAGATCCTCCGCCAAGCCAACGCCGACGCGGGCGCCATCCGCGACAAGGCCGCGGCGGACATTGCCCGCGAGAAAAAGCAGGCCGTAAACGACGCGAAGGGCGAAATCTCTGACATCGCGCTCGCGATTGCCGAAAAGGTCGTTGGGCGGGAGCTGAACGCCGCCGACCAGCAGCGGCTGGTTGACGAATTCCTGAAAGATTTGGGTGAAAACGTATGACGCAGACTGGCGCAGTTTATGGCGGCGCGCTGTATACCCTCGCGAAGGACGAGGGCGTTGTCGATGTAATTCGTGAGGAAATTGACGTGCTGGAGCAATGCTTCCGCTCCCAGCCGGAATACCTGAGGCTGCTCAGCACGCCCAATCTCAGCAAGGAGGAGCGCGTGCAGGTGGCGGACGATGCTCTGGGCGGAAAAATCAACAAATTCCACCTGAGCTTCCTGAAAATTCTGGCCGAGGATGGCCACGCCCAGTACTATCCAGACTGCTGCGAAACGTACCGCGCGATGTACAACGCCGACCATCATATTCTTACCGTCATCGTCGTTTCCGCCGTGCCGCTCACGAGCGGGCAATGCGACGCGCTGCGCGCCCGGCTCGAGGAGCTCACCGGCCAGAGCATCGCGCTGACCAACAAGGTCGACGCGCGCGTGATTGGCGGCCTGCGGCTCGACTACGACGGCAAGCGGCTCGATGCAACGGTTGCGAGCCGGCTCGAGCAGCTCCGCGGCGCGCTCCGCGCACCCGGCGAGGGGTAACACTGGAAAGCAGGTAAAATATGGAACTAAAACCGGAAGAACTTACAAAAATTATTCGCGCCCAGATTAAAAACTATGAAACGCGGCTGGAATCGAGCGAAATCGGCACGGTAATCGTGGTCGGTGACGGCATCGCGAAGGTATCGGGGCTGGACAACTGCATGGCCGGCGAGCTGGTTGAGCTGCCGAACGGCAGCTTCGGCATGGCGCAGAACCTGGAAGAAAACATTGTGAGCGTCGTCATCCTCGGCACCGACCAGGGCATCCGGGAGGGCGACACCGTAAAGCGCACGAATCGGGTCGTATCCGTGCCCGTGGGCAGCGCGATGATTGGCCGCGTGGTGAACGCGCTGGGGCAGCCCATCGACGGCAAGGGCCCCATCGAGGCGGAGGCCTACCGCGCGATCGAAATGCCCGCGCCCGGCATCATCGAGCGCAAGCACGTCAGCCGCCCGCTGCAAACCGGTATCAAGGCCATCGACTCGATGATTCCCATCGGCCGCGGCCAGCGCGAGCTGATTATCGGCGACCGCCAGACCGGCAAGACCACCATCGCGACCGACACCATCCTGAACCAGAAGGGCAAGGACGTGCTGTGCATCTACGTCGCCATCGGGCAGAAGCGCTCCACCGTGGCGCAGCTGGTGGAAAACCTGAGCCTGAACGGCGCAATGGACTACACCACCGTGGTGTGCGCCACCGCCTCGGAGCTTGCGCCCATGCAATACATCGCGCCCTACGCGGGCTGCACGATGGGCGAGCACTTCATGCACCAAGGCAAGGACGTGCTGATTATCTACGACGACCTATCCAAGCACGCAGTGGCCTACCGCGCCATTTCGCTGCTGATTCGACGCCCGCCCGGACGGGAGGCCTACCCCGGCGACGTTTTCTACCTGCATTCGCGCCTGCTCGAGCGCGCCGCGCAGCTATCCGACGAGCTCGGCGGCGGCAGCCTGACCGCGCTGCCCATCATCGAAACGCAGGCGGGTGACGTGAGCGCCTATATCCCGACGAACGTAATCTCCATCACCGACGGGCAGATTTTTCTGGAAACCGAGCTGTTCAACTCCGGCGTAATGCCGGCGGTGAACCCCGGCATCTCCGTGTCCCGCGTGGGCGGCGACGCGCAGATCAAGGCGATGAAGAAGGTCGCCGGCTCGCTGAAGCTGCTCTACTCGCAGTACCGCGAGCTGCAAAGCTTCGCGCAGTTCGGCTCCGACCTCGACGCCGACACCAAGGCGCGGCTCGCGCTCGGCGAGCGGATCGTGGCCGTGCTCAAGCAGAGCAACAACGCCCCCGTGGAGGTAGCGCATCAGGTTTGCATCCTCTACGCCGTGACGCACGGCTACCTCAATTCGCTGCCCGTTTCGGCGGTGCCCGAATTTGAGGCGCGGCTCTACGAATGGATGGACAACCGCTATGCGCCGGCGCTGGAGGCAATTCGCGCCACTGGCAGGCTCGAGCCGGAAACCGAGGAGAGCCTGAAGCAGGCTCTGAGCGAGCTTCTCGCCGAATTCACGGCGCAGTAAGGAGGGGCGAAGCATGGCAGGCGTTTCCTCCCGGGAAATCAAATCGAGAATCCGCAGCATGGAATCCACCAAGCAAATCACGAAGGCAATGGAAATGGTGGCCTCGTCCAAGCTTCGCCGCGCGCAGGCGCAGATTCTCAATTCGCGCCCCTATTTTGAAATTCTGCACAGCACCATCGCCGACATTGCCGACACGAATACCGACTTCTCCTCGCCCTACCTCATCGCCCGGCCTGTAAGCAGGGCGGCCTATGTCGTGATTGCGGGCGACCGCGGGCTTGCCGGGGGCTACAACAGCAGCATTCTCCGGCTCGCGGAGGCGCAGATGACCGGGCGCGAGGTGACGGTGCTGCCGATTGGAAAAAAGGCAGTGGACACCCTGCGCGCGCACGGCTACCCGCTGCTGACCGAGCAGTACGCCGAGGCGGAGGGCGTTTCGATTGGCGACTGCTTCTCCATCGCCAAGCTCCTGTGCCGCAGCTATCTTTCGGGCGAAATCGACGAGGTGCAGATTGCCTTCACAAGCTTCGTATCCGTGCTCACGCAGACGCCCGCCGTAATGAAGGCGCTGCCGCTCACCCACACGCCCGGCAGGAAGCCCGGCTCTGACATTCTCTACGAGCCGGACAGCGAGAGCGTTTTCGCCGCGATTGTGCCGGAATATGTAGGCGGCATCCTCTACGGCGCGCTGTGCGAGAGCCGCGCCGCGGAGCAGGCCGCGCGCCGCACCGCGATGGACGCGGCAACCTCCAACGCCGAGGACATGATTTCGGAGCTGAACCTGAAATTCAATCAGGCGCGGCAGGCCGCCATCACGCAGGAAATCACGGAGATCATCGCCGGCTCCAGCGGCTGACAGGCCGCCGGAACCGCGTATAGCGTTTTTTTCATCCGGACAATACAAAGGAGTGGAATCCCAATGGATCATAACAAGGGAACCGTTTCCCAAATCATGGGCCCGGTTCTGGATATCCGATTCGCGGAGGATGCGCTGCCCGAGCTGCTCTCCGCCATTGAAATCCATCAGGGCGACAGGACGGTGGTCGCCGAGGTGGCGCAGCATATTGGCGACAATGTGGTGCGCTGCATCGCCATGAACTCCACCGACGGCCTCTGCCGCGGCGCCGAGGCGGTCGATACCGGCTCGCCGATTTCCGTGCCCGTGGGCGAGGAATGCTTGGGGCGCGTATTCAATCTGCTCGGCCAGCCAATCGACAACGGCCCTGTAGTGAAGGGCGCCGAGCGCTGGCCGATCCACCGCCCCGCGCCCGACTATGCCGACCAGATGCCCGCCAGCGAAATTCTCGAAACCGGCATCAAGGTGGTTGACCTCATCTGCCCCTATGCCAAGGGCGGCAAGATCGGTCTGTTCGGCGGCGCCGGCGTGGGCAAGACCGTGCTGATTCAGGAGCTAATCTACAACATCGCCACCGCGCACAACGGCTTCTCGGTGTTCACCGGCGTGGGCGAGCGGACGCGCGAGGGCAACGACCTGTATAACGAAATGACCGAATCCGGTGTCATTGAAAAAACCGCGATGGTATTCGGCCAGATGAACGAGCCGCCCGGAGCGCGTATGCGCGTCGGCCTCGCGGGGCTGACGATGGCGGAATATTTCCGCGATGTCCAGCATCAGGACGTGCTGCTGTTTATCGACAATATCTTCCGCTTCACGCAGGCCGGCTCGGAGGTTTCGGCGCTGCTCGGGCGGATGCCCTCCGCCGTGGGCTACCAGCCCACCCTCGCGACCGAAATGGGCGCGCTGCAGGAGCGCATCACCTCCACCCGCAGCGGCTCCATCACCTCGGTGCAGGCGGTTTACGTCCCGGCGGACGACTACACCGACCCTGCCCCCGCGACGACCTTCGCCCACCTCGATGCGACCACCGCGCTCGACCGCAGCATCGCCTCACTGGGCATCTACCCGGCAGTGGATCCCCTCAGCTCCTCGAGCCGGATCCTCAGCCCGGAAATTCTCGGGCGGGAGCACTATGAAACCGCGCGCGCCGTGCAGCGCATCCTCCAGCGCTACAAGGAGCTGCAGGACATCATCACCATCATGGGCATGGACGAGCTGAGCGAGGAGGACAAGCTCACCGTCAACCGCGCGCGCAAGGTGCAGCGCTTCCTCAGCCAGCCCTTCCACGTTGCGGAGCAATTCACCGGCTACGCAGGGAAATATGTGCCGCTGAAGGAGACCATCCGCGGCTTCCAGGAGATTATCGACGGCAAGCACGATGAAATTCCCGAGAGCTGCTTCCTCTTCGCCGGCACCATCGATGACGTGGTGGCCAAATACCGGGAGGGCAGGGCATGACCTGCTTCGCGCTGAAAATCGTCACGCCGGACGGGCTGCAATACGACGCTCCGGCGCAGGAGCTGATTGTGCGCACCGTGAGCGGCGACTTGGGCATCCTCGCCGGGCACATCGACTGCATCGCGCCGCTCGGCATGGGGCGCGCGACCGTGGTGACGGAGGACGGCAGCCGGAAATACGCCGCCTGCATCGGCGGCATGGTATCGGTGCTGGGCGGCGCGGTAACGCTGGTGCCGACCACCTTTGAATGGGCCGAGAGCATCGACGCCGCGCGCGCCGAGCGCTCGCTTGAGCGGGCGCAGGCGGTGCTCTCGAGCAAGGACGCCACGAGCGCCGAGCTCCGCTTAGCCGAGGCGCGGCTGCACCGGGCGCTGGTGCGCCGCAGCGTCGCAGCCGGAAAATAAAGGGTAAGAGCAGCCGAGGCGCGGCTGCTCTTTTTCCGCGAGGGAGCCTTTCGATTCGCTTTTTTTCAAAAAAGAGGCGAAAAAGGGTTGACCTAGCTTGTTTTTTCGTTTATAATAGTGCATACTGACCCGTATTGGGCAGGAAATTCGTGTTGCTACGGCCGCAACCCGGCTGTTGAGCATAAGATTATCTTTCAGGAGGTGTAAATCGCTATGAAAATGACCTACCAGCCCAGCAATCGCCACCGCGCAAGGGTACATGGCTTCCGCCAGAGAATGTCCACTTCCAACGGCCGCAAGGTTCTTGCCCGCCGCCGCGCGAAGGGCCGCAAGGCACTGACCGCCTGATTGCTCTGGCTATCCTTCCTGCGCGCAAAGCATCGCGAAACGGGAGAATGTGTGGGGCGAAATTCGCCCCACTCCCTTTTTTTGACGGAAAAGACGGAAGTAATATGAAATATTCCACATCCCTGAAGCTGAACCACATCTTCCGGCGGCTCTACGCCAGCCCCGGCCACGCGAATGCCTACCTCGTGCTGTACGCGCGCAAAAACCGGCTGGGCATCAACCGCGTCGGCTTGACCACGGGCAAAAAGCTTGGGCACGCCGTGGTGCGCAACCGCGTCCGCCGCCGCCTTCGGGAAATCTACCGCCTGCACGAGGCCGATTTCCGCCCGGGCTACGACATCGTGGTGGTCGCGCGCTCGCGCGCGGTGGGGGCAAGCTTTGAGCAGCTCACACACGCCTACCTGTCGCTTGCGGCAAGGGCCGGTCTACTGGGGGATGGGGCAAGATGAGAAGGCTTCTTCTAAAGCTCATCCGCTTCTACCAGCGGCATATTTCGCCCTGTTTTCCCGCCTGCTGCCGCTTTCGCCCGACCTGCTCGCAGTACGCCTTTGAAGCAATCCAAAAATACGGCGCGGTGAAGGGCGGCAGGCTTGCCCTGCGCCGGATTTTGCGCTGCCATCCCTTCTATAAGGGGGATATCATCGACAACGTACCCTAAGGAGGCTACGAAATGTTCCTTTTTTCCATTTCCGACATTATCACCGTGCCCTTCGGCTACCTGCTGGACTGGCTCTACCAGCTCACGCACAACTATGGCGCCGCGCTCGTGATTTTCGCCGTGGTGGTGAAGCTCGTGCTCTTCCCCATTCAGGCCAAGAGCAAGAAAAGCACCATGAAAATGTCCCGCCTGCAGCCGCAAATTCAGGCCCTGCAGAAAAAATACGACGGCGATCCCCAGCGCCAGTCTGCGGCGATGCAGGAGTTATACAAGCGCGAGGGCGTATCCATGACGGGCGGCTGCCTCTGGAGCTTCGTGCCGCTGCTGATTCTGCTGCCGCTGTATACCGTGATTCGCCAGCCGCTGGTGTATATGCTTCACGAGAGCGCGGAGAACGCCTCCGCCATCGTGACCGCCATCCAGACCGCCGCGCCGGATTTGTTCGGCTCGAACTCCTACTACCATCAGCTCGTCGCCGCGCGCCATATCTCGGAATTTGTCGAGGTGGTCAAGGAAGCGGTGCCGACCGTCGCCGAGAATACCCTGAAGGGCGTCGACTTTACCCTGTTCAGCATTGACCTCGGCTCTGTGCCAAGCTTCAACATCTTCTCTTGGGACGCCTACGACTGGGCGCACATCGGCGCCTTCCTGATTCCCTGCCTCTCCGCCGGCAGTCAGGTTTTCTCCATGTGGATCAGCCAGAAGATGAACAACTCCGTCGTAACGAACGAAAAGGGCGTGCAGGACGAGGAAACCGCGAAAAAATCCGAAGCCAATAAGTCGATGGGAATGATGATGTGGATCATGCCCCTCATGAGCCTGTGGATTGGCTTCACCGTGCCCGCGGCGCTGAGCCTGTACTGGTTCACGCAGGGCATCATCTCCATTGTGCAGGACGTATACCTGACAAAGCACTACCGCAAAATCTACGACGCCGAGGACGCCGTGAAGCTCGCGCGCGCGATGGAGGAGGAGGCTGCCGAGGCCGAGAAGGAGCGCATCCGCGCCGCCCGCCGCGCCGCCAATCCCGAAGGCATTACCGAAAACACCAGCCGGAAAAAGCTGCAAAAGCAGCAGCAGAACGCCCAGAGCGAGGCCAAGGCCGCAGCCGCCCGCGAATATGCCGTGAAGAAGGGCATCGCGCCCGAGGGCGGCGAGGAGAACGCTCCACTATCCGGCATTGCAGAGCGTCCCTTCTGCCGGGGGCGCAACTATGACCCCAGCCGTTACAGCCGGGTATCCACGGAGGAATAATCTATGGAAAAGACATATATATCCACCGGCAAGACCATTGACCTTGCCATAGAGGCCGCGCTGCAAACCCTCAACCTCGAGCGCGACAGCGTGAGCGTGATGGTGCTGCAGCAGGCCAAGACCGGCTTTCTGGGCTTTGGCGCGCAGAACGCGAAGATTCAGGTGACCTACGAGGTTCCCGACCCTGAGCCGGAAGAGAAGCCCGCGGAGGTGAAATCCGCGCTCGGCGCCGCCTCCCGCTCCAAGCCGAAGCAGGCCTACGTTGCCCCCCGGCCGGAGGAGCCGAAGCCGCAAACTAAGCCCGCCGCCAAGGCCGAGCAGCCTAAGCCGCCGATGCCGAAGAAGGAGCGCGCGCCCAAGAGCGAGCCGGCGCCAAAGATTGTCAAGGAATTCACTCCCGCCCCCAGCGGCTCCACCGAGGAGCAGATTGAGATTTTCCTCAAGGGACTGCTGGAGCACATGGGCGCGAAGGCCGTGCCGCACTGCGAAAAGGGCGAAAACGGCTACCATGTGGAGCTGACGGGCGAGGATCTCGGCTACCTGATTGGCCACCGCGGCGACACGCTTGACGCGCTGCAGCACCTGACCACCTACGTCATGAACCGCAGCGCCGACAGCCGCATCCGCGTGAGCATCGACGCCGAGGACTACCGCGAAAAGCGCGAACAGACGCTCGCCCGCTACGCGCGCAAGAAGGCGCAGCACGTTCTAAAGGCGCGCCGCCGCACCACGCTCGAGCCAATGAACGCCTACGAGCGGCACATCGTGCACGCCGCCCTGCAGGATATGGAGAACATCACCACCCACTCCGTCGGCTCTGAGCCGAACCGCCGCGTGGTCATCGAATACGTAAAATAGCAAGGCAGATTCCCCTCCGCCAAGGAGGGGAATTTTTTTTGGCTCTATGTCAATAGTTGGGGTAGGGAGAAAATAAGAAAAGATTCCT
>JAJQFT010000120.1 GCA_021200975.1 Bacillota bacterium | reverse complement strand
GACATACTACTATAAGATTCGCGCCTACTCGGAGGTGAACGGCGTGAAAACCTTCAGCGAGTTCAGCACCGTCGTGAGCGTAAAGGCTAAGTAAAATCCGACGCGCAAAAAGTCTCCCCAACTGCCTATACTTACCAGCATTTTCTAAACGTCACCGTCTGCCGGGATTCCGGGAGGCGGTGACGTTTTCTATGCGGCGGGGTGGTGGCAGGGAAACGGAGCTTTTGAAAGTTTTGCACGGCAAAATTTCATTTTTGAGGCAAAAGAATGGTCAAATCTACGAAAAATGAATTTTCCGCGATTTCGACTTTACTTTTTGCAAAATTTATACTATAGTATAGGCAGTAAAATTATCCGCGCTCCCCTACCCCTATTTCGCGCTATCGGAGGAATGCATCATGGGACAACTTTTTGCCTGCCGGCCGGACGAGGCCGGGGGCGGGCTCTACCGCCCTCAATTTGAACACGACAACTGCGGCATCGGCGCCGTGGTGAGCATTCAGGGCATCCAGACCCATAAAACCGTAGAAAACGCACTGTCGATGGTAGAAAAGCTCGACCACCGTGCCGGCAAGGACGCTGAGGGCAAGACCGGCGACGGCGTGGGCATCCTGCTGCAAATCAGCCACAGCTTCTTCACCAAGGCCGCCGCTGAAGCGGGCATCTCCCTGCCCGGCGAGCGCGAATACGGCGTAGGGATGTTCTTCTTCCCGCAAAACGAGCTGCGCCGCAATCAGGCCAAGCGAATGTTTGAGGTCATCGCCGCCAAGGAGGGTGTGGAATTTCTGGGCTGGCGCGCCGTCGCTGTGTGCCCGGAGGTGCTTGGCTCCCGCGCGCGGGACTGTATGCCCGCCATCTATCAGGGCTTCCTGAAAAAGCCGAAGGATGTGGCGAAGGGCATCGATTTCGACAGAAAGCTCTATATCATCCGCCGCGTATTCGAGCTGAGCAACGACAACACCTACGTCTGCTCCCTCTCCAGCCGCACCATCGTATACAAGGGTATGTTCCTCGTGCGACAGCTTCGCACCTTCTTCCCCGATTTGCGCGACGAGGACTATCGCTCCGCCATCGCCGTGGTACACTCGCGCTTCTCGACAAACACCAACCCCAGCTGGGAGCGCGCGCACCCGAACCGCTTCATCGTGCACAACGGCGAAATTAACACCATCCGCGGCAACGCCGACAAGATGCTTGCCCGCGAGGAAACCCTGCGCTCACCCTACCTGCCGGATATGAAGGACAAGGTCTTCCCCATCGTGAACGCGGACGGCTCCGACTCTGCCATGCTCGACAACGCGCTGGAATTCATGACCATGTGCGGCATGGACCTGCCGCTGGCGGTGATGATTTGCATCCCCGAGCCCTTTATGAACAACAAGTCCATCTCGCGCGAGAAGCGCGACTTCTATCAGTACTACGCCACCCTGATGGAGCCGTGGGACGGCCCCGCCTCCATCCTCTTCTCCGACGGCGATCTGCTCGGCGCGGTGCTCGACCGCAACGGCCTGCGCCCGAGCCGCTACTACATCACCGACGACGACTACCTGATTCTCTCCTCCGAGGTGGGCGTGATGGATGTCGCACCCGAGCACGTTGTGCTCAAGGAGCGGCTGCACCCGGGCAAGATGCTGCTCGTCGATACCCGCCAGAAGCGTGTGATTTCCGACGAGGAGCTGAAAAACCACTACGCCACCGCCAAGCCCTACGGCGAATGGCTCGACAGCAACCTCATGCGGCTGAGCGATGTGAAGATTCCAAACATTCGCCCAATCGAATACACCCATAAGCAGCTTGTGCAGCTGCAAAAGGCTTTTGGCTACACCTATGAGGAATACCGCTCCGGCATCCTGACGATGGCGATGAACGGCGCGGAGGGCACGGCGGCGATGGGCGTGGATACGCCGCTGGCCGCGCTCTCCTCGCGCCACCAGCCCCTATTCCACTACTTCAAGCAGCTATTCGCGCAGGTGACAAACCCGCCAATCGACTCGATTCGCGAGGAAATCGTGACCTCCACCACGGTATACCTCGGCAAGGACGGCAACCTGCTGGAGGAATCGGAGGAAAACTGCCGCAAGCTGCGGGTGAGCAACCCCATCCTCACCAATACCGATATGCTGCGCATCAAGAGCCTGAACAAGCCCGGCTTTATCAGCGCAGTCATTCCCATCACCTACTACAAGAGCAGCCCCCTGAGCCGAGCGATGGATCACCTGTTCGTAGCGGTTGACAAGGCCTGCGCCGAGGGCGCGAGCTTCTTGGTGCTTTCCGACCGGGGTGTGGATGAAAACCATATGCCCATCCCCTCCCTGCTCGCCGTTTCCGGCGTGAACCAGTATCTCGTGCAGACCAAGAAGCGGCTGAGCGTCGCCATCATCCTCGAATCCGGCGAGCCGCGGGAGGTGCATCACTTTGCGACCCTGCTCGGCTACGGCGCCTCCGCCGTGAACCCCTATCTCGCGCTCGACACCATCGGCGAGATGGTGGATAGCCACATGGTCAACAAGGACTACTATGCCGCCGTGGAGGACTACTGCTCCGCGATTCTGACCGGCATCGTAAAAATTGCCTCCAAAATGGGCATCTCCACCATCCAGTCCTATCAGGGCGCGAAGATTTTCGAGGCAATCGGCATCTCCAAGGAGGTAATCGACAAGTATTTCGCCGGGACGGTTTCGCCCGTTGGCGGCATCACGCTCGACGATATCGCCGCCGATGTGGACGCGCGCCACACCGAGGCCTTCGACCCGCTGGGGCTCGACACGAGCGAAACCCTCGTGTCGCTCGGCGACCACAAAAGCCGCGCGCAGGGCGAGCCGCACCGCTACAACCCGCAAACCATCTACCTGCTCCAGCGGTCGACACGGCTCGGGGACTATGCCATGTTCAAGAAGTACACCGCGCTCGTCAACCGCGAGGAAACGGGGCTGCTGCGCACGCTGATGGACATCCGCTATGCCGACGAACCCATCCCTCTCGACGAGGTTGAGAGCGTCGAATCCATCGTGCAGCGCTTCAAGACCGGCGCAATGAGCTACGGCTCCATCTCTAAAGAGGCGCACGAGACGATGGCCATCGCAATGAACACCCTGCACGGCTACTCGAACACCGGGGAGGGCGGCGAGGAGGTCAGCCGCCTATCTGACCCGCTGCGCTGCTCCGCTATCAAGCAGGTCGCCTCCGGGCGCTTCGGCGTGACGAGCGAATACCTCGTCCACAGCCGCGAAATCCAAATCAAAATGGCGCAGGGCGCGAAGCCCGGCGAGGGCGGCCACCTGCCCGCCAAGAAGGTATTCCCGTGGATTGCCAAAACGCGCTACTCTACCCCCGGCGTTGCCCTGATCTCTCCGCCGCCGCACCACGATATCTACTCCATCGAGGATTTGGCACAGCTGATTTACGACCTCAAGAACGCCAACAAATACGCTCGAATCTCCGTCAAGCTCGTTTCGGAGGCCGGCGTGGGCACTGTCGCCGCCGGCGTTGCCAAGGCGGGCGCACAGGTAATCCTGATTTCCGGCTACGACGGCGGCACGGGCGCAGCTCCGGCCAGCTCCATCCATAACGCCGGGCTCCCGTGGGAGCTTGGCCTCGCCGAGACGCACCAAACGCTGATTCGCAACGGCCTGCGCAGCCGCGTTCGGCTGGAAACGGACGGCAAGCTGATGTCCGGCCGGGATGTCGCAATCGCCTGCCTGCTGGGCGCGGAGGAATTTGGCTTTGCCACCGCCCCGCTGATTACGATGGGCTGCGTGATGATGCGCGTGTGCAACCTCGACACCTGCCCGATGGGCGTCGCGACTCAAAACCCCGAGCTGCGCAAGCGCTTCATCGGTAAGCCGGAATACGTCATCAACTTCATGCGCTTCATCGCGCAGGAGCTGCGCGAATACATGGCCAAGCTCGGCTTCCGCACGGTTGACGAGATGGTTGGCCACGCCGACCGCCTGACCATGCGCGCCGACCTGCACGGCAAGGCAGGAAAAATGGATTTGCACGAAATCCTCTACCCCGGCTACGCCAACGCGCCGAAAAACCGCTTCGACAGCCGGGATGTCTACGATTTTGGTCTGGAAAAAACGAAGGACGAGGCGGTGCTGCTGCGCGTCCTCACCCCCTATATGCGCAGCAGGCAGCCGCACCGGATGCAGGTCGAGGTTTCCAATGTAGACCGCACCTTCGGCACCATCCTCGGCGCGGAAATCACGCGGCAATTCGGCACCTCGCTTGCCGACGATACCTATGTGATTGACTGCGCGGGCGCGGGCGGCCAGTCCTTCGGCGCTTTTATTCCCAAGGGACTTACGCTGACGCTCACCGGCGACAGCAACGATTACTTCGGCAAGGGGCTGTCGGGCGGCAAGCTCGTGGTGAAGCCCCCAAAAAACGCACCCTTCAAAGCGGAGGAGAATATCCTCATCGGCAACGTTGCGCTCTACGGTGCGACGGGCGGCTCCGCCTTCGTCGCGGGCGTAGCTGGCGAGCGCTTCGCCGTGCGCAACTCCGGCGCGCGCGCCGTCGTGGAGGGCGTTGGCGACCACGGCTGCGAATACATGACCGGCGGGCGCGTCGTCGTGCTGGGCAAGACCGGCGTCAACTTCGCGGCGGGGATGTCCGGCGGCATCGCCTATGTGCTCGACGTGGACAGCAAGCTCTACCGCAACCTCAACAAGTCGCTCGTAGAAATCGAAAAGGTCGAGCGCAAGCCGGAAATTGCCGAGCTGCGCGAGCTGATTTCGCAGCATGTTGCCGCTACCGATTCCGAACGTGGCAAATATGTGCTGGCGCATTTTGAGGAGCTGCTGCCGAAGTTCAAGAAAATTATTCCCACGGACTACAAGCGGATGCTGAGCCGCGTGGCGCAGCTCGAGGAGAAAGGCTACTCGCCGATGGACGCGCAGGTGGAAGCCTTTTACGACAGCTTCCGCGGCTGATTGGAGGATGAAAAAATGGGAAAACCAACCGGATTTCTGGAATACGACCGCGTGGTCAGCACCGAGATCGACCCGCTGGAGCGAATCGGCAACTTTCATGAATTTCACATCCCCCTGAGCCTTGAAAAGCAGCGCCTTCAGGGCGCACGGTGTATGTCCTGCGGCGTGCCGTTCTGCCAGGCCGGCACGATGATTGGCGGCATGGCAAGCGGCTGCCCGCTCAACAATCTTGTGCCGGAATGGAACGATTTGGTCTATCTCGGCAACTTTGAGAAGGCATACGAGCGGCTGATGCGCACCAACTGCTTCCCCGAATTCACCAGCCGAGTCTGCCCCGCCCTGTGCGAGGCCGCCTGCACCTGCAACCTCAACGGCGAACCGGTCTCCACCAAGGAAAACGAGCGCGCAATCATCGAGCACGCTTGGGAAACAGGGCTCGTGCAGCCCACGCCCATCAAGGCGCGCACCGGCAAGTCCGTGGCGGTGATCGGCTCCGGCCCATCCGGCCTCGCCGCCGCGATGATGCTGAATCTTCGCGGGCATCGGGTGACGGTGTACGAGCGCTCCGACCGCGTGGGCGGCCTGCTGCGCTACGGCATTCCCAATATGAAGCTGGAAAAATGGGTCATCGACCGGCGCGTGGCCCTCATGCAGGCGCAGGGCATTGCCTTTGTAACCTCCTGCAATGTGGGCGTGGATGTTTCGGCGGAAGCGCTTCGCGAAAAGTACGACCGCATTGTGCTCTGCTGCGGCGCAAGCAACCCGCGCGACATCCAAGCGCCCGGGCGTGAGCTGAGCGGGATCCACTTTGCCGTTCCCTTTCTCTCCGGCGTGACGAAGAGCCTGCTGGACTCCAATCTCGAGGATGTGAATTATGTAAACCTCTCAGAAAAGGACGTCGTCATTATCGGCGGCGGCGACACCGGCAACGACTGCTGCGGCACCGCCATCCGCCTTGGCGCAAGGAGCGTGACGCAGCTGGAAATGATGCCCTGCCCGCCTGACGAGCGCGCGGCGGATAACCCGTGGCCGATGTGGCCGCGCGTGCGCAAAACCGACTACGGTCAGCAGGAGGCTATCGCCAAGTTTGGCCACGACCCGCGGGTGTACCAGACCACCGTCAAGGAATTTGTGGGCGACGAAAAGGGCTGCCTCAAGGAGCTGGTTCTCGTAAAATTGGAGAGTCAAAGGGACGAAAAGACCGGCCGGGCGCGTATGGTTCCCGTCGCCGGCAGCGAGTATACTGTGCCCTGCCAGTGCGCGCTGATCGCCGCGGGCTTTTTGGGTGCGCAGAGCTATGTCGCCGAGGCTTTCGGCGTGCAGCTCAATGGCCGCTGCAACGTCGCCACAGCTGAGGGGCAGTACGAAACCAATGTTCCCGGCGTTTTCGCCGCCGGGGATATGCACCGCGGGCAGTCGCTCGTGGTGTGGGCCATTCGTGAGGGGCGCGAGGCCGCCCGCGCAGTAGACGCCTCCCTGATGGGCTACACAAATCTATAAGCTCCCGATTTTGCATCGCATTGGGCGGCGCCGCCCAATCTTTGCGCGGGGAAAGAGAAATAGCCATGCGGCTGAGGAACTCGCGCCGCATGGCTTTTCTTAGGCTCTATGTCAATAGTTGGGGTAGGGAGAAAATAAGAAAAGATTCCTGTCG
>JAJQFT010000076.1 GCA_021200975.1 Bacillota bacterium | reverse complement strand
ACTCAATCGCTTTTTTCTATACCTTGGTCTCACATCTATTGTAACGCTACAAAAAAGTTTGAAAATATTTTAGAAATGGGCTTGCAAACGAATACGAAACGTGGTATAATTGCATCGTAAGTTAAGGATTGACAAGTGTGGAGAGGGGCTCGCCCCTCTCCTTTTGCGTGGCATGGCGCGGCGGCTCCCGCAGGGGGCCTCCCCGCCGAAAGAAGGAGGCGCATTTTGAAAGTTACCGATACCGTCGCTGCCCTCGCGCAGCCGGTCGTGGCGGCGCAGGGCTGCTCGCTGTGGGATACCGAATACGTCCGCGAGGGCGGCCGGTGGTTCCTCCGCCTGCTGATTGATAAGCCCGGCGGCGTGAACATTGCCGATTGCGAGGCGATCTCGCGCGCGATGGACCCGATTCTGGATGAGGCCGACCCCATCGCCGAAAGCTACTGCTTCGAGGTCTGCTCCGCCGGGCTGGAGCGCCCGCTCCGCCGCCCCGGCGACTTCGCCCAATTCCTCGGCAGCCCCGTGACCATCAAGCTCTACCGCCCGCGCGACGGGCAGAAGGAGCTCGCCGCCGTGCTGCGCGGCTACGAGGACGGCCGCATCACCGCCGAGGTCGGCGGCAAGACCATTACGCTGCAAAA
Source organism: Bacillota bacterium (assembly GCA_021200975.1). GTDB lineage: Bacteria > Bacillota > Clostridia > Oscillospirales > Oscillospiraceae > Faecousia. The sequence continues at coordinate 34,068 of JAJQFT010000076.1, read as the reverse complement.
ATCGGAGGTCGCCCTCGTGCGGCTCCGGGTTGAATTTTGAAACAAGGAGAGATTATCATGGCCAGAGCATCCAAAAAGCAGGCCGCACCCGAAATCAATGTGGGTGTAGAAATGTTTGACAGCCTGCGGGAACTCGAAAAAATAAAGGGCATCCCCGTGGATTACATGGTGGAGCGGGTGAAGCAGGCGCTTACCAACGCCTACACCAAGTCCGCTAACTACCCCAAGGAGGCCCCGACGGACAACATCATCGTGGATCTGAGCGAGGAGGGGCTTTCCATGTGCGTCGTCAAGACGGTGGTGGAGGAGGTCTCCGACCGGCTGCGCGAAATTTCGCTTGATGCTGCCACCAAGACCGTGCCGAACGCCCGGCTCGGCGACAACGTGCGCCTCAACATCGACATCTCCAAGTTCAGCCGCGTCGCGGCGATGGCCGCGCGGCAGGTGATTATTCAGGGCGTGCGCGAGGCCGAGCGCTCCAACCGCAGCGAGAAATTCTCTGAGCGGGCGCACGAGATGGTCACCGGCAGCGTGCACCACATCGAGCCGAACGGCGACATTTTCGTGTCAATCACCATGGAGGGCGAAGCTGCCCTCGCCGTCCTGAGCCGGGATGAGCAGATCCCCGGCGAGGTCTACGCCCCCGGCGAGCTGATGAAGGTCTATCTGCTTGATGCCAAGATCCCCGCCCGCGGCACAGCGCGCGTCTCGCGTACCCATCCGCATCTGGTGCGCCGCCTGTTTGAGCTGGAAACGCCGGAGATTGCCGATGGGCAGGTGGAAATCTGCAACATCATCCGCGAGCCCGGCTCGCGCGCGAAGATGGCTGTGCGCGCGCTGATGGAGGGGGTCGACCCCGTGGGCGCCTGCGTCGGGCCGCGCGGCGGCCGCGTTGGCGCGGTGGTTTCCGAGCTGCATGGGGAGAAAATCGACATCGTGGTTTATTCCGAGGACCCCTGCGAGTATGTCCGCGCGGCGCTCAGCCCCGCGCAGGCGCTTTCCGTTACCCTCGTGCCGGGGCAGAAAACCTGCTCCGTCATCGTGCCGGATGACCAGCTGAGCCTTGCGATCGGCCGCGAGGGGCAGAACGCCCGCCTCGCCGCCCGCCTGACCGGCTACAAGGTGGATATCAAGTCCGCGTCGCAGGTCAATTATCCGCAGTAAGGCTTTCCGGGAGGCTGGCATGATCAAGAAAATACCGCAGCGGCAGTGTATGGGCTGCCGGGAGCGCAAGAATAAGCGGGATTTGCTGCGCGTCGTCCGCACCGTGGACGGCACGGTGAAGCTCGATTTCAGCGGCAGGCTGAACGGGCGCGGCGCCTACCTCTGCCCGAACCCCGAGTGCCTGAAAAAGGCGCGCAAAACCCGCGCGCTCGACCGCTGCTTAGAGGTGGAGATCCCCGCCGAGGTCTACGAGCGCATGGAAAAGGAAATGGAGGCCAAGCCGCATGAATAAGGCGCTGAGCTACCTCTCCATCGCCCGCAAGGCCGGGCGCGCTGAGCTCGGCGAGGAGCCGGTGGCCGCCGTCACGCGCGAGGGAAAGAGCGCGCTCGTGCTGGTCGCGAGCGATGCCTCCGACCATACATGGCGACGGGCGCAGAGCTTCATCGCGCACAGCGCGCAGCCATGCATCCGTCTGCACGCCACCAAGGCGGAGATGGGCGCGGCCGTGGGGCGCGGCGAGCTTGCCATAGCCGCCATTACCGATGCCCCGCTCGCCCTCGCGCTTGCTATGGCGGACGACCCGCCAAACCCTGCCGCCGTCGCCGCGCTGGAGAGCAAGGCCGCGCGCAGCAGGCAGCGCGCGCGGGAGGCGAAGGCCCACGAGCGCAACAAGCGCGCCGGAAAGAAGAAATAACCAAAGAAAACTCTGAACAAATCGTCTGCGGCGCCCTGCACCGCCTTTTGCGCCGCAAATGTGGCTTGAAAAATCGGAAATCCACAAAGGATTCCTCCATTTTCCAAACCTTTTTGCAGCACAAAAGAAAGTACAATCCGTTTTTGCCGATTTATTCAGAGCTTCCCAAGCATTCCGTACAACCGAAGAACTTTTGGAGGTGCATATATGAGTATCGCTGTCAAGTATCGCGTGAAAGAGGTAGCAGCCGATTTTGGCGTCCCGCCCAAGGAGGTTGCGGAGATCCTATCCCAGTATTTTGATAAGCCCAAATCCTATTCTCAGGTGCTGACCGAGGAGCAGCTGAACGTGCTCTTCGACCACCTTACCCAGCACAACCCGATTGCCTCGCTAGAGCAGGTTTTTGCCGCTGTGAAGCCCGCTCCCGCCGCCCCGAAGGCGGAGGAAGCGCCCGCCCCGGCGCCGAAGACCGTTGAGCCGAAGAGCGAGCCGAAGAAGGAGACGAAGGCCGCCGAGCCGCGCAGGGACGCCGCCCCCGCCGCGAAGAAGGAGCAGCCGCGCGTGCAGAATCCCCCGCGCCAGACACCGAAGCCCCAGCCGCAGGGCACAAAGCCGCAGCCGCAGGGCGCGAAGCCCCAGCCGCAGCCGCAGAGCCAGCAGGCCAAGAAGCCCAAGAATCCCGAGCCGGAGCGCAAACGGGAGCGCCGCGTGGTGGATACCTCCGCCGTGCAGGTCAATTCCGCCCGCTTTGACGACCGGGTGGACGCGCTGGTATCCGACCGCGTGCAGAACTACACCGGCGGCAAGCAGCGCATCGGCGGCAAGAAGGGGCAGCAGCAGAGCCAGAAGAAGGACAATAAGTTCCGCGGCAGCAAGGCCCGCAACGAGGAGCAGGAGAAGCTGCGCCGGCTACAGATGGAGGTCGCCCGCAAGGCACCCGTAACCGTGAAAATCCCCGATGAAATCACCGTCGGCGAGCTTGCCAGCCGGATGAAGAAGACCGCCGCCGAGGTCATCAAATGCCTGATGAAAAACGGCGTGATGGCGGGCATCAATCAGACCATCGACTTCGATACCGCCGAATTCGTGGCGGTCGAGATGGGCTGCCGGGTGGAGAAGGAGGTCACCGTAACCATCGAGGAGCAGATCATCGACGACCATGTTGACAGCGCCGAGGAGCTGCAGTCCCGCGCGCCCGTGATTGTGGTCATGGGCCACGTCGATCACGGCAAGACCAGTCTGCTCGACGCCATCCGCAATACGCACGTCACCTCCGGCGAGGCGGGCGGCATCACGCAGCACATCGGCGCCTACACCGTGGATGTGCACGGCAGCCCCGTCACCTTCCTCGATACGCCGGGTCACGCGGCCTTCGCCTCCATGCGCGCCCGCGGCGCGATGTGCACCGACATTGCCATTCTGGTCGTGGCGGCGGACGACGGCATCATGCCCCAGACCATCGAATCCATCAACCACGCCAAGGCTGCCAACATCCCCATCATCGTGGCCATTAACAAGATGGATAAGCCCGACGCGAATCCCGACCGCATCAAGCAGCAGCTGATGAGCTATGACCTCATTCCCGAGGAGTACGGCGGCGACACCATCCTGTGCCCCATCTCCGCGAAAACCGGCATGGGGCTCGAGGAGCTGCTGGAAATGATTATCGTATCGGCGGAGGTGCTCGAGCTGAAGGCCAACCCGAACCGCCGCGCCAAGGGCACGGTGATCGAGGCGAGGATGGACAAGGCGCGCGGCCCAATCGCGACCCTGCTGGTGCAGAACGGCACGCTCCATCAGGGCGAGGTGATTATCGCGGGCACGGCCGTAGGCCGCGTGCGCGTCATGACCAACGACAAGGGGCGCACCGTCAAGTCCGCCGGGCCGAGCATTCCCGTGGAGATTGCCGGCCTTGCCGAGGTTCCCATCCCCGGCGACGAATTCAACGTCGTAAGCGACGAGCGCATGGCGCGCGAGCTGGTGGAGCAGCGCCGCCAGGCCAAGAAGGACGCCGCCGCGAACGCGATGCGTAAGGTCACGCTCACGAATCTGTTCGAGCGGATGCAGGAGGGCGAGATGAAGGAGCTGCCGCTGATTGTCAAGGCGGATGTGCAGGGCTCCGCCGAGGCGCTGAAGGCCAGCCTGGAAAAGCTCTCCAACGAGGAGGTTCGCGTGCGGGTTATCCACTCCGGCGTCGGCCCCATCAACGAAAGCGACATCCTGCTCGCCTCCACCTCCAGCGCAATTATCGTGGGCTTCAACGTCCGGCCGGATGCGGCCGCGCAGGCCAACGGCCAGCGCGCGAACGTCGATATGCGCTTCTACAGCGTGATTTACGACGCGATTGACGAGATCGAGGCCGCCATGAAGGGGATGCTCGCGCCGAAATATGAGGAGGTGGTGCTCGGCCACGCCGAGGTGCGCCAGACCTACAAGGTCAGCGCCATCGGCACCATTGCCGGCTGCATGGTCAAGGACGGCAAGATCACCCGCGACGCGAAGGTGCGCGTCCTGCGCGACAACGTGGTGCTGCACGAGGGCGAGGTTGGCTCCCTGCAGCGCTACAAGGATGCCGCCAGAGAGGTATCCGCGGGCTACGAATGCGGCATGAGCATCCTGAAATTCAACGATATCAAAGAGGGCGACCTGTTTGAATGCTACACCATGCAGGAGATTAAGCGCTGAGCCGACGCTCCTGAGAACGGAGGAATGGAAGTGCCATCAAACCGAATCAACCGAATTAACGACGAAATCCAAAAGGAGCTTTCCTCGCTCCTGCGCGGCCTGAAGGACCCGCGGGTGCAGGATACGATGATTTCCATCACGCGGGTGGACACCACCGCCGACCTGCGCTATGCCAAGGTATATGTGAGCTTCCTGGAGGCCGACCGCGCGAAGGACGCGCTCAAGGGGCTGAGATCCGCCTCCGGCTATCTGCGCCGGGAGCTGGGGCGCAGCGTGCAGCTGCGCTGCACGCCCGAGCTCGTCTGGGAGGTGGACGACTCCATCACCTACGGCGCGCACATGCTGAAGCTGATTTCTTCACTGGGGGTAAATACAGATGATGACGAGAGCTGAATGCGCCCGCTGGCTGGCGTCGCGCGACGGATTTTTGATCCTCACCCACGGCCGCCCGGATGGCGATACTGTGGGCTGCTCCGCGGCGCTGTGCTTAGCGCTGCGCAAGCTGGGAAAATCCGCCTTTGTGCTGGAAAATGAGGAAATGATAGATAAATACGCGCCTCTGCACGAGAATTTGACCCAGAAGGAGCCAAAGCCGGGCGATATCCTCGTGAGCGTGGACGTATCCGCGCCGCACCTGCTGCCGCCGGCCGCGCTGCCGCTGGCGGAGAAAATCCAGCTGCGCATCGACCACCACTATACCTCCACCTCCTTCGCGCCGAACGAGCTGGTGGATTCCGCCGCCGCTGCCTGCACGGAGATTATTTACGACGTGATTTGCGAGCTTGGCGTTGCGCTCGACGAGCCCATTGCCCGCGCGCTCTACACCGGCACGGCGACCGACTCCGGCTGCTTCCGCTACTCCAGCACCAGCGCGCACACCCACCTCGTCGCGGCGGCGTGCATGGAGGCGGGGCTGGACGCCGCCCCTATCAATCTGAAGCTGTTCGATACCGTTTCGCTCAACTCCCTGCGTATGCAGGCGTGGGCAATCGAGAATACCCGCTTCCTGCTCGATGGCAGGGTGGCGCTGTGCCCTATGCCGAAGGATACCAAGGAAAAGCTCGGCATCCCCGAGGAGGAGGGAGGCAATCTTTCGGGCTTCCTGCGCTCGATTGAGGGTGTCTGCATGGCGGCCACCGTGCGCGAAACCGATGAGGGCGTGACCATGATCTCCATGCGCTCGCTGCCCGGCTTCGATTCGAGCGCGGTATGCGCCCTGTTCGGCGGCGGTGGGCACAAGGCTGCCGCCGGCGGGCACAAGGAGGCGCCCTACCTCGAGGTCGCCGACGAGGTCGGCAGGGCGATGTGCGCCGCGGTGGAGCAGGCATGGACGGCATCGTAATCGTGGACAAGCCCGCCGGCTGGACGAGCCAGGATGTCACCGCGCGCCTGCGGCGCGTATTCGGCACCCGGCGAATCGGGCACGGCGGCACGCTCGACCCGCTTGCGACCGGCGTGCTGCCGGTATTTGTCGGGCGGGCGACCCGGGCGGTGGAATTTTTCGAGAGCGCCGAAAAGCGCTACGTTGCCACGCTCCTGCTCGGCCGTGCGACCGACACGCAGGATATCAGCGGCGCGACGCTCCGCGCGTGCGAGCCCCATGTTTCCCTGCCCGAGCTGGAGGCGGTTTTGCCGCCCTTTACCGGTCAAATCGAGCAGACCCCGCCCATGTATTCCGCGCTGAAGGTGCATGGGCAGAAGCTGTGCGACCTCGCCCGCAGGGGGCAGGAGGTCGCGCGCGAGAAGCGCGCAATCACCGTCTTTTCGCTCGAGGTTCTCCGCTTCGCGCCGCCGCGCGCCGAGCTGCGCGTGCATTGCTCCAAGGGCACCTATATCCGCACCCTGTGCGCCGATATTGGCGAGTCGCTTGGCTGCGGGGGCTGCATGGAAACGCTGCGGCGAACAAGCGCGGGAAGGTTCTCCATAGAGCAAGCGGTTGCGCTTTCCGACCTGCTCAGCGCCGAGAGCCCCGCGGACTACCTGCTGCCGGTGGATACGCTCTTCGCCGAGCTGCCCGCCGTCACCCTGACGCTCCGGCAGGAGGCACGCTGCCGCAATGGGAACGCCTTTTCCCTGCCGCTGGACGATGGGCGCTACCGCGTCTACGCCCGCAGCGGGGAATTTTTGATGCTGGGGCGGGCGGAAAATGGCGTTATGTCAACCGTAAAAAGCTTTTTTGCGGCGCCTTAGGCAGCGGAGGGACAGGTATGCAGAGCAAAATCATCGCCCTCGGCTTCTTCGACGGCGTGCATCTGGGGCATCAGGCACTGCTGCGCGAATGCGTCCGCCTTGCCGCTGCCACGGGCTGCACGCCCGCCGCCCTCACCTTCGCCGCGCACCCGGATACCTTCGTGCTTGGGCAGGCGCCGGGGCTAATCAATACGCTGCCCGACCGCGTGCGGCTGCTTACGCGCTTCGGCGCCGCCGAGGTGCTGACACTTCCCTTTGACGAGCGCGTGAGGAGCACGCCCTACCCTGCCTTTTTCCGCCGCCTGCGCGAGGAATTCGGCGCGGCGGGTTTGGTATGCGGCTACGATTTCCGCTTCGGCACGGGCGGTGCGGGGGATGCCGCGCGGCTTGCCGCGCTCTGCCGCGAGGCGGGGATGGCGTGCAGCGTCGTCGCGCGTGAATCGCTCGACGGCGTGACCGTTTCCTCCAGTAGGATTCGCGCCCTGCTGGCGGCGGGCGATGTGGAAAACGCCAACCGCTACCTCGGCCATGCCCACAGGCTCAGCGGCACGGTGGTGGACGGCCGCCATCTGGGGCGCACCATCGGCATCCCCACGGCCAATCTTGCCTTCCCGCCGGAGCTGCTCGCGCCGAAATTCGGCGTGTACGCAACGCGCTGCCACTTTGCCGGCGGGCAGTATGCCGGCGTGACCAATATCGGCTGCCGCCCGACCGTGGGCGGCCACCACGTCACGGTGGAAACGTGGATGCCGGATTTTTCCGGCGACCTTTACGGCCAGACGCTCACGCTCGAATTCCGTTTTTTTGTGCGCGAGGAGATGCAATTTGAAAATCTGGCGGCTCTGCGCGAGCAAATCCGGCGCGACGCCAAAATTTGCTGCCAAACGTGAAAATTTTTCTTGCGTTTTGGGAAAACTCATGCTATAATCAATAAGCTTGCTTTGCAAGGAACCCGCTGCTCAGTTCGGGGAATACACCGACCCTTTACTTGGCTCCCGGGAAATAACAAAAAAGGTGGAAAAACATCATGATTCTCAAGGAAAAAAAGACGCAGGTAATCCTGGACAATGCAACCCACGAGGGCGATACCGGCTCCCCTGAGGTGCAGATTGCCATCCTCACCGCGCGCATCAACGAGCTGACCGACCATCTGCGCGTGCACAAGCACGACAACCATTCCCGCCGCGGCTTGCTGATGATGGTTGGTAAGCGCCGCAACCTGCTGAACTATCTGGCGAAGAAGGACATCAACCGCTACCGTGCGATCATCGCCAAGCTCGGCATCCGCAAGTAAGTCAGTCGAGGATGGGGCGGCGTCAGTCGCCCCATTTTTGAAACCACGCATCGGGAGACGCTTAGCAGTTGAAAGTACCGCCGTGAGACGGCGGCAGTTTCAAGTGCTAAACCTCCCGGGAAAATCAATCTAAGGAGGATAACCAATGTTTACACGCAAGCAGTACCCCAACCACCACGTCTACGAGACCGAAATCGGCGGCCGCACCTTCACGGTCGAAACCGGCAAGGTTGCCGAGCTGGCCGACGCCGAGTGCATCTGCCGCTATGGCGACACCGTGGTGCTCACCACCGTGACCTGCAACCCCATCCCCAAGCTCGGCATGGACTATTTCCCCCTCACCATCGAATTTGAGGAGCGGATGTACGCCGTCGGCCGCATCCCCGGCTCGTTCAACCGCCGCGAGGGCAAGCCCTCCGACCACGGCATCCTCAACTGCCGCATTATCGACCGCCCCATGCGCCCCCTGTTTGACGACGAGCTGCGCAACGACGTGGTCGTGACCTGCACGACGCTGGCCAACGACTATGAAAACCCCGTGGAAATTGTTGCCGCGATTGGTGCATCCATCGCGGTCGCCGCCTCCGACGTGCCCTGGAACGGCCCCATCTCCACTACCAACGTCGCCCACCTGGGCGAGCGCTATATCATCAACCCCTCCGCTGACGAGCGCGAGGCCGCCGACTGCTTCGTGACCATCTCCTCCACCTTTGAGAAGGTGGTGCAGATTGAATCCGAGGCGAAGGAGGCTCCCGAGGCCGTCATGCTCGAGTGCATCCGCATCGCGCACGAAACCAACATGGAAATCGTGAAGTTCATCAACGGCATCGTCGCCGAGATTGGCAAGCCCAAGTTCACCTTTGAGAAGGCCGCCGTCAACCACGACCTGCTCGACGAACTGATGGCTTATGGCCTGCCGCAGATTGAGCACGCCCTCGATACCGACGACAAGAACATCCGCGAGGAGCGGCTCACTGCCGCGCATCTGGATTTTCAGGAGAAATTCGGCGAGAAATATCCCGATTTTGAGGAAAATATCGAGGTTTGCCTCTATAAAATGCAGAAAAAGGTGGTCAAGCGCTGGCTGCTCGAGGGCAAGCGCGTGGACGGCCGCACGATGGATCAGATTCGCCCGCTGGACGCCGAGGTTGGCGTGCTGCCGCGCGTACACGGCTCCGGCCTGTTCGCCCGCGGGCAGACGCAGGTGCTGAGCATCTGCACCTTGGATACGCTCAACGCCGCACAGAAGCTCGATACCATCTACCCCGAAACCTCCCGCCGCTATATCCACCACTACAACTTCCCGGCCTTCTCCACCGGCGAGGCAAAGGCTGCCCGCTCGACCTCCCGCCGCGAAATCGGCCACGGCGCGCTGGCAGAGAAGGCGCTGCTGCCGGTGATTCCCTCGATTGAGGAGTTCCCCTACTCCATCCGCGTGGTTTCGGAGGTGCTCTCCTCCAACGGCTCGACCTCGCAGGGCTCCATCTGCGGCTCGACGCTGGCGCTCATGGACGCGGGCGTGCCCATCAAGCGGCCGGTCGCCGGCATCTCCTGCGGCCTGATTTCCGACCAGGAAACCGGCGCGTGGAGAACCTTCACCGATATTCAGGGCGTCGAGGACTTCCACGGCGAGATGGATTTCAAGGTTGCCGGCACGACTGAGGGCATCACCGCCATCCAGATGGATCTGAAGAACGCGGGTCTTACGATGGAAATCATCGAGGACGCGCTCGAGCGCTGCCGCAAGGCGCGGCTGGAAATCATCAACGGCGTGATCCTCCCCTGCATCGCCGCGCCGCGTGAGGAGGTTTCCGAATATGCGCCGAAGATGCTCACCGTGAAGATCCCCGTGGAGAAAATCCGCGAGGTCATCGGCTCCGGTGGCAAGACCATCCAGAAGATTCAGGCCGACACCGGCGCGAAGCTCGACATCGACGACGACGGCAACGTTTTCATCTCCGCGGTTGATTCCGCAGCGGCCTACGCCGCCAAGAAGATGGTGGACGATATCTGCTTTGTGCCCGAGGTTGGCAAGCTGTATTACGGCAAGGTCGTGCGCATCCTGCCCATCGGCGCGTTCGTGGAGATTGCTCCGGGGCACGACGGCATGGTGCACATCTCCAAGCTCGATAACCACCGCGTGGAAAAGGTTGAGGACGTGCTGAACCTCGGTGACATGACATGGGTCAAGTTCATGGGCTTCGACGAGAAGGGCCGCGCCAACTTCAGCCGCCGCGACGCGCTGCGGGAAATGAACGGCTAAGCAAGGAATCGGGAAATGGGGCTTCCATTTCCCGGTTCGTTTTTTCGTGCTTTTTCAGGGGTATAAATCTCCGCTTTTTCGGGTATGATGTAGCTGACCGAAAGAATGGAGGGAAGGAATATGGATATACTCGCGCTGATTTTGGCCATTATCGGCTGCCTGAACTGGGGGCTGATTGGCATCTTCCAGTTCGACCTTGTGGCTTGGATTTTTGGCGGGCAGGGCGCTGTGCTCAGCCGCATCATCTATGCGCTGGTGGGGCTGGCCGGCCTGTGGTGCATCAGCTTTCTATTTCGGAAAAATGCAGCCACCGGCGACGACACATAAATCCCCCCTTGGCAAAAATTTTGGAGCTGTACCGTTTTGGGCACAGCTCCGTTTTTTGCGCAGGAAGCTCGGGATTCGCGGTCAAAGGGCGGTTCAAGCCGCCGCAGGCGGATATTTGCTTGCGTGTTTCCCCATACGCGCTCAGGCGTTTTCGGCGGCCTTCACGGCTCTGTCCGCCTTGCAGAAGAGCAGGTAGCCAATCGCGAAAAGCACCAGCAGCGACGACACCGCGATATTCGCATTGCCGAGCGTGATGCCGAAGATGGTGATGTGTACGTCCGCCGTGAGCTGGTTGACGGCCGCGACCAGCATACTGCCGAAGAAATCCGCGCCCTTGCCGCAGATATCCATCACGCCGTAGTACGAGCCGCTGCGCTCGGCGGGGATGATTTTGCCGAGGTAGGAGCGCGAGAGCGCCTGAATGCCGCCCTGAAACAGGCCGACCAGCACCGCCAGCAGCCAGAACTGCCACTGTGAAACCAGAAACACCGCAAACAGCACGATCCCGGCATAGCAGAGGATGGAGATCTTCATCATCCTCGCCGCGTCCACCCGCTGCGCCAAACGTCCGTAGAATATCGAGCTGGGGAAGGCGACGATCTGCGTCACGAGCAGCGCCAGCAGCAGCCCGGTGGTATCGAGCCCGAGGGACTGGCCGTAGGCCGTGGCCATATTGATGATGGTATACACGCCGTTGATAAAGAAGAAGAACGAGATGAGGTACAGCCCGATGTGCTTGTGCTTTGCCGCGTGCTTCACCGTGCCCCACAGCTCGCCGAAGGACTGGGCGAAGGGGTTGCCGTGCCGCCGCTCGATGCCGGCGGTCTGCTTATAATGCTTCAGCAGCGGCAGCGTGCAGCACAGCCACCACGCGGCGGTGAGCAGGAAGGAAATCACCATCGCCGGGCCGGTGGAGAGACCGAAGCTGCTGCCGAACAGCACCAGCACGAGGCAGATAAGGAAGGGAATCACCGAGCCGATATAGCCGAAGGCGTAGCCCATGCTTGAGATATTGTCGCTGCGCTCCTTGCTCGTTACCTCGGGCAGCATGGAATCGTAGAATACCAAGCTGGCATTGAAGCCGACCTTCGCGACAACAAAGACCGCCAAGAAGGTCAGCCAGCTCCCCGCGAGGCCGAGGCAGACGCAGCCAATCACGCCGACGAGCATCGTAACGGTGAAAATCGGCTTTTTCAGCCCCTTCTGGTCGGAAATCGCGCCGCAAAGCGGCCCGATGATGGCCACGAGCAGGGTGGAGATCGAGCCGGCATAGCCCCAGTAGGATAGCTGCAGGTCGCTGTCTACCCCGCCGGCATCCGCCAGCGCGTAGAAGTAGATGGGCATCAGGGTCGCCACCAGCAGGACAAAGGCGGAGTTGCCCACGTCGTAGAGGATCCAGCTTTTCTCCAGACGGCTCAGGCGTAGTTTTTCTTTCATACGGTTTTCCTCTTTTCCTTGAAGCTTTGGAGGCTCAGGGGCCGGTTGACAGGCTCCGCGCTTCCATCTTATATATTTATCCGAAATCCGGGATAAATAGCTCCCCCAGCTCCGTGCCGCGGGCGATGGCGCTCTGCACGCGCGCGAGCAGGCGTGGAAATTTCTCGAACGCCTCGTTGTACAGCGCGAGCATGGGCGCGTCAAGCGCGACGCACTTTTCCATCGGCTCGTAGGGAATCAGCAGCGAATCGGCAAAGCGGCCGAGCAGCCGCGCCGCCGCACGGCGCGCGAAGCCCTCGGGCATCACGATCAGGCGGTTGGCCTGCGCCATCATGCGCAGGTCGCGCGAAAGCTGCGCGCTCGTGCGCCCCGGGAAAAAGGCGGCAGCCGTTTCGGCCTCCCCCCTTGTCAGCAGCATGTGGGCGCTCATATCCCGCTGCGCGGCGGTGCTGCGGCCGTCGAGCGCGTAAAGGAAGCGGTCAAATTCTGCCTCGATTTCCATGTGGCGGGCGGTGCCCGCCCGCTCGGTGGCGGTCACGAAGGGGTGGCAGGTGCTGTCGAGCGCGTAGTGGGTCAGGATCCCGTAGAGGTAGGCGGTCGCGGCCTCGTTCGGCTCGAGCCGCAGGCGGCGGCACACGCGGCCAAAGAATTCCTGCCCGGTCTGGTGATGGAAGCGCTCCGCCGCGCGGTAATCCCCTGTGCCGGGCAGGGAGAAGAAGAACATATCCGGCCCGTGCGCGCCCACGTCGTAGAGCCGCCGGAAGCGCTTGACGGTAAGCCGCGCGTCCGGCGGCAGCAGCGCAAGCTGCGCGGTCGCGAAGCGGTAATGGGCATAGGCATTGGGCATAGGCGTACCTCCGGAAGTATTTTTTACCTTAATATATATTGTACACGAAAGGCGAGCAAAATTCTACTCTTTTTAAGAAGATTTTACATTTTCGTGGAAAATCTATGGTATAATTTCAGCCAGAGGTGATTGCTTTGGAAACGAGAAGGCTATTTTATGAGGATTCGCACCTGCGCGCCTTCGATGCGACGGTGCGCGCGTGCTTTTCCACGCCGCGCGGCTGGGCGGCCGTGCTCGACCAAACCTGCTTCTACCCCGAGGGCGGCGGGCAGGGCGGTGACAGCGGGACGCTTGGCGGCGTGGCTGTGATGGATACACACGAGCACGACGGCGAGATCTGGCACGTTCTGGCCGCGCCGCTCGCTGTCGGCAGCACGGTGCGCGGCGAGCTGGACTGGGACGCCCGCTTCGACCGGATGCAGCAGCACAGCGGCGAGCACATCCTGTCGGGGTTGATTTGCCGCCGCTTCGGGGTGAACAATGTCGGCTTCCACATGGGCGCGCAGACCGTGACGATTGATTTCGACGGCTGCATCCCCGCGCAGGCGCTGCCGGAGCTGGAGGATGAGGCGAACCAAATCGTGTGGCAGGACGTGGAGATCCTCGCGCGCTATCCCGCGCCGGAGGAGCTGCGCGCGCTGCGCTACCGCTCGAAAAAGGCGCTCGACTGGCCGGTGAGAATCGTGGAGATCCCGGGCGCGGACTGCTGCGCCTGCTGCGGGGTGCACGTCCGCCGCACGGGCGAGGCCGGGCCTATCAAAATCCTGTCCGGCGGCGGCTTCCACGAGGGGACGCGGCTCGAAATCGTGTGCGGCGCGCGGGCATGGCGGGTGCTGACGGGCGCGTTTGAGCAGAATCGCCTTGTTTCGCAGACGCTGTCGGTTCGGCAGGGCGAGACCGCCGCCGGGGCGGCGGCCATCCGCGACCAGCTCGCAGCGGAAAAGTATCGCGCGGTCGGCCTCGCGCGGGAGCTGTTCGCCGCCATTGCGGCGCGCTACGCGGGGCAGGAAAATGTGCTGCACTTCGCCCCGCCGCTGGCGGGCGGCGAGCTGACGGAGCTGGCCGGGGCGATCCACGCTGCTGGCGGCGGCGATACCGCGGTATTCAGCGGGGAGGGGCGCGTTTGGCGCTATTGCCTGCTCGGGCGCGACCTGCGCGCAAAAAACGCGGCGCTGTGCGCCGCGCTGCATGGCCGCGGCGGCGGAAAGCCGGGCTGCCAGATGGGCACGGTGAACGCCGCACGGGAGGAAATCGCGGCCTTCTTCCAATCCGCCGTCTGAGGAGGCCCGTAAGCCGATCGTCCAAGGCGCGATCCATTCCCGCCGATCCCTTCCGGGCTTCTCAAAAAATGCGATAAAACGCCGCGGCTTCGGCAGGGAAACCGCGGCGTTTTCTATCGGGGGCTGCCGACACCCTTTTCAGTTTGGAAAAAGCTGCAGTTTTCCTGAAAAAATTAACCCGTATTTTTGTGAAAATCTCCAAACTTTTAAACAAAGCACATGGAGTTATGAATAAATTGTTGACAAAATGAAGCAAAGCGAGTATGATTACGCTGTCCTTGTACGCGTGACATCTGAGCACAAAATGTGGACAGGTGGCCATGTGAATTTTGTGAACGGGCGCCGCAGAAGCGGCTTCTGGGGCGGCCTGAATGGGAGGAAACAGTATGAAAATGAGAAAACGAAGCGCAGCGCTGCTGCTGAGCCTGCTCCTGCTGGTCGGGCTATTCCCGGCAGCGGCGGCTGCCGACGATGCGGAAGCATCTTCCGGCAGCCAGGAGCTGGCGGCGCAGGAGGTGGAAAGCTCCCGCCTCGATACGCTGGGCACCACGGGCAGCGAAACGGCTGTGCCGCTCTATGCCGATGACGAGTATGTGACCGTCATCGTGGAAATGGCGAGCACGCCGGTCCTGAGCTATTACACCGACAGCGCCTACGCGGTGCTGGACGGCGAAACGACCGCCGGTGAGGCGGTGTCGGCCTTCTTAGCCTCCGACGAGGCGCAGGCGCTTGCCGATTCCGTCGCGCAGAGCCAGGAGGGCGTGATTTCCGAGATCGCGGCTGTCGCCGCGCAAACGGCTGAAAGCCTGGGCGTTGCGGATGGCTTCTCGGTTCAGAACCGCTGGTCCATCATCACCAACGCGATGGTGATCCGGGTTCCCTATGGCGCGCTGGCGGAAATTTCCGAGCTCGACGGGGTTAAGCGCGCCTATGTGGAGCATGTTTACAGCCTGCCGGACGACACGACGACCGAGGGCGAGTACGACGCTGCCTATACCTACAGCCTCGACCTTGCCGGGGTGACGGGCGCGTGGGCAGAGGGCTACACCGGCCTGGGCATGGTGATTGCCGTGCTGGATACCGGGCTGGACATCACCTGGGGCATCACCGACAGCACCGGCGCGAACTACGGCGTCACCAAGGTACACGAGGCCTTTACCGAGGATTCCTTTGCAACCAGCGGCGCCGAGCTGTACGAAAACCTCCGCTGGACGAGCGCCAGCATGAAGTACTTCGTGGAGAATACCCAGCTCAATTCCAACACCGGCTCCGACGGTGGGATGATCATCTGGGATAACAACGCGCTGTATAAGAACCTGAAGGTTCCCTATGCCTGCGACTATGCCGACGGCGATATGAACGTTGCCAACTCCAACTCCGACAACGGCTCGCATGGCACGCATGTATCCGGCACGATTGCCGGATACGCCGCGACGGAGGAGGGCGAGGTGCTCTTTTCCGGCGTCGCGCCGGACGCGCAGATCCTGATGATGAAGATTTTCGGCGATGAGGACAGCGGCGCTTATGAGAGCACTATCATCATGGCGCTTGAGGACTCCATCAAGCTGGGCGCGGACGCCATCAACCTCTCTCTCGGCTCGGATAACGGCTTTGCCGAGGACGATACCATTCAAAACGACGTGTACGAGCTGGTCGAGCAGGCGGGCATTATTATCCTGACCTCCGCGGGCAACAGCTCCGACTCCGATGCGGGCAACAACTACGGCGATGAGAGCCTGGCCTCCAACCCGGAGACCTCCATGATCTCCTCCCCCGCGGTTTACGACAGCAACCTTGCCGTGGCCTCCATCGAGAACGTTATCAACACCGAAATGTACTTTACATGGGTCGATGCGGACGGCGAAAGCCACGATGTCGCCTTTACGGACTACTGGTCGGTGGCCATGAAGCAGAAATTCTCCGACGGTACATATCCCATCTATTATGTCAGCGGCACCGGCACCTACAGCGACTATTACAGCGCCGGCTTCCGCAGCTATTACGGCTACGGCACCAAGGGCGTTACCGGCATCGCGCTTGTGGAGCGCGGCGAGCTGAGCTTCGAGGATAAGATCAACAATGCCACCAGCTTCTACGAGAGCTACTACAATTCCAGCACCGGCTCGTATGTAAGCGGCTGCCCGGTTCTGGGCGTCATCATCTATGACAACGACCCCGAATCCGACGAGCTGATTACCATGAGCGTCAGCAATACCACCCTGACCTCCGCCTTTATCTCCGGCAGGGATGGCGCCGAGATTGTGGCCGCGCTGCAGTCTGGCTTCCAGGTCTATATGACTGTATCGAGCGTGGACAAGACGGTGGCGAACGAGACTGCCGGCGAGATTTCCAGCTTCTCGTCCTGGGGCGCCAGCCCGAGTCTCACGCTGAAGCCCGAAATCACCGCCCCCGGCGGCTATATCTGGTCGTCCGTGCCGGATACCACCAGCTCCAGCAGCGAGGATTACACCGGCTCCTATGAGATGATGAGCGGCACCTCGATGGCTGCCCCGCACATGACCGGCATCTCCGCGCTGGTGCGGCAGTATGTGCAGACCAGCTCCGCCTTCAAGGGAATGTCCCGCACCGATGTGGCGGATGTGGTCAAGCAGCTGCTGGTCAGCACCGCCGTGCCCGTCGTCGATGAGAGCACCGGCGCCTACTATTCGCCCCGGCAGCAGGGCGCGGGCCTTGTCAATGCCACCGCGGCGGTCACCACCCCGGCCTATATCACCGTGGAGGGGCAGACGGTCGGCAAGCTGGAGCTTTCCGACGACCCGCAGAAAACCGGCGAATACGAGATTGCCTTTACGCTGAAGAATATTTCCAATACGAGCGTCAGCTATGACGTGAGCGTGGTGCTCATGCGCCCGGCTACCGAGACCGCCGAGAGCTACTATGGCACCGAGCAGACCTTTATGACCGACAGCGACGTGGTGATAAAAACCGTTTCGCTCGGCACGCTCACCGCGGCGGCGGGCAGCAGCGCCGATTTCAGCCAGACCGTTTCCCTCACGGCGGCGGAGAAGGCGGAGCTGAACGAGCTCTTTGCCAACGGAACCTATGTGGAGGGCTTCGTAATCCTGACCGATGCCACCGGCAGCGGCAATCCCCAGCTGGGACTGCCCATGCTGGCATTCTACGGCGACTGGACGGCGGCTCCCATCTTCGATACCTCTGTGTGGTTTGTGGAGCCCGACAGCGACTATGACAGCGACTACGGCGCGTTTGCCGAGCAGACCACCTGGGGCACCAGCATCGTTGGCAGCACCATCGGCACCATCGGCTACCTGAATCTGGGCGAGAACGCCTTCGATACCAGCACCGCTGAGGACGGCAGCGATATCGTGCAGTATGTCTATTTTGATGAGAATTTCGGCATCTCGCCCAATGGCGACGGCTACATGGACGCGGTGGATGACTATATCCTCTACCAGCTCCGGGATGCCCGCCTGATTGTGGTGACGGTCACCGACGCGCAGACCGGCGAGGTCTATATGCGCGACGGCGCGAGCTACTTGACCAAGACCATCTATAGCTCCAGCTACGGCATGGCCCTGCCCTACAGCGCCTACGGCACGCTTCCCACATGGGATGGCACCGACCTGGAGGGGAACGTGCTGCCCAGCGGCACGCAGTGCATCTATACCATCACCGCCTACGGCGACGGCGATTACCCCACCGTCTGGTCGGAGGAGGATGAGGCCTACGTCACTGATTTTGAATCCATCATCAATGGCGAGGCGGTTCCGACCTTCAACGGCCACGAGATGGACATGACCGGCGATGTGATTTCCTTCCATGTGGTGGTCGATACGGTGGCTCCCAAGCTGGAGAACAACACCGTCAGCGTCTACGAGGTGGAGGAAGAGGATGGCACGCACGTCTACATGACCGGCACCGTTTATGATGAGGACGGCTCTATTGCCAATGTGGAGATTTATCCCTATGTCTGCCGCAGCTATGCGGAGGGCTATGGCAACTCGGATTACAGCGAGTACGGCATCGACTACCTGAATACCTTCTACACGGAGAATGTCTACGATGCCGGCACAAAGACCCTTACATTCACCGCCGATGTGACGGAGTATGTGCGCGAAAACTGGTCGTATGCCTCTGAGCAGTACTACTACCAGTTCACATGGACGGGGAACGTGATTATCTCCTGCGGTGACTATGCCGCCAACGACCGCTCCTACGCGGTGACTGTGGATGCCTCTGAGGGGCTGGTGCTCTCCCAGACCTCCGCGCTGCTGCATATCACGCTTGACGAGGATGGCAATATCACGGAGGGCGCGAGCTTTGAGCTGAGCGTGCTGGACAACACCGGCATCGAGGAGGGCGAGATTACCCGCACCTCCAGCAATCCCGACGTGGCCACGATAGACGAATTCGGCCATGTGGAGGCAACCGGCGTCGGCCAGACCATTATCACCGTCAGCAAGGGCGGCGCGTCGGTCATCTGCGTGGTGGCCGTGGAGGCGACGACCAACGAGGTGCTCGATTTCGAGCTGTCGATTACCAATTTCGACACCCTCACGCCCGACGGGCAGATCACCGTGAAGGTTACGAACCTCCAGCCTGCCGACGTGGTGATTGAGAGCGTTGAGTGGCTGGTTTACGAGAGCGACCAGTACGCCGAGGACTACGGCGCGGGTCTGGTCATGGTCAGCCAGAACAGCTCCGACGGCCTGGAGGGCGTCATTTACCTCAATTATAACAACTGCGCCTCTCTGGGCGTGGATGAGATGCCCGCCGGCGACGGCTGGCTGGAGGTCACCATCAACGGGGTGACCCGGTCTATGACCTTCTCGTGGGAGGATCTGTACAAGACCACCAGCGACGACGATTTGGTTTCCGCCCTGAGCTACGCGGACCAGACGGTGTATGTGACCTTGGGAGAAACCGCCACGCTGGAGGCAAAGTACAACAATACCTCCCTGCACAGCGTCGGGCAGGTGGCGCTCTACACCGCTGTGGGCGCGTATGCCTACAACTACAACTATGACAATCCCACCACCGAGGCCACCGGCCTGGTGCTCGATGGCCAGCCCTACTTCAATTCCGGCGCGTCGTGGACGGGCAAGCTGGTGAATCTGGAGGGCTACGACCTGCCTGCGTCCATCACGGTATGGACGCGCGGCAGCGACGGCTACGAGTCGCAGATGAGCAATTACAGCTGGAGCACCAATTATACCTACGACAGCGAGACCGGCGAGATTTGGGTGAAGAATACGCCCTATACCAACACCTCCATGCTGGTCATCCGCGCCGATGGCGTGGAGAACCCGGACGCCGAAGCCGGCGAGCTGTCCGGCACGGAGTGGACGATGCCCGATGGCCTGTACGGCCCCTTTGATTGGGTCATCACCGACGGCACCGGCAGCGGCGAGGAGGTCATCGTGACCCAGACCTACGGCAGCGATATCAACGCCTATGCGTATACGCCCACGGAGCCGGGCGTCAGCTACATCACCGCCACCACCAAGGACGGCGCTTATAGCCTGACCTTCGCCGTGGTCTGCGAGCCGGTCAGGGCGCAGAGCATCGATTTGGCCTATCACAGCCTGACGATGGAGGTCGGCGAGAGCTTCGATCCCACGCTTGCGGGCTTCGTCACCCTCGACCCCGAGCCGACGCTCGCGGAGGATGCGCAGGTTTGCTGGCTGAGCTATGACGAGTCCATCGTGAAGATTGGCGAAAACGGCGAGCTGATTGCCGTTGCGGCTGGCGATGTGTATGTCAAGGGCTACTTGGGCACGGACAATACGGTTATGACCTACCTGATCGTCCATGTCAATCCGCTGCCCACCTATACGGTGCGCTTCCTGGATTGGGACGGCGCCGTGCTGGATACCCAGACGGTGGAAACCGGCAGCGCCGCGACCGCGCCCGCCGACCCCAGCCGCGAGGGATATGTGTTCACAGGCTGGGATGTGGATTTCAGCAGCATTACCGGCGATCTGGATGTGACGGCGCAGTACGCGATGCTGTATACCATTACGCTGGATCCCAACGGCGGCTACCTGGAGAGCACGACCATTTCCCTGACGGATGGGCAGGCCGTCGGCGAGCTGCCGACCCCCACCAAGGAGGGTTATACCTTCGCCGGCTGGTACGATGCCGACCGCAACCGGATCACGCCCGAGACGATTTATAATGCCTCCGCCGACAGCACCTATTATGCCAACTGGAGCGCCAACACCTACACCCTGACGCTCGACAGCGGCAACGGCGAAAGCAGCGCAATCACCGTGACCTACGGCGAGGCAATCGGCGAGCTGCTCACGCCCACCATGGACGGCTATGTTTTCGGCGGCTGGGTGGACGCCAATGGCAACCCCGTAAGCGCCGATACCATCTACACCTCCGCGCTTGGCACAACCCTGACCGCCGTATGGACGGAGGAAACGCAGGCTACCGAGCCGGAAACCTCCGAGCCTGAAGCCAGCGAGACGGAGGCGACGCAGACCGACGCGACCGACGCGGAGGATTCGACCGAGTCGGCGGGCGGCAGCTCCAAGACGGGCGACAGCACGCCGCTTGCGGCCTGCGCCCTCCTGCTGCTGCTCTCTGCTGCCGGGATCTGCGTGATTGGCAAGCGGAAGCTTCAGTAAAGGCTGTTTCCCACGCAAAAAAAATACGGATGGCTCCCCATTTCGGGAGCCATCCCCTTTTTCCTTTAGCGGTTTGCCTTATCCGGCGATCCAGCCACCGTCGACTACCAGCACATCGCCGTTGACGTAGCTCGAATCCTCGCTTGCGAGGAAGATCGCGGCGGAGGCGATCTGTTCGGTGGAGCCGGGTGCGGGCGCGGTGGCGAGCACGTTCTTTACGCGGCCGTAGCCCGCCATGTTCGGCATCCCCATCGAGCTGCCAATCTCGGAATTGATGCCGCCGGGCGCGATGGCGTTGCAGCGAATCCCATTCGGGATATACATATAGGCGGTATTCTTGGTCATCGCGACGAGCGCCGCTTTGGAGGCAACGTAGGCCGCGCCTGCGGCCGAGCGCATCGCGCCGATGGAGGCGACATTGATGATGTTTCCGCCGCCCTGCTGCAGGAATACCTGCACGGCCTTGCGCATGGCGTACATCGGGCCGTAGGTGTTGATTTTCATCACTTGGTCGAAGCGTTCGTCCGTCACGTCGCCGATGGGGCTCATGTCGTCCATGACGCCGGCATTGTTTACGAGAATGTCCAGCCGGCCGAACTGCGCTACGGCATAGTCGATCATTCCCTCGTTGGTTTCCTTCTTCGATACGTCGCCCACATAGGGCAGCACCCGCCCGGGCGCGTCCGCGAGGCTCGCGGCAAGCTCCTCCAGCCGGCTCTGCCGCCGGGCAACGGCCACGACGCTCGCGCCTTCGCGTGCGAACAGCTCCACAATGGCCTTGCCCATGCCGGACGATGCGCCGGTGACCACGACCGATTTTCCCTGCAGTTTCATAAAAATTCCCCTTTCGTATGGTTTTCTTACCCATAAAATATAGCATAAGCCCGCCAAATATGCAACAAAAGGCGGAAAACTTTCTACTTTTTTTACAATCCCGTCACATCGGGCATATCTCCGGCGCGGCGCGCATAGGCTGTGGCATCAACAAGTCTGTGGAGGGGATGAACGATGCTCGTGATGACCACGAAAATCGACTGGAAAAAGCTTGCCATCGTGGCGGCCGCGGTGCTGCTGGGCATTTTGGGGCTTGTGCTGCTGCTCGGCGGCGGGGACGCTGAGGCCGCCTCGGCGAATTTTGCCGACAACTCCGCGCGGGTGGAATTCCTGCAGGGCTTCGGCTGGGAGGTGGAGACGACCCCGGCGCAGAGCAGTCAGGTGCGGATCCCGTCGGAAAGCTCGGAGGTGTTCGAGCGCTATAACGCCCTGCAAATCCAGCAGGGCTACGACCTGACCGACTATGCCGGCAAAACCGTCATGCGCTACGTCTACACCGTCACCAACTACACCGGCGCGACCGAGGCGGTCTACGCCACGCTCTTAGTCTATAAGGGCGCTATCATCGGCGGCGATGTGACCGACACCTCCTCCGGCGGCGTGCTGCAGGGCTTTGCGCGAAAAACGCAGGCGAGCGAGTAAAGGAGGCCCGGGGCAAATCGCCCGCGCCGCGCGGCGCGCTTGCCAATGGATTCCGAGATTCCCGAAATTTTGCTTGACACGGCGCGGGAAATGTGCTACTCTAGTAGGCGAACAGGTCTTCAGGGCGGGGTGAAATTCCCCACCGGCGGTATAGCCCGCGAGCGGAAACGCAGGAACCGGTGCAATTCCGGTGCCGACAGTTGAGAGGCTCCCAATCGGCGCGTACGCCCTTTTTGAACCTCCGAAAGTCTGGATGGAAGAAGACCGCTGCCGCGCGCAGTATTTTTATGCCCTGAGGAGTGTTCTCAGGGCATTTTTCGGTGCAATTTTATCATTTGGAGGGTTCAAAAAATGGCACAGCTATGGGAACAAATTGGAGAAAACCTGCGCTTTATCGGCATCTGCGCGCTGATCGTGGCTGCGCTGTACGCGCTTGCGCGGCTGGCGGAGCGATTTTTGCCGCAGCGGCGGCGCGTGAGCGTCGCGACGAGGGTGAGCATGATTGGCCTGTTCGCCGCCATCTCGACCGTGCTGCACCTGCTGGATTTCCCGCTGGTGTTTCTCGCGCCGGATTTTTACAAGGTCGATTTTTCGGAGGTTTCGGTGCTGATTTGCGGCTTCTACTTAGGGCCGTCTGCCGCCGTGGTGTGCGAGGGGCTGAAAATCGTGCTGAAGCTGCTCATTAAGGGCACCTCCACCGCCTTCGTGGGCGACTTCGCCAATTTTGCCGTGGGATGCAGCTTCGTGCTGCCCGCCGTGATCGTCTACCACACCCACAAGACCCGGGGCTGGGCCATCGCCGCCCTTGCGATTGGCACGGCGGTGCTCACCGTGTTCGGCTCGGCGTTCAACGCCGTCTACCTGCTTCCTAAGTTCGCGCAGCTGTACGGCGTGTCGCTCGATACGCTCGTAAGCATGGGCACGGCGGTGAACAGCCGCGTCAACTCCGTTTCTACGCTGGTGCTGCTGTGTGTCGCCCCGCTGAATCTGCTCAAGGGCAGCTGCGTTTCGCTTTTGACCTTCCTGCTGTACAAGCGAATCGCAAATTTGCTGAAATAAAATGTAGACATTTCGCAAAAATAGGTGTACAATACTCTATCATGCGGCGAAAAATTTCGGAGGGCAAAATGAAAGAGTTTTTTGACCTGTTTTTCACCTTTGCCAAGGTTGGTGTTATGACCTTTGGCGGCGGCTACGCCATGCTGCCGATTTTGCAGCGGGAGGTCGTCGAGAATAAAAAGTGGGCGACAGATGCGGAAGTGATGGACTACTACGCCGTTGGCCAATGCACGCCCGGCGTCATTGCCGTGAATACCGCCACCTTCATCGGCGTCAAGCGCAAGGGCGTCCCCGGCGGCATCGTCGCCACGCTGGGGGTGGTGTTCCCCTCGCTCGTGATTATCACGGTGATTGCTGCGGTGCTGAGCAATTTCGCGGAGCTTGCCGTGGTGCAGAATGCCTTCGCCGGGATCCGGGTGTGCGTGTGCGTGTTTATCCTCAACGCCGTGATCAAGCTGTGGAAGAGCGCGATCGTGGATATCCCCACCGCCCTGATTTTCGCGGCGGTGTTCGCCGGTTCCGTATTTCTGGATTTCTCGCCCATCCTCTATGTGCTGGGCGCGGGCATCCTCGGCGTTGTGCTGCGCGTATTGGGGGCGAGGAAGAAATGATTTTCTTGAAGCTATTCTGGGAGTTTTTCAAAACCGGCCTGTTCAGCATCGGCGGCGGCATGGCGACCATTCCCTTCCTGCAGGACATCTCCGAGAAAACCGGCTGGTTCACCTCCAATCAGCTCGCGGATATGATTGCCGTGGCCGAGTCCACGCCCGGGCCGCTGGGGGTCAACACGGCCACCTACGTTGGCTACACCGTGTGCGGCGTGCCGGGCGCAATCATCGCAACGCTGGGGCTGGTTACGCCGTCGGTAATCGTCATCATCGCCGTGGCCTACTTCCTCGATAAATTCCGCCAGAACCGCTATGTGGACGCGGCCTTCTACGGCCTGCGCCCCGCCTCGGTGGGGCTGATCGGCGCGGCGGGCGTGAGCATCGTGCTGCTGAGCTTTTTCCGCGTCAGCGACCTTTACGACCTCGCGGCCTCGTTCCATCTGGATGTGCGCCACCTGCTGCTCGCCGCTGTGGTGCTGGTATGCACCCGCTGGGTGCCCAAGCTCAAGAAGCTGCATCCCATCTGGTTTATTGTATTTTCCGCTGCCGTTGGCATCGTGTTTCGATTTGGAGAGTGACTTATGGAATGGAAATATCCCGATTTTGACCGCTGCCTCGTGAACCTGAGCTGCTCGGTGGAGAAGTTCTTCGGCCTGACTCCCGCGCACGCGACGCTTCCGGAGGCCGACCGCCTGCTCCAGCAGAACAGGCCGCGCAATGTGCTGCTGCTGGTGCTGGACGGGATGGGCACCGCCATCTGCCGCGACAATCTGGACGCGGATGGCTTCTTCGGCTCGCATCTGGTATGCGGCATCAGCTCCGTATTCCCGCCCACGACCGTCGCCGCCACTACCTCCATCCAGTCCGCCCGCTATCCAAACGAGCATGGATGGCTCGGCTGGGACGTCTATTTCCCGGAGGTGGGCGAGAACGTGACTGTTTTCCGCAATACCCGCTCCGGCACGGACGAGCCTGCCGCCGCCTACCCCATCGCCGAAACCCTGCGCCCCTACGAATCGGTGCAGAAGCGCGTCGCCGCTGCGGGCTTCGGCGGCTACAGCGTTCAGCCCTTCGGCGAATTCGATACGCTTGAGAAGATGGCCGGGGAAATCACCCGCCTGTGCGCGCTGCCCGGGCGCAAATACCTCTACTGCTATTGGGCGGAGCCGGATCACAGCCTGCACGAGGTGGGCCGCAAGGGCGAAAAAATTCCCGCACTCGTGCGGGAATTGGAGAGCTGGGTGCGCGCGCTTTCCGCGCAGCTTACCGACAGCCTGCTTTTCGTTACCGCCGACCACGGGCACATCGACCACCGCGGCACCTGCTTAGCCGACCACCCCGCCATCGCCGAGGCGCTGGCGCGCGAGCCGAGCATCGAGCCGCGGGCGGTGAACCTGTTTGTCAAGGATGGGTATAAGGCCGATTTTCCCGCCCGCTTCGCCCGCGAATTCGGGGAGCATTTCCTGCTGCTGCCGCGCGCGCAGGTGCTCGCGCAGGGGCTGTTCGGCCCCGGGGCGAATCACCCCATGCTCGAGGCCAGCATCGGCGACTTCCTCGCCGTGGCGAAGGACGAGATGACCCTGTTCAATACCCGCGAGCAATGCGAGCACATGGTGGGCGTGCACGCGGGGCTGTGCGCCGAAGAGGTAGACGTGCCGCTGATTGCTATTCCCTGCCCCTGACGCGCGCGGCGAAAGCGGCGATATAGGCCGCGTCCGTGCCGCAGCAGCCGCCGAGCAGGGTCGCGCCGGCGGCGCGGCAATCCGCCAGAATCCCGGCAAATTCGTCGCTGCCCATCGGGTAGACGGCGTTCCCGGCGGCGTCGATGGTGGGCATACCCGCGTTCGGCTTGCACACCAGTGGCGCGCGCAGCTGCCGCCGCAGGCGGGAAACCAGCGCCGCGGTATCCGCGCCCGCCGCCACGCAGTTGAAGCCCACGGCCGCCGCGCCCATGCGTTCAAGCTCGCGCAGCACCTCCCGCGCGTCCGCGCCGGAGAAGAGCGTGCCGTCGGGCTGCATCGTGAAGCTGAATACCGCTGCCCCCGCCTCCTCGAGGCAGGCGGCGGTGAAAATCGCCTCCGCCTCCTGGGGGTAGACCAGCGTTTCGGCAAACAGAAAATCCGCCCCGCCGTCGAGAAGCCCGCGAATCTGACGGCGGTAATTTTCTACCATAAAGTCAAAATTCGCGGTGTCCCAGCTCTCGGTCACGCCCGCCATCGTGGTCATGTCCCCGGCAATCAGGCAGCCGGGCCCTGCCGCGCGCGAGAGCGCGACCAGCGCGGCGTTGACGCGCTCGGTCTGCCCGGCGAGGCCGACCCGCTCGAGCGCCGCAGGCGTCGCCTGAAAGGTGGGTGCGAGGAGGATTTTGCTTCCGGAGTTTACATAACTTTTCTGAAGGGCGAGCAGCTTCTCTGGGTGCGCGAGGATCCATTCCTCCGCGCAGGCCTCGCGCGGCATTCCCATCGCGCGCAAATTGGTGCCGGTGCCGCCGTCGAGCAGCCAGTAGCCCGCGGCGATTTTTTCGGTAAATTCCTGCTTTGTCAGCATAGCCATTCAGCCTTTCAGATAGGGGATGATTTCGCCCGCGTTTTGCAGCACCAAATCCGGCACATCCGGCGATTCGGCGAGCATCTGCCTGTCCGTCTCGCCCGAAAGCACCGCAATGCCGGTGACGCCGGCGCTGCGGGCGCAGCGAATATCGGTGTAGAGCCGGTCGCCGACCACGGCCGTTTCGCCGGGCGCGAAGCCCCAGCGCTCCATTGCCAGCTCCACCATCAGGGGGCTGGGCTTTCCAATCACCAGCGGCTCACGCGCCGTGGCGTTGCGCAGCATGGCGCAGATGCTGCCGCAGTCGGGCACAGAGCCGAATTCCACTGGGCAGACAAGGTCGGGATTCGTCGCGATATAGGGCAGCTCCGGCCGCGCGGCAAGCAGGCGGCATACATCCTCCAGCTTGCGGAAGGTCAGCTCGGTATCGAAGCCGACCACCACGGCCTCCGCCTCCCGCCAGCTCCCGGCAATGGGGAAGCCGTGCGCATGCAGCTCGGCTTTCAGGCTCTCGGTGCCGCAGATGTATAGCCGCCGGCCGGGGTGCGCGCGCAGCAGGTACAGCGCCGTCGCCTGCGAGGAGGTGACGAAGTCGCCCTTGGCCGAGGCAATGCCGAGCCGCGCGAGCTTCTTCACGGCGTCCTCCACGCTGCGGGAGGAATTGTTGGTCAAAAACAGGTATTTCCCGCCGCTTTTGCGGATGGCGTCCAGCAGCGGGCCGGTGAAGGAAAAAATCCGCTCGCCGAGGTAGAGCGTGCCGTCTAAGTCGAACAGCCACAGGCGGATGCGGGAAAGCTCCTTTTTCTCCATGCCTACTGCACCGTGAAGCGAAAAACGGTTTCGCTGTGGTAGGGCTCGCCCGCCTTCACGATGCTCTGCGGCCAATCGGGGTGATGCACGGTGTCGGGGTGGAACTGCGTTTCCAGGCATACCGCACCGCGCCGGTCGTAGCGCGCGCCGTCCTTGCCCGTCGTGGGGTTGAGGAAATTGGCGGCGTAGAGCTGCACCGCCGGGCAGGTGGTCGATACCGTCATCATCCGTCCGGAGGCGGGGTCGGACAGCACCGCACATACCGGCTGCGCCGCCTCGAAGCTATGGTCGTAGCCGCCCTGTAGGAGCAGCGGCTCATAGGGCTGGTCAATGTCGCGCCCGATGGGCTTCGGCTTGCGGAAATCCATCGGCGTGTTCGCGACGGGGCGCAGCTCGCCGGTGGGGATGGAGGCCGCGTCCGCCACCGCGAAGCGCTCCCCGGGGATACACAGCAGCTGCGACATCGCCTTTTCCGGCTTGTCGTGCCCGCAGAGATTGAAATAGCTGTGGTTCGTCATGTTGAATACGGTGTCGCGGTCGCTGATCCCGTCATAAATCAGGTGCAGGCTGTCGCCCTCGATGCGGTAGGTCACCCGCACGGTGGCGTTGCCGGGGAAGCCCTGGTCGCCATCCGGGCTGTCCAGACGCAGAACGATGCGCTCGCGCGTGTGCTGCTCGACCTCCCAGAGCCGGAAGTAGTAGTACGCCGGGCCGCTATGGAGATTATTTTCGCCCTCGTTGCGCGCAAGCTGCACGGTTTCGCCGCCGATGGAAAAGCGCGCGAGCGCCACGCGGTTGGCGTTGCGCCCGACCACCGCGCCGACGGAGCCGCCGCTCGGGTCAAGGTAGCCTGCCGGGTCGTCGAAGCCCAGAACCACATCCGCGCGGCTCCCATCCCGGCCGGGGACAAGCAGACGCACGAGATTCGCGCCAAGGTCGGATACCACGGCGGTCACGCAATCGGAGGAAATTTCATATAGCTGCGCCACGCGCCCATCCGGCAGCGCGCCAAGGGGAGATTTTTTCATTTTTTCAAATCCTTTCCGCAGGGAAATCCGTGCCTGCATGAAGCCCATTATACTCGATTTCAGATAGAATTTCAATCGCCGCTTTTCCCTTTTCATGGCTTTTTTTGAAACATTTTTCGCGCTGCGCTGCGGCGGAAAAAGCGGGGGATTTTCTGACTTTTTTGCGAATTTCCATTTTCACCACAATATTTTGTAATTGCCTCTTGCATTTGACCACAAGATGTAGTATAATAGGGTCTGCACGAGAAAATAACCCCTATGGAGGAAAAGGAATATGAAAATCATTAAGCGCAACGGCGCGGAGGTCTCGTTCGACCTTGAAAAAATCCGCACGGCGGTAACCAAGGCCAACGCGGCTGCCGAGGAGGCGGTGCGCATGACCCCGGTGCAGATCGACCGCATCTGCCAGAGCGTGCAGGTCGCCTGCGAGGAGATGGGGCGCAGCCCCTCGGTGGAGGAGATTCAGGACCTTGTGGAGAAGGCCATCATGGCGCACGGCGCCTTTGAGGTGGCCAAGCAGTACATCACCTACCGCTTCACCCGCAGCCTCGCCCGGCAGGCCAACACGACCGACGACCGCATCCTCACCCTCATCGAAAGCAACAACGAGGAGGTCAAGCAGGAAAACGCCAATAAGAACCCCACCATCAACGCTGTGCAGCGCGACTACATGGCCGGCGAGGTGAGCAAGGACATTACCAGCCGCATCCTGCTGCCCAAGGATATTGTGGAGGCGCACGAGAGCGGCATCATCCACTTCCACGACGCCGATTACTACGCCCAGCACATGCACAACTGCGACCTCGTCAACCTCGAGGATATGCTGCAAAACGGCACGGTCATTTCCGGCACGCTGATTGAAAAGCCGCATTCGTTCTCCACCGCCTGCAACATCGCCACGCAGATTATCGCGCAGGTGGCCTCCAACCAGTACGGCGGGCAATCCATCTCGCTGACGCATCTGGCGCCCTTCGTGCAGGTAAGCCGCGAAAAAATCCGCCGGAACGTGCTCTCACGGATGGAGGAAAACGGCGTGCAGGTCACCGAGGAGCAGCTCTCCCGGCTTGTGGAGGCGAATCTGCGCGAAGAGGTCAGCCGCGGCGTGCAGACCATCCAGTATCAGGTTGTGACGCTGATGACCACCAATGGGCAGGCGCCCTTCATCACCGTTTTCATGTATCTCAATGAGGCGCGCAACGAGCAGGAGAAGCAGGATTTGGCGCTGATTATCGAGGAGATG
Source organism: Bacillota bacterium (assembly GCA_021200975.1). Lineage (GTDB taxonomy): Bacteria > Bacillota > Clostridia > Oscillospirales > Oscillospiraceae > Faecousia. The sequence goes on along the minus strand of JAJQFT010000076.1, from coordinate 4,501 downwards.
CTGCGCCAGCGCTATCAGGGCGTGAAAAACGAGAAGGGCGTGTGGATTACCCCCGCCTTCCCCAAGCTGATTTATGTGCTGGAGGAGGACAATATCCGCGAGGGCACGCCCTACTGGTACCTCACACGTCTGGCCGCCGAATGCACCGCCAAGCGCATGGTGCCCGACTATATCTCCGAGAAGAAGATGCTCGAGCTCAAGGGCGACGTATATGTGTGCATGGGCTGCCGCTCCTTCCTCACACCCGACCGCTTTACCGACGCGGGCATCGGCAATATCGCCAACGCCGGCAACTATGTGCCGGGCAAGCATAAGTACTACGGCCGCTTCAATCAGGGCGTCGTCACGCTGAACCTGCCGGATATCGCCCTGTCCTCCGGGCGGGACATTGGAAAATTCTGGGAGATTTTCGACGAGCGCATGGAGCTCTGCCACCGCGCGCTGATGTGCCGCCACGAGCGGCTCAAGGGCACGCTCTCGGATGCCGCGCCCATTCTGTGGCAGTACGGCGCGCTGGCGCGGCTGCCCAAGGGCGAGCCGATTGACAAGCTGCTCTTCAACGGCTACTCCACCATCTCGCTGGGCTACGCGGGGCTGTATGAATGCGTCAAGTACATGACCGGCAAATCCCACACCGACCCGGAGGCGACCCCCTTCGCGCTCGAGATTATGCACGCGCTGAACGCCGGGTGCAAAAAGTGGAAGGAAATGCACAATATCGACTTCTCGCTTTACGGCACGCCGCTCGAATCGACCACCTACAAGTTCGCCAAGTGCCTGCAAAAGCGCTTTGGCATCATCCCCGGCATCACCGATAAGAATTACATCACCAATTCCTATCACGTCCATGTGAGCGAGCCGATTGACGCCTTTACGAAGCTCTCCTTCGAGGCGCAGTTCCAGCACCTCAGTCCCGGCGGCGCCATCAGCTATGTCGAGGTGCCTAATATGCAGCAGAATATCGACGCGGTGCTCGAGGTGATGCAGTTCATCTATGACAATATCATCTACGCCGAGCTGAACACCAAGTCCGACTACTGCCAGGAATGCGGCTACGACGGCGAGATTGAAATCGTCGAGGACGATGGCAAGCTCGTCTGGCGTTGCCCGCAGTGCGGCAATACCGACCAGAGCAAGATGAACGTTGCCCGCCGGACCTGCGGCTACATCGGCACGCAATTCTGGAATCAGGGGCGCACGCAGGAGATTAAGGACCGGGTGCTGCACCTGTAAGACCGGCTATCTTCCTCATAAAAACCCGGCGCGGCCATTGGCCGCGCCGGGCGCCGGATTACTTTCTCTGGAAGCTCATGCAGTCGGTGCAGGCGTCCTGCGTCGGGTCGCATTCGTGCGTGCCGACCAGAATGCGGTCGAGGCTGCAATAGTTTTCGGTGCTGCAGTGGTTCGCGCATTCGCGGACGGTGCATTCGATGCACCTGTTGGCGTTGCAGTTCATAGCCATTCCTCCTTTTTGCCGGCGCGCCGCGGGCACGGCGGAGCTGCCGCCCGTCGCCTTCCGGAAATTCACGAGCAGTTTTCCCCGGGCGCGTTTTTTTATGCGCGCGGGCAAATTTTCCGCGCTTTTTGTGCGCGGGGGAATTGACATTTTTCTCCCGCTTGGGTATAATAATCAGTAGATTCCAAAGGCAGAAGCGTTCTGCTTTTTGAAAAGAAAGGAAATTTGCCATGATTTATAGTGCAGAAGTTCAAAACATGTGCTCCGTGGCCAAGGGCGCCTATCACGGCCCCGCCCCCATCCCCGAGGAGGGCAAGTGGGTACAGGCGACGGAAATCAAGGACATCAGCGGATTCACCCACGGCATCGGCTGGTGTGCGCCGCAGCAGGGCGCGTGCAAGCTGACCCTGAACATCAAGGAGGGCGTGATCGAGGAGGCGCTGGTGGAAACCATCGGCTGCTCCGGCATGACCCACTCCGCCGCCATGGCTGCCGAGATTCTCATCGGCAAGACCATCCTCGAGGCGCTCAATACCGACCTCGTGTGCGACGCTATCAACACCGCCATGCGGGAGCTGTTCCTGCAAATCGTCTACGGCCGTAGCCAGTCCGCGTTCAGCGAGGGCGGCCTCGTGGTCGGCGCCTCGCTCGAGGATTTGGGCAAGGGGCTGCGCAGCCAGGTCGGCACCATGTTCGCCACCAAGGCCAAGGGCCCACGCTACCTTGAGATGGCGGAGGGCTATGTTACTCGCTGCGCGCTCGACGAGGAGAACCAGATCATCGGCTATGAATTCATCAATCTGGGCAAGATGATGGACTTCATCAAGAAGGGCGACGATGCCGCAACCGCGCTGGAGAAGGCCAAGGGTCACTACGGCCGCTTCGATACCGCGGCCAAGTATATCGACCCCCGCAAGGACTAAGAGGAGGACGAAGAAATGGCATTGTTTGAAAGCTACGAAAGAAGAATCGACAAGATTAACGGCGTCCTCGCGCAGTATGGCATCGGCTCCGTGGAGGAATGCCGCGAGATCTGCCAGGCCAAGGGCTTCGATCCCTATGAAATCGTGAAGGCTATCCAGCCCATCTGCTTTGAGAACGCCTGCTGGGCCTACACCGTGGGCGCCGCCATCGCCATCCGGAAGGGCGTGACCAGCGCGGCCGAGGCTGCCGAGGCCATCGGCATCGGCCTGCAGGCCTTCTGCATCGACGGCTCCGTTGCCGAGGATCGCAAGGTTGGCCTCGGGCACGGCAATTTGGGCGCGATGCTCCTGCGCGACGAAACCAAGTGCTTCGCTTTCCTGGCCGGGCACGAGTCCTTCGCCGCCGCCGAGGGCGCGATCGGCATCGCCCGCTCCGCCAACAAGGCGCGCAAGGAGCCGCTGCGCGTGATCCTCAACGGCTTGGGCAAGGACGCGGCGCAGATCATCTCCCGCATCAACGGCTTCACCTATGTGCAGACCAAGTTCGACTATTACACCGGCGAGCTGACGGTTGTGAAGGAATATCCCTATTCTGAGGGCGAGCGCGCCGCTGTCCGCTGCTACGGCGCAGACGATGTGCGTGAGGGCGTCGCCATCATGCACCATGAGGGCGTGGACGTTTCCATCACCGGCAACTCTACCAACCCCACCCGCTTCCAGCACCCCGTCGCCGGCACCTACAAGAAGGAGTGCATCGAGCAGGGCAAGAAGTATTTCTCCGTCGCCTCCGGCGGCGGCACAGGGCGCACCCTGCACCCGGATAACATGGCCGCCGGCCCCGCCTCCTATGGCATGACCGATACGATGGGCCGTATGCATTCCGACGCGCAGTTCGCCGGCTCGTCCTCCGTGCCCGCGCACGTGGAGATGATGGGCTTCCTTGGCATGGGCAACAACCCCATGGTCGGCGCAACGGTTTCCGTTGCGGTCGCCGTGGCCGAGGCGCTTGGCTGCTGAGCCCCGCCCGCACAAGCAAAAATCTCCCGCGCCGCTGCGTAAGCGGCGCGGTTTTTTGCGCCGTGCCCGGCAATCTGCACAGAATTTTCAGCGCAGATTTGGTAAAAACGCTGAAATTCAAAAATTTTGCAAAGGAAGTGTCCAATTTGGGGCGGCAGAATCGTTATAAGGGGTAAAAGAAAAAATCGGGAAAGAGGGAGAACGATGAAAGCAAAAGCAGTTCTATGTTTGTTCCTAACCGCGCTGCTTGGACTTTCGGCCTGTCAGGCAACGCCGGAAAAGGTGGTCGTGGGCAAAAACGACGGTGAATTCGAGGCAAATGTAACCATTTCTGCGGACGCAACCAATTCCCCGGATGCGACACAGGACGTGAACTATAACGAAATCTTTTCCTCCACCGACGGAAGCGTGGGGTTCCAATTTGCCATTGAAGAAACCGTGACGGCCGCCAATATGCCTGTGCTTTTGGTAGAGCCGCATTTTTTAACGAACGAGGATGCCGAGCGGATTGCCTACGCCATTTTTGACGAAAGCTGTGAATTCCGGGACGCCCCGGCCGACTATCCGTGGACAGCGGCCGAGCTGGAGGAAGTGATAGAAATCTGGGAGGCTTTTTTAGACGAGGATTATTATACCTCCGTCATGGGGGATTACACGGTTGGTTCGAGTATGCAGTCCGATTGGGCGCTTCTGGAGAAGTGGATTGCCGAGCTGCGCGAGCTGCTGCCCACCGCGCAGGAGAGCAGTAAATTCAGCGGATTTGAACTGAAATCGATGGTTTATTATTTCTATACATCTGCCGAGCTCGCCAGTATGAGTGAATCGGAAATCAATGCTAAGATTGACGCCCTACACGATCAATTCGATGCTTACGTAATCTCTGGGCAGGTCAGCTATATGTATGGTGTCAATACCCGGCATAAAAGCGACTATAATTACAATAGTTTAAATGTAGCTCTCTGGGCGCCCGGAACCGGAAAAAAGTTCACCAAGGAGTACTACCACAGTCTGGTTTGCAGCCGCGACGTGCCGGCGACGCAGGAGCAGGTGGAGGCCGTGCGGGAGCAGGCGCTCGAGCTGCTGAATTCGCTGGGAATGGGAGAAT
>JAJQFT010000033.1 GCA_021200975.1 Bacillota bacterium | reverse complement strand
TTCATGGGGTCAGGCTCACACCTGACCCCAACATTTATTATAGAACCAAAATTTTTCCGAAAATTCCTCTTGACTTCTGTGGGGAAGCCTCTTATAATGTTAGCGCAAGCTAACAGAAAGGATTTCTTCAGAATGCACCTTGATGAATTACACGTCGGCGATCATGCCCGCATCCTCACCGTCGGCGGGGAAGGGGCGCTTCGCCAGCATTTTCTGGATATGGGCGTTGTGCCCGGGGCGGAAATAACGGTAGTCAAGTTCGCGCCGATGGGCGACCCGATGGAGCTGCAAATCCACGGCTACGAGCTAACGCTCCGGCTAGCGGACGCGGCGCAGATTGCAGTAGAGCCGATTGCTGCGCGGGCGAACGCGCACTTGGGGCCGGAAAATCTGCGCGCTGTCGCGCACCCCGGTCTGGGCGAAACGGGCAAGTACCACGATAAACGCTCCGAAAACCCGCTGCCGGAGGGGACGCCGCTTACCTTTGCCCTTGTTGGTAACCAAAACTGCGGCAAGACCACCCTGTTTAATTGCCTGACCGGCGCGAACCAGCACGTCGGCAATTTCCCCGGAGTAACGGTTGACCGCAAGGACGGCCCCATCCGGGGAAATCCCAACACAGTCGTCACGGATTTGCCCGGCATCTACTCCATGTCGCCCTACTCCTCGGAGGAAATCGTATCGCGCAACCACATCCTGCTGACGAGGCCGAAGGCTATCATCAACATTGTCGATGCAACAAACATCCAGCGAAATCTTTACCTGACGATGCAGCTGCTTGAGATGGATATCCCGATGGTGGTCGCCCTGAACATGATGGACGAGGTTACCGGTAACGGCGGCTCGATTGACATCAACGCCATGGAGTCCGCGCTCGGCGTGCCGGTGGTTCCCATCTCTGCGGCGAAAAATTCAGGCGTAGACGAGCTTGTGCGGCATGCCGTTCACATCGCACGGTATCAGGAGAAGCCGCAGCCGCGCGATTTTTGCGGCAAGGACGATTTTGGCGGCGCTGTGCATCGCTGTATCCACGCCGTCAACCACTTGATTTGCGACCATGCCGAGCGCGCGGGGCTGCCGGTGCGCTTTGCCGCCAGCAAGGCCATTGAGGGCGACAGCCTCGTTTTGCAGCAGCTCGAGCTGGATCCAAACGAGCAGGAGATGCTCGAGCACATCGTCAAGCAGATGGAAACGGAGCGCGGGCTTGACCGCAGCGCAGCAATGGCCGATATGCGCTTCGACTTTATTGAAAAGCTCTGCGAGGCGACGGTTGTCAAGCCGCGCGAATCCAGAGAGCGAGCGCGCAGCGAAAAAATCGACCGCATCCTCACCGGCAAGTATACCGCGATTCCCTGCTTCATTGCCATCATGCTGGCAGTGTTTTTCCTGACCTTCAATGTAATAGGGCTGTTCCTGCAAAATGTTCTCGAGTACAGCATCGATGGGCTTACCACCCTTGCCGACCGCGCGCTTACCGCTGCGAACGTCAATCCCGCCGTGCAAAGCCTGATTATTGACGGCGTTTTCAGCGGCGTCGGCAGCGTATTGAGCTTTCTGCCCATCATCGTTTGCCTGTTTTTCTTCCTCTCGCTGCTGGAAGACAGCGGTTACATCGCCCGTGTGGCCTTTTTCATGGATAAGCTCCTGCGCAAAATCGGGCTTTCCGGCCGGAGCATCGTGCCGCTGCTGATTGGCTTCGGCTGCACCGTGCCTGCCGTAATGGCCACGCGCACCCTGCCGAGCGAACGCGACCGGCGGATGACCATCCTGCTCACGCCCTTCATGAGCTGCACGGCGAAGCTTCCTATCTATGGCTTCTTCGTTTCGGCGTTCTTCCCGTCCTACTCCGCGCTGGTGATGGCGCTACTGTACTTCGGTTCCATTGCCGTCGGTATTGTCATGGCGCTGCTTTTGAAGCGCACCGCCTTCCGAGGCGAGGCCGTGCCGTTCGTGATGGAGCTTCCGAACTATCGCCTGCCCACCCCTAAAAATGTGGCGCAGCTATTGTGGGAGAAGGCAAAGGACTTCCTGCAGCGGGCATTTTCCATCATCCTGATTGCGACCATCGTGATTTGGTTCCTGCAAAGCTTCGATCTTACGCTGAATCTCGTGACGGATTCCGAGCAGAGCATCCTCGCCCGGCTTTCCGGCCTGCTTGCCCCGCTGCTCGCGCCGCTCGGCTTGGGCGATTGGCGCATCTGCACGAGCCTCATCAGCGGCTTTCTGGCGAAGGAGAGCGTGGTTTCCACGATGGAAATCCTCTTTGACGGCGCGGTGAATACGATTCTCACCCCGGTTTCCGCCGCCTCCATGCTGGCCTTCTGCCTGCTGTATACGCCCTGTGTTGCCGCCATCAGCGCGGTCAAGCGCGAGCTGGGAGGGAAGTGGGCGATTAGCATGGTGGCCGTCCAATGCCTGATTGCATGGTTCGCGGCGTTTCTCGTACGGCTAATCGGCTTGGCGATTGGAGGCTAAAATGGGAATCGTGGATTATCTGCTCCTCGCCGCGCTTGCCTGCGCTGTGCTGGCAGGGCTGTTTTTCCGCCGCCGGCGCAGGAAGCAGGGCAAGGGCTGCTGCGGCGACTGCGCCAGATGCTCGTCTTGCTGCAAATAGATTATACGTATCCCTGCGCGTCCATCGCGTCCGCGACCTTCAGGAAGCCCGCGATATTGGCACCGGCCACATAATTACCGGGCATATCGTAGGCATTGGCGGCCTCGTCCAGATTGTGGAAAATCTTCACCATGATGTCGCTCAGCTTCGCGTCTACCTCTTCAAAGCTCCAGCTGAGCCGCTGGGAATTCTGCGACATTTCCAGCGCCGAGGTGGCGACGCCGCCGGCGTTGGATGCCTTGCCGGGGCAGAACAGGACGCCGTGGGACTGCAAATAGGCGGTGGCATCCAGCGAGGTGGGCATATTGGCACCCTCGGCGACGGCAAAGCAGCCGCCCGCTGCCAGCACCTTCGCGTCCTCCAGCAGAAGCTCGTTCTGGGTTGCGCAGGGAAGCGCCACATCGCAGGGAATGCTCCACACGCCCTTGCCCTCGTGGCAAACAGAGCCAGGGCGGGCGGCGGCATACTCGGTCAGGCGGGCGCGCCTGACGTGCTTGACTACCGTCAGCGTTGCCACGTCGATGCCGTCGGGGTCGTAGATCCAGCCGGTGGAATCGGAGCAGGTGACGGGCTTCGCCCCCAACTGCCACGCCTTCTCGATGGCGTAGGTCGCCACATTCCCGGCGCCGGAAACCGCCACGGTCTTGCCCTCTAAGGACTTGCCGTTGCAGCGGAGCATTTCGTCGACAATGTACAATAGGCCGTAGCCCGTTGCCTGCGTGCGTGCCAGAGAGCCGCCGTAGCTCAGGCCCTTGCCGGTCAGCACGCCCTCATAGCGCCCGCTCAGCCGCTTATACTGGCCAAACAGGTAGCCGATTTCCCGGCTGCCAACGCCAATATCCCCGGCGGGAACGTCGGTATCCGGCCCGATGTACTTGGAAAGCTCTGTCATGAAGCTCTGGCAGAAGGCCATTACCTCCCGGTCGGATTTGCCCTTGGGGTCAAAATCCGCGCCGCCCTTGCCGCCGCCGATGGGCAGACCGGTCAGGGAATTCTTGAAAACCTGCTCAAAGCCTAAGAATTTGATTACGCTCAAATTTACGCTGGGATGGAAGCGCAGGCCGCCCTTGTAGGGGCCGATGGCGCTGTTGAACTGCACCCGGTAGCCGTTGTTCACCTGCACCTGCCCACGGTCGTCCACCCATGGCACGCGAAACAGAATCGCCCGCTCCGGGGTGGTCAGCCGCTCCAGCAGGGCGCTTTTGCGGTAGGCGCTTTCTTTTTTTGCAATCGCGGGGCGCAGAGATTCCAGAACCTCGTACACCGCCTGATAGAACTCCGGCTGGTCGGGATTCTGCTGCTTTACGCGCTCGAGAACCTCATCAACATAAGGCATATGAAACTGTCCTCCTGTGTTCTTGATTTTCCGTGTCTATTGTAGCAGAAGCTGCGGAGGATTACAAGTTCTTTTCCTTTTTTTAGCTGCTATTTGTGTAAAGTGACAAATTTCTCCCGGGCTGCGGAAATCCGCAGCCCGTTTCCTATGCGCGTTTTACATATCAAAGGACGCGTTCATATAGTACACATTTTTCTCGTTGAGCTTGTCACGCAGCTGCTCGAGCGATTCGCCAAAGCGCTGGAAATGCACGACCTCCCGCTCGCGCAGGAATTTGATTACGTCATTCACGTCCGGGTCGTCGCTCAGGCGCAGGATGTTGTCGTAGGTCGCGCGCGCCTTCTGCTCTGCTGCGAGCGCACAGGAGCAACCTGCTATCCTGTCGGGAAGCTCGGAATCCGCCGATTGATTCAGAGCTTCCTTAGAAATTCCAATAGATTTCGACAGGGGGATGCTTTTCTCCCTTTTTCCGCTTACCTACGCTGATTCGCTCAATCAGGATTTCGCTCATCTCCCGCGTGAGCTGCGCCGGGTGCAGGTACTGCTCCGCCAGCTCCATGCGTTGGTCGCCAAGGCGCGCTGTTTCCTCCAGCGCCTCCAATTCCCGCGCGCGCTGCGCCGCCAGCGTTTCCAGATTCGCGCGCTTTTTTTCGAAATCCGCGTGCATTGCGCGGTAGTCGCTCTCGCGCAGCTCGCCCCGAATCCGGTCTATGTACAGCGCGCCGATTCCCTCGGTATATTCGTCAATCTTTCTCTGGCAGTCCTTTAATTCCGAGCGCAGGATCTTCCTTTGCGCTTGAAAATCATCGGCAATGGGTAGGCTCTTCGCGAGCGCTTCCGTGTCGAGGTACGCCTCGGTCAGCCGCCGAAGCTCAGATAGCACAAGCTGCTCCAGCCAGTCCACCGCAATGAACGAGCCGATGCAGGCCTCCTTGGCAATATACCGGCTGGGGCATTGCAGGTAGTGCCGCCCGCGGCTTTTGCTCGAACGCATGGCATAGCCGCAGTTGGCACAGCGGGCGATTCCCGCAAATGGCCCGATCGTGCCGCCGGCGAACGGCTTTGCCCTTTGCGCGATGCAGCGCTGCACCCGGTCCCAAAGCTCGCGGTCGATGATCGGCTCGTGTGTGCCCGGCACGATATACCAGCTCTCCCGCGGGCGGGGACGGTTCTGCTTCGTCTTGTAGGAAACGCTGCCGTACTTTCCCTGCACCATGTTGCCGATGTAGATTTCGTTTGTCAGCATATCCGAGATCGCACCGTATTTCCACAGGGTGCTGTTCCTTCCGCCGGGCTGCCGATAGCGCAGGCCGTGCAGGCGCTTATACTCCGTTGGGTTTGGAATCCCCCGCTCGTTCAGAAGCCGCGCAATGGCGGTCTTGCCGTAGCCGCCAGAAAAAAGGGTAAATACCTCCCGAACGACTGCTGCGGCCTCCTCGTCAATCAGCAGATGCCCCTTTTGATTGGGGTCTTTTCTGTACCCATACAGAGCAAATGCGCCGATATGGAAGCCGCCCAGCCGTCGGCTCGTGAGCACGCTGCGGATATTCTCAGACATATCCTCTAAGTACCATTCGTTGACAAGCCCATTGATTTGCCGGGATTTCTTATTGCCCTTGTTGGCGGTATCGGCGTTATCCACGATGCTTACGAAGCGGATCCCCCAGATTGGAAACAGACCGTGAATGTACTTCTCCACCAGCTCCAGCTCGCGCGTGAAGCGCGACTGCGTCTTGCACAGAATCACCTCAAACTGCTGCTGCTGCGCATCGCGCAGAAGGCGGTTAAAGGCCGGGCGGCGGCGGTCGGAGCCGGTATAGTCGTCGTCGCTGTAAATGCCCGAAACCTCCCAGCCCTGCTGTGCCGCATAGGCCAGCAGCATCGCCTTCTGGTTCTGAATACTGGCCGAATCGTCGCTTTGTGACTGCTTGTTTCGGTCCTCCTCGGATAAGCGGCAGTAGATAGCGGCTCTCATGCGTCGCCCCGGCGCGATGCCTTGCCGCGCTCAAGCTGCCGGATCAGCGCAGCCCAAGCGCGCGTAATTGCTTCGCGCGTGGGCGAGGCCTCGCCGCTGCGAAATATGCTCTTGCAGCTGCGCTCTGAATTTTCACCTGCCATAATATACACCTCCCGCATAGACTCCTATAGAATACGCGGCGCGCCGGGCAATAGGCTGCGCCGGGCGAAAACTCAACGATTCGTGTATTTTTAAACAAGAAATTGATAATTGAAATCTCTCCCATTTGCCGCTATAATAGCCCTACATCGGTGGAAAAATTCAGGAGGTTTTTCTCATGCAAGTACAAATCGGAGCAAAAATCAAGCAGCTGCGCAAGCGCGATGGGCGCACGCAGGAGGCAATGGCGAACGCCATCGGCGTAACCGCGCAGGCCATCTCCCGCTGGGAGGCGAACGGGGGCTGCCCGGATCTGGAGCTGATCCCCGCCATCGCCAACTACTTCGGCGTCACCATCGACGAGCTGTTTGGCTACGAGAGCGACCGGCAGAGCAAGCTCGACGCGATGCTGCAGGCCATTACCGAAAAAAATAAGCGCAACAACGGCGTGGATGTATGCGTGGACGAGTGCATCGCCGACGCGCGCAGCGCGCTGCTGGAATTCCCGGGCAACGAGAAGCTGATGCTTTGCTTAGCATCCACCCTCTACAACGCGGGCTATGTCCGCCACGGCGAGCATCACCTCACGGACGCCGACGGCTACGACATTCTCGACACCGCGCGGCACAAGCAATATACCGAGTGGCAGGAGGCAATTGGGATTTATGAAAAGCTTCTTTCCTCACTCGGTGAAGGCCAGCTGCGGCAAACCGCCATGCGGGAGCTTGTGCAGCTATATGCAAACACGGGCGCGCACGAAAAAGCAAGGGAAATCGTGAGCAGCGTCCCGGCGCTCTGCGCCTCGCGGGAAATGCTCTCGCTCAACTGCTGCGACGGCAGGTCGCGCGCCGAGGAATATGAGCGTGTTCTGGGCAAGGTGGTTTCGATGGCAGCTGACCTGCTGGTTTGGGCGGTGATTGCCAATAAGAACCACTATAGCGCCGAAAAATCGGCGGCGCGGATTCAGGATGCGATTGGGATCTTCGCCGTATTGGAAAGCCAAGTACCCTACTACGCGCAAATGTCGAGCCTGCATCTCTACCTTTCGGAGTATCTTTGGCGAGCAGGTGACCGCGACGGAGCCTTCGATGCGCTCGAAAATGCGCGAATACTCGCCCGGAAATTTGACACGGCCTCCGATTCCGCCCCGGCGGGCGGGATTGCTGCTCAGCTTCCCGAGGTCTGGCCATGGTGGTGTGTGCCAAGCAGCGCAGATGTTGCGCTGGAGATCCATGCGGATTCCCGCTGGGATGCTTGGGTGAAGGCTTGTAAGGAATAAAAAGGCGGCAGCAGGATTTCTCTCCTGCTGCCGTATTATTGTGCCGCGCAGTCGCATTCTCGACCGTGCGCGAAAATCATGCCAATCGATTGCAGATAGGCATAGATAATCGTAGAGCCGACGAATCTCATGCCGCGCCGCCTGAGGTCGGCGGATATGGCGTCCGACAGGGGAGAGGTGGTACGCAGGTGGTAATCCTCCCGCACGGTTTCCCCGGCGCTGAAGCCCCAAATATAGGCGTCAAAGCTGCCGAATTCTCCTTGAATCTGCCGAAAAACAAGACTGTTCGCAATCGCTGCTTCTATTTTTCTGCGGTTGCGGATAATGCCGGGATTGTGCATCAGCTCGTCCACTTTTTCCTCGCCGTATGCGCAGACCCTGTCGAGCGCAAAACCGTCGAAGGCCTCGCGAAAAGCCTCGCGCTTATTGAGCACACATTCCCACGATAGACCCGCCTGAAAGCTCTCTAAAATCAAAAGCTCATATAGCTTTTCGTCGCGATGCTCGGGCACGCCCCACTCCTCGTCGTGATAGCGGACATAGAGCGGGTTTTTCAAGTTCACCCACGCGCAGCGTTTGCGGATTTCACGCATAACATATCCTCCTCTATGGCCGGCGCAGAGCGCGCGCCCCGGCCAATTCCAGCTCAAGCAGAGCGCGCTTCTTTTCTAGGGAGCCGGCGTAGCCCGTCAGGCTGCCGTCCGCACCCACAACGCGATGACAGGGCACTAGGATGGAGATTGGATTTCTTCCAACCGCCCCGCCAACCGCCCGCGCCGATCCACGCCCGCCGCCCAACTGCGCGGCAAGAGCGCGCGCAATCTCCGCGTAGGTTGTGGTCGTGCCATAGGGGATCGTGCGCAGAATCTGCCAGACGCTATGCTGAAAAACCGTCCCTACCGCGTGCAGCGGCGGCATAAAGTCCGGCTCCCTGCCTGAAAAGTACATGTCCAGCCATCGCGCCGCCTCAGCCAGAATGGGATCCGCCGCTTCACAAGGCGTATTTTCCAGATTGGCCGGAAAATATTTCTGCCCGACAAACCACAGCCCGGTCAGACCCGCCGCATCTGCGGCCAAAACGATCTCCCCGATTGGAGAATCGTAAAATCGCTTCTGCACGCGCGCCACCCCCTCGCTGGAATAGGATAGCACATATTCGACGGAAATGCAATCGTTTCGAGCGGAATTTTTGCGAGGGAACCCGCGAAATGACCGGCCATGAGAAGCCCATCTACCATTTGCGAATGCTGCCAGCATTCTTCGGGAGCTATTGCCTCATATGTCCGGCAGCGCAGAAGGGTGAATCGCCCTGATATAGCTTTTCAAGGATTCTGGCCTGTGCCGCTTCGCTAATGCAGCAACCGCTGCCGCGCACCGCAACCAGCACAGCAGGGGTAAGGACAAGACGCCGCAGCCGTTCCGTTTAGAGCCTCCTTAGGAGCGCGCCCACCGTAGGTTGCTCTTGCGCAGGCGCACCCTCTGCTGCGAGGTCTTCTGTGAGGTCCGCGATGGGGTCGCCCTTTACCTCCATGCTCGCCGCGGTGTAAGGGAAGCCGCTCGCGGCAGCCGGATACACGCCAACGGTGTGATCGACAAAATAGGGAGCGAGCATACTATTCTCAATATCCTTCGTTTTCAGGTTCCGCGTAAGCTGGTGCACAATCGCGCCAATCATCTCTAAATGCCCGAGCTCTTCCGTGCCGATGTCGGTAAGCAGGGCGCGCTGGTCATCGAAGGGCATACTGTAGCGCTGGGACAGGTAGCGCAGTGATGCGCCCAGTTCGCCGTCCGGCCCGCCGTACTGCGTGATAATCATCGCCGCCAAGCGAGGATTTGGCCGGCGGATACGCACGGGGTACTCCAATTTCTTATCATAGATAAACATCGCTTAAGCCTCCTTGTTCGCCGCAAATTCCCAAGGCCACGGGTCGTCAAGCCACCGGTATTCCCGGGCGTTGGTGCCGTCGGTATTGTTCAGCGGGCCGTACTTCTCGGCGTATTCCGCCTGGCATTGGCGGTATAGCCTCTGGTAGCTGCGCAGAAGCTCCAACGCCTCCCGGTCGCCGGGATGGGTATCGAGGTAGAGCGTCAGCTCCTGCACCGCGAAGCCCAGAGCTTGCAGCTCGGTTTTCGGCGTGACAGGCTTCTCCTGCCGGTTTACCATGCCCATGAAGGGCAGGTCAAGCCCCGGGAAAAGCGTGCCGCGCACCAAGCCCTTGCGCGCTTCGTACTTTGGCGGATTCTCCCGCTGATAGGGTACATAGGGATACGCCATCGGCGCTGGGGAGGGGAGATGCCCCAGTCCGCAGCGTCCGTCTTTTTGTTGCTCCATTTGCTGAAACCTCCTTTTCGGACAACATAGAACAGTCGTTCCAGGTCATACTATGCCGGATTTTGGCGGATGGTTCTAATTTTTCGCCGCGGGCGCTACAATGCTCTGAGGTGGTTCGGATGAAGAAGGACTCTTTTGTGGCGGCGCTGCCATTTTATCTGCTTGTCTGTATTGTAGCGATCGGACTGGTGGAATGCGTGAGCCGGTCGGTTTCCGCGGGCGCGGAGGCTACCGAATCGTCCCATGTAATCATTCTTGACGCCGGGCATGGCGGGGAGGACGGCGGCGCAACCTCCTGTACTGGTGTGCTGGAAAGCAGCCTGAATCTGCAAATCACCCTGCGGCTTGCGCCTCTATTGGAGCTGCTGGGCTACGAAACCAAGTCCATCCGCACGACGGACACCCAGATTTACACGCAGGGGCAGACGCTCTCACAGAAAAAGATTTCTGACCTGCATGAGCGCGTGAAAATCTGCAACGAATGCGCAGGCGCGGTGCTTGTGAGCATTCACCAAAATATTTTCGCTGACAGCCGCTACAGCGGCGCGCAGGTTTTTTATGCAGCTACGGCAGATAGCGCCATTCTCGCAGCCGAGCTTCAGGAAGCCTTTGCACAATCCGTCAACCCCGGCAGCACACGGCAGTGCAAGCGCGCGGACGGCGTTTACCTGATGGAAAATATCACCTGCCCGGGTGTTCTGGTGGAGTGCGGCTTCCTGTCGAATCCCGAGGAAGAGGCGGCGCTGCGCGACGCCGAATACCAGAAAAAGCTCTGCTGCGTAATTGCCGCGACGCTTGCCGCGCACCTGAGTACGGGCTTGACTTAACCCCAAAGGCGCGGTATAATGGCAGAAAAAAGGACGGAGGAACCGCGCATGGCCAAGACAAAAACGGTATTTTTCTGCACCGCCTGCGGAAGCGAGTACCCCCGCTGGATGGGACGCTGCCCCGGCTGCGGCGCATACAACACGCTTGAGGAGCACATTGAGAAGCCCGCCCCGGCAGGCAGAGCCAAGTCGGCCCCGGTGGGGCTCAGCCGCAAGCCGCAGCGCATCACGCAGGTGGACGACAGCCAAGAGATCCGCTTCCCCACAGGCATGGGCGAGCTGGACCGGGTGCTTGGCGGCGGTGCAGTAAGCGGGAGCCTCGTGCTGGTCGGCGGCGCGCCGGGCATTGGCAAATCCACGCTGCTGCTGCAAATTTGCCGCGAGCTGTGCCGTGAGCGGCGTGTGCTCTACGTTTCCGGTGAGGAAAGCGAGCGGCAAATCAAAATGCGCGCCGAGCGGCTGGGCGTAAATTCCGGCGAGCTATTGGTGGTATCGGAAACGCGGATGCACGATGTGCTGGACGCCGTGGAGGAAACGAAGGCGGATATTCTGATTATTGACTCCATCCAAACCATGTATATGGACGAGAACGACTCCGGCCCTGGCAGCATCTCGCAGGTGAAAGACTGCACGATGTCGCTGATGAACCTGAGTAAGCAGGAGGGGCTTACCGTATTCGTCGTAGGCCACATCAACAAAGACGGCAACATAGCCGGCCCGAAGGTGCTTGAGCACATGGTAGACTGCGTGCTGTATTTTGAGGGCGACCAGAACACCTCCTACCGCCTGCTGCGCGCGGCAAAGAACCGCTTCGGCTCTACGAATGAAATCGGCGTATTTGAGATGGGGGAGCGGGGGCTGAGCGAGGTGCCGAATCCCTCCCAGATGCTGCTTAACGGGCGGCCGGAGGGCTCGTCCGGCACCTGCGTCGCCTGTGTGATGGAGGGCACAAGGCCGCTTCTGGCAGAGGTGCAGGCGCTGGTATCCAAAACCACAATGAATGTCCCGCGCCGTGCGGCCGACGGCTTCGACTACAACCGCGCGGTGCTGCTGCTGGCGGTGCTGGAAAAGCGCGGCGGCATGAAAATGAACCTCTTCGACGCCTACATTAACGTTATCGGCGGGCTGCGGCTGGACGATCCCGGCGCGGATTTGCCGGTAGTGCTCGCGCTCGCGAGCTCCTACCGTGACGCCGTGATTCCATCCGACCTCGTGGCAGTCGGCGAGGTGGGGCTTACCGGTGAAATCCGCAGCGTTACCCACATGAATCAGCGGCTTTCAGAAATCGCGCGACTGGGCTTTACGAAGTGCATCGTGCCGAAAAACGGCTCGGAAAACCTCGAGATCCCAGCGGCGCTCACGGTTTACCGCGTCCGCAATCTGCGCGAGGCAATCGAGGTCGCGATGTAATCGCTGGTTTATCATATAGAACGCATAGAGCATATCATCCCCGTGCTTTGGGGGTGATATGCTTTTTTTGCGCTTCGGGTGCGAAAATGCAAAAATTCTTCTGCGCTGCGCACCGATTCCGACGGAATACCCGCAGGAAAGGTGATATACTCGTTTTCGCAATCACCAAAGGAGGCATTTGCTATGAAATTTACCAGTTTTCTCGAAAACGGCTGCCTAACGGTGGCATTGACCGGGGAAATCGACCATCACTGCGCCAAGGGCTACATCGAGGCCATCGCCGGAAAAATCGAGGCCTACACCCCGGAGGTCTGCATTTTGGACTTTCAGGATGTGCAATTTATCGATTCCTCCGGCGTAGCGGTCGTGATCAACGCCCTGCGCAGCATGAGCCAGATTGAGGGGAAGCTCATCCTTTCCAATCTCGGCGAGCAGCCAAAGAAGGTATTCCGCACCTCCGGTATCGACCGGCTGGTGGAATTTCGGGAGGTACAGCATGAAATTTGAGAACTACATGATATTAGAATTTCCGAGCAAATCGAGTAACGAGGCCTTTGCCCGGGCGGCGGTAGCCTGCTTTGCCGCGCAGCTCGACCCCACTGTGGAGGAGCTTGGCGATATCCGCACCGCGGTTTCCGAGGCGGTAACGAACTGCATTGTCCACGCCTATCCTGATACGATCGGCAGCATCACCGTGCGCTGCCGGATCCTGAAAGAGCAGATGCTGGACATTGTGGTGAAAGACCGCGGCGTAGGCATCGCAGACCTTGAACAGGCAAAGAAACCCATGTTCACCACCGGCGGCGCGGAGCGCAGCGGCATGGGCATCACCATCATGGAGAGCTTCATGACCTCCTTCGAGATTACAAGCGAGCCGGGCAAGGGCACAACGGTGCATATGCGCCGCAAAATCCAGCGGCGAAAATGAGCGACGTATACTCCCTGATTGTGGCCTACCGCGGCGGCGACCGGGAGGCGGGGGAACGGCTGATTCGGGAAAATAACGGACTGATTTGGGCAATCGTGAAGCGCTTTGTCGGGCGGGGCGTGGAGTCGGATGACCTGTACCAGCTCGGCTGCCTCGGCTTTCTGAAGGCCGTGCAGGGCTATGACGCGGCCTTTGGCACCCAGTTTTCCACCTATGCCGTGCCGAAAATTTCCGGTGAAATCCGCCGATTTCTGCGCGACGACGGAGCAATCAAGGTTTCCCGCTCGGTAAAGGAGCAGGCTTCGGCCGTGAAAATGGCGCAGGCGGCGCTCACCCAAGAGCTTGGCCGCGAGCCGGCAATTTCCGAAATTTCTGAGCGCTGCGGCCTCAGCGCCGAGGAAATCGCCTACGCGCAGGCCGCCACCGCCGCCACCGAATCCATCCAGCGCGAGAGCGGGGAGGAGGGCTTCTCCCTGGAGGACGTGCTCACCGACACCGAGTCGGAGGAAAAAATGGCCGAGCGGCTTTCGCTGCGGCAGGCCATCGACTCCCTGCCGGAGCGCGAGCGCACCGTGGTACAGCTTCGCTATTTCCACGGCCTCACGCAGGAGCGCGTAAGCCGCGTGCTGGGCGTGAGCCAAGTGCAGGTAAGCCGGATTGAAAAGAAGGCCATCGGCCTGCTGCGCGAGGCGATGCTGTAGGCGCGTGGGCAAAAATTTTTCTTTACCTTTCGGCGAAAATGATGTAAAATACAGGCGACTACATTTGCAGGAGCCTATCATGGAGATTACAAAAGAGAAACAATTTCTCGCCGCACGGCGAAGCTATATCGCGTCCCATTTTTCCGACCTGAACGAGCGGCAGCTGGAGGCCGTGCTCACCACCGAGGGGCCGCTGCTTCTGCTTGCGGGCGCAGGCAGCGGCAAGACCACCGTGCTGATTCACCGCATTGCGAATCTCATCCGCTTTGGTCGCGCGAGCGACGCGAGCGAGATTCCCGAATATATCGAGGCCGAGGATGTCGATTTTCTAGAAAATCTGCCGGCCGAATTGTCGGATTCGCAGCGGCAGCGGGCGGATTACCTCTGCGCGCTCGAGCCTGCCGCGCCTTGGAGCATTCTCGCCATCACCTTCACCAACAAGGCTGCGGGCGAGCTGAAGGAGCGGCTAATCGGTATGCTGGGGCCCGAGGCACAGGACATCTGGGCGATGACCTTTCATGCCGCCTGCTGCCGCATCCTGCGCCGCAACATTGAAAAGCTTGGCTACACAAAGCACTTCACCATCTACGACACCGCCGATTCCGAGCGGCTGATGAAGGAGGTGCTGCGCGAAATGGGGCTGGACGACAAGACCTTCCCGCCCAAGTATGTGCTCAATATCATCAGCCGCGAAAAGGACAGCATGGTGCTGCCCGAGGAGCTTGCGCAGACGGCGCAGGAGCAAAACGACCTGAAGATGCTCCCCATTGCCCGCGCCTACAAGCGCTATCAGGCGCGGCTGAAGGAAAATGACGCGCTGGATTTTGACGATATCATCCTGCTCACCGTCCAGCTGCTGCAGAGCGACGAGCAGGTGCGCGCCTACTACCAGCGCAAGTTCCGCTATGTGCTGGTGGACGAATACCAGGATACCAACCACCTGCAATATCTGCTCGCGGCGCTGCTCGCGGGCGGGCGAGAAAATCTTTGCGTGGTCGGCGACGACGACCAGAGCATCTACCGCTTTCGCGGCGCGACCATCGCAAATATTCTGGACTTTGAGAAGCAGTACCCCGCGGCGCGCACCATCCGGCTGGAGCAGAACTACCGCTCAACGCAGGCAATTCTCAACGCCGCCAACGCCGTGATTACCAACAACACGGGGCGCAAGGGGAAGCACCTGTGGACCTCCAACGGTTCCGGTAAGCCCATCACGGTCTACGAAGCGCCGGATGAGCGGGCAGAGGCAAATTTTGTCGCCGGGCAGATTCTCGCGCTCAGCAAAACCGCCGCCTTCCGCGACTGCGCCGTGCTCTACCGCACGAACGCCCAGTCTAACGCCGTGGAATTTGCGCTGAAGCGCAATGGCATTCCATACCGCGTCATCGGCGGCACGCGATTTTTTGACCGCGCCGAAATTAAGGATATGCTTTCTTACCTGTGCGTTATTCACAATCCGTCAGATAATCTGCGCCTAAAGCGCATTATTAACAATCCGCCCCGCGGCCTCGGCGCTAAATCCATTGAAACCGCCGAGCGGCTGGCGCAGGCGGAGGGCGTACCGCTCTATCAGGTTGTCAGCCACCCGGAAAACTACGCCCCGCTGGAAAAGAGCGCGGCAAAATTCCGCGCTTTTGCCTCGATAGTCGCCTCCATGCAGCAGCTGCTTGCCGACGGAATGAGCCTGCCGGACTTTTACGAGGAGCTGCTGCGCCGCACGGGCTACGTCACCATGCTGGAGGCAAAGCCCGACATGGAAAATCTCGGCCGCCTTGAGAACGTGAAGGAGCTGAAATCCAGCATCGAAAACTTCGTAAAAAGCGCCGAAGAGCCCACTTTGGCTGCATTTCTTGAGGAAATCGCGCTGTATACCGACATTGAGGAATACAACGCCTCCGACGACGCGGCGGTGCTGATGACCATGCATTCGTCGAAGGGTCTAGAATTTCCGCATGTATTTCTGGTTGGCTTTGAGGACGGGCTGTTCCCGGGAATGCGCGCCATCGGCGACCGGGAGGAGATGGAGGAGGAGCGGCGGCTGTGCTATGTTGCCATCACCCGCGCGAAGAAAACCCTCACCATCTCCCATGCGCGCCAGCGGATGCTCTACGGCCGCACGAACGCCGCGCTGCCCTCTCGCTTTCTCAAAGAGCTTCCTGCCGGTGAAATTGTGCGCCGGGGCGGCTATGCCGCCGAAGGGGGCTATCGCGCCGAGCCAATCCGGCACGAGGCACAAAAGCCGCGCACCGCTGCGCATCACACGCTATCCAGCACGCCCTCCGGCGGCTCCCACGCGCCCTGCCTCGAGCTGAGCAAGGGCGACATGGTTGAGCATTCGGCGTTCGGGCGGGGGCTGGTGCTGTCGGTTCTGAAGCTCAGCGGCGATGCACTGCTGGAGGTCGCGTTCGACAAGGTCGGCACCAAGAAGCTGATGGCAAAAACCGCCTCCGCTTACATGAAGAAGGTACAATAAATCGTCTACGGCGCCTTGCACCGCCTTTTGCGCCGCAAATGCGCTTTGAAAAATGGGAAATAAACAAAGTATTCCTCCATTTTTCAAACCTTTTTGCAACACAAAAGAAAGCACAATCCGTTCTAGCCAATTATTCAGAGCTTCCTTAAAATCCGAAAAGGATTCCTCCACATATTTTTTTCAAGCGGCGCATAGTCTACCGGGAGGTGAGGGCTATGCGTGCTGTGCGAAAGATTGCAAAAACCGTTGCCATTCTTGCGCTACTGGCGGCCGCCGCGCTGATTGTCTTTCGCCTGCGCTACGACCCTGTGATTCGCGTGCTGGCGCAGACGCAGGTAAAGAACACCACCTCCAACCTCATCAACGACGCGGTGAACCGCCAGATTGCCGCCGGCAACATCCAGTACGACCGCATCGTGTACTTTGAAAAGGATCTCAACGGCTCCATCACCGCGCTGAAAACCAACATGAGCGAAATCAACCGCCTGAAAACTGAGATCCTTGACGCCATCAATGCGGAAATCCTTGCGGTGGATACCTCTGACATTGGCATTTCCCTCGGCAGCTTGCTCCTGCCGGAGTTCTTCAGCGGGCGCGGGCCGCAGATTCCCGTTTCGATTCTCTCCGTGCGCAATTCCGACGCGGAATTTTCCAGCGAATTCTCGCAGGCCGGTATCAATCAGACGATTCACAGAATCAATATGGCCGTCACCGTTGATGTTACGGTGCTTGTGCTGGGACAGGCGCAGAGCTTCACCGTAAGCAGCCATGTCGTGGTGGCGGAAACCATCATTGTTGGCCAGGTGCCCGATACCTATTTACAAACCGGAGGCTAATATGGACGTTAAAGAAAGAATTTCCGAGCTGACACGCCTTTTGAACGAGGCAAACTACCGCTACTATGTGCTTGACGACCCCACAATTCCCGACTTTACCTACGACCGCCTCCTGCGCGAGCTGGAGGATTTGGAAAAGGCAAATCCTTCGCTCTTGATGCCGGATTCGCCCACGCAGCGCGTCGGCGGGCTGGCGCTGAGCAAGTTTGAAAAATACACCCATCCCGTGCCGCTAATGAGCCTCGAGGATGTGTTCTCCCCGGAGGAGCTGGACGACTTTGTACGCAAGACGCTCCTGAGCGAGCCGGATACCCGCTTCTCTGTAGAGCCGAAGATCGACGGGCTGTCCGTAGCGCTGGAATACGAAAACGGCGTGTTCGTGCGCGGCGCGACACGCGGCGACGGCGTGACAGGCGAGGATGTGACGGAGAATCTGAAAACCATCCGCTCGATTCCCATGAAGCTGGAAAACGCGCCCACGCGGCTGATTGTTCGCGGCGAGGTTTTCATGCCGAAAAAGAGCTTCGAGAAGCTCAACGAGCGGCAGGAGGCGCTGGGGAAGCCGCTTTTTGCCAACCCGCGCAATGCCGCCGCCGGCTCTCTGCGGCAGCTCGACCCCAAAATTGCTGCCAGCCGCGCGCTCGATATTTTGATATTCAACGTCCAGCTTGCCGAGGGCGTGGAATTTTCGGGGCACACCGAGTCGCTCGACTACCTGCGCGCGCTGCACTTCAAGGTGATTCCCAACCGGCTTCTGCACGAGTGTGGGGAAATTGAAAGCGCCGTCGCGCAAATCAACGACAGCCGTGAAAGCCTGAGCTGCGACATTGACGGCGCGGTAATCAAGGTAGATAGCCTTGCGCAGCGCGAGCGCATGGGGCAGACGGCGAAATTTCCGAAATGGGCGGTGGCCTATAAGTATCCGCCCGAGGTCAAGCCCACCGTGGTGGAGAATATCGTGGTGCAGGTCGGCCGCACCGGCGTGCTTACGCCCAAGGCAGTTGTTCGGCCGGTTCGTCTTGCGGGCACGACCGTGACGAACGCGACGCTGCACAATCAGGATTTCATCAGCCAGCGCGACATTCGGATTGGCGATACCGTGCGGATTCGCAAGGCAGGGGAGATCATTCCAGAAATTTTGGAGGTGGACTTCTCCAAGCGTCCGGAGGGAACGGTCGCGTACCAGCTCCCGGCGACCTGCCCCGTGTGCGGCGCGCCCACGGAAAAGGATGCGGACGGCGCCTTCCTGCGCTGCACCGGCGCGGAATGCCCCGCGCAGCTAAGCCGGAACCTCGCCCACTTTGTTTCGCGCGATGCGATGGATATTGACGGCTTCGGCGAGGCCATCGTGGAGTCGCTGATTGAAAAGGGCTTTCTCAAATCCCCGGCGGATCTATACACCCTAACGCTCGACGAGCTGAAAAGCCTCTGGAAAAACGGCGCTGTGCAGGCAAAAAAGCTGCTTGCCGCCATTGAGGCAAGCAAGCAGCGCGATTTGTCCCGCCTGATTTACGCGCTCGGGATCCGGCAGGTGGGCGCAAAGACCGGCAAGGTGCTCGCCGCCCATTTCGGAACGATGGACGCGCTTGCCGCCGCCACGGTGGAGCAGCTCACGCAGGTCGAGGACGTGGGCGAGGTTACGGCGCAGTGCATTGCCGAATGGTTCCGCCAGCCGCAATCGAAGCACCTGATTGCGCGGCTGCGCGCGTGCGGCCTGAACTTTGAAAGCCAGCGCTCAGTTTCCGACCAGCGCCTCGCAGGGATGACCATCGTGCTGACGGGCACGCTTTCGCACTTCACCCGCGACGAGGCGACGGCGGCGATTGAAAGCTTCGGCGGCAAGGCCGCCGGCTCGGTATCGAAAAGGACAAGCTATGTGGTCGCCGGGGAAAATGCCGGCTCAAAGGAGCGCAAGGCGCGCGAACTGGGCATCCCCATCCTGACGGAGGAGGAATTCCTCCGGATGCTGCAATAAGGGATTAAGCTTTCCTATATCGCGCGGATCTCGGCATGTCGGTCAATGAACGGAACGCGGCACATGGAGAAGAGCGGCCGTTCGCGGCCGCTCTATTTCCTACCTATTTGCCCTGCCGATCAGAGCGAAAAATCCTCGCCTTCAAACTGCGCGAAATCCGGCGCCGCCGGGCGCGGCGGCACACGCTTGCAGGGGTCGTAGGAAAATCGGCGGCAGGAGCCGATTTCCACATCGCCCTTTTTGGCGCAAAGGACGCGCCCGCCCTCCAGCGCCGTACCAAACCGGCAATATTCGCAGCTTCTTTCCATCTTTTTACGAAACAGCATACCCTTCACTCTC
This sequence comes from Bacillota bacterium, assembly GCA_021200975.1. Lineage (GTDB taxonomy): Bacteria > Bacillota > Clostridia > Oscillospirales > Oscillospiraceae > Faecousia. The sequence continues at coordinate 16,031 of JAJQFT010000033.1, read as the reverse complement.
CGCGGATGATTTTCTATTAGAATACCACAGCTTCCGTGAAAAATCTACTCTTTTTTTGGCGACGGCGATGCCAACTGCAAAAATTCCGGCGAGAATCCACCCCGGCAAGCCCCAAAGGTACAGCGCGCACAGCGCAACCGAAAGCGCGCATTGCAGGAGCTTGCCGGGAATGTACATACCCAGCCCCAGAGCACCGGTCACCGAGGCCGTCTGCATCGTTACGCAAACGCCGCCGAGCGCGAGCATGGCGCTGCAAACGCACATTCGCAGCGGCTCGGAGGTGATCTGTCCGAGTTGGGTGCAGCCGTATGTAAGCTCGGCGAATCCCATGATGGCAACGCGCCAGACCTGCGGCAGCGGCCATAGCAGCCACTTCTCGGCAAAGGCAAGTACGATGCGGAATACAATTACCCAGCCGCACACCCGCGCCGCTGTTTTCAGAGCGCGGTCGAGCGCGCCGGTAAGCGTAATCCGCTCGCGCGCCAGCTGCACATGCCCCTGCGGCTCGCCCGGCAGGAGCATCCCCACCGCCAGTGACGATAGCATGTGGATGCCCCACAGCACCCATTCCGCCGCAGGCGAAGTAAATTGCCGGGCAACGATACCGAACAGGAAGGCCGGGCCCGCATTCGAGCAAAAGCCCAGCAGCCGCCGCGCCTGCCGGCGCGAGAGCATACCGCCCCGCCAAGCCTGCGTTACCGCCTGCGCACCGCTTGGATAGCCGCCGAGCAGGCCCAGCAGAAGCAACCCCTCGGAACCCTCCGGCATACGGCTCAGTCTCCCTAGCGGGCGCAGAACTTGGCTTCGCGCCCCGGAGAGCGCTGCGACAAGCAGCGCGGATAGGAAAAAGAAGGGGAAAAGCGAGGGCACAACTACATTCAGGCAGAGCAAAACCGCCTCCTTTGCCCCATTCAGGGCGGTTTGCGCATCCAGAATCAGGGCGAGCATCCCCAGAATTGCGGCTAAGACCATATTTTTCACCTCGGGAGAATCTATGCGCCCGGGCGCAAATTCATCCCTCCAGCGGCATAGACTTTCGCAAAGCAGGAGGGATGCGCATGAAATTTCTCGACGCCTTTTTGACGGATTTGGGCGAGCCCGGCCGCGCGCTGCCGCTGGTGGAGCTGTGCTGGAATTCCCGCGCGCTGATTGAGCACCAGCTCGGCGTTACGGAATACGGACAGGAGCGAATCTGCGTGCGGGTCAAGCACGGGCAAATCTCTATCCGGGGCAAAAATCTGCGGCTTGGCCAGATGAACGGCGAAAAGCTGGTGATTTTGGGAAAAATTGAGGAAGTCGGCTTGGAGGAACGCGAATGAGCATATGGACCTCACTGGCCGGGGTGGTGGAGCTGGCGGTAGAGGGGGCAGATGTTCCGGCGGGATTATCTGCGCTCACCGCCGCCGGGGTTCCGGTTCTGCGCGCTACCGCGCACGATGAATTGCACGCAAGCATTACCCTGCGCCGCGCGGACGCAGCGTTCGCGCGCGAATTGTTCGAGCGGCGCGGCGATACGGTCGAAATCCGGCGGAAAATTGGAATCTATTTCGCGTTTTTCTCCCTGCTGCGCCGCCCGGTGCTGCTTGTGGGAATGCTGGCCTACCTAGTGCTTACCCTCTACCTGCCGACAAAGGTGCTTTTCATCCGCGTGGAGGGCAACAGCAGCATCCCCACCGCGCAGATTCTGGAGCAGGCCGCCGCCTGCGGCATCTATTTCGGCGCTGACCGCTCCGAGGTTCGCAGCGAGAGGCTGAAAAACGCCCTGCTCACCGCCATGCCCGTGCTGAGCTGGGCGGGCATCAACACCTCCGGCTGCACGGCGGTGATCACCGTGCGCGAGCGCGCCACCGCCGAGCGTGAGGAGGGGAGCGGCGGCGTGAGCGGCCTCTACGCCCTGCGCGACGGGGTCATTCTCTCCGCTACCGTCACCGCCGGAACCTCGCTGTGCAAGCCCGGGCAGGCCGTGAAGGCGGGGCAGCTTCTGGTATCCGGCTACTCCGACCGGGGCTACGTCATCTGCGCGCAGGCGGCGCAGGGCGAAATATACGCCTTTACAACGCGCGAGCTTACGACCATCGCCATGCAGACCGCCTCCGAAAAGCAGAGTTATACCTCCGGCGAGACAAAATTTTCCCTTTTGCTGGGAAATTTTCGGGTGAATTTGTATTTTGGCAGTAGAAATTTGGATACAACTTGTGATAGAATATACGCAGAGTATCCCCTGACCCTGCCGGGTGGCTTTGTGCTCCCTGTCACGCTGGTTCGGGAGGAATATTTGTACTATACCGATTCTGCTACTTCGGTTTCCGAGCAGCGAGAGGAGGAAATTCTCACAGCATTTGCCGCGCAGTATCTTACGGAGCAAATGATTGCCGGGGAAATCCTCTGCGCGCAAGAGCAGCTCGAAAGCGGGGAGGGGAGCGCCACCCTCGTGGGGAGCTACGCCTGCCGGGAGCTAATCAGCAGATCCCAGCAAGAGGAGATAATTTTACCCAATGGCCAGTCAGATTGAACGATTTGTAAATGTGGAGCGGGTCGAGGATATGATTTCGGTTTTCGGCTCCTTCGACGCCAACATCAAATATATTGAGAAGGCGCTGGGCGTTGCCATTGTCAACCGCGGCGACCAGCTGCGCATCAGCGGCGAGGAGGAGGCCGCCGACAAGGCCGCACGCACGCTGGAGGGGTTGATTGCGCTCTCGTCGAAGGGCGAGGCAATCGACGAGCAGCGGGTGCGCTACCTGATTACCCTCGTGCAGGAGGGGAATGAGGCGCTGGTACACCGGATGGCTAAGGACGTGGTCTGCATCACCGCAAAGGGGAAGCCCATCAAGGCCAAGACGGTCGGCCAGCAGGACTATATGAAGGCCATCCTCTCCAACATCGTCACCATCGGGGTCGGCCCGGCCGGCACAGGCAAAACCTATCTCGCCGTCGCGGCGGCGGTGGCGGCCTTCCGCGAACGCTCCGTCAACCGGATCGTCCTCACCCGCCCGGCCGTGGAGGCAGGGGAGCGGCTTGGCTTTCTGCCGGGCGACCTGCAAAACAAGGTCGATCCCTATCTGCGCCCGCTCTACGATGCACTGTATGATATGCTGGGTGCCGAATCCTTTCAGAAGTATCAGGAGCGCGGCTCCATTGAGGTTGCGCCGCTCGCCTATATGCGCGGCCGCACGCTGGACGACAGCTTCATCATCCTCGACGAAGCGCAGAACACCACCCGCGAGCAGATGAAGATGTTTCTCACCCGCCTCGGCTTCAATTCCAAAATCGTCATTACGGGCGATGTGACGCAAATCGATTTGCCGGAGGACAAGGTTTCCGGCCTAAAGGATGCGATTCGCGTGCTTGACGGCGTGAAGGATATCGCCGTCTGCCGCCTGACAAGCGCCGACGTTGTTCGCCACGCGCTTGTGCAGCAGATTATCAACGCCTATGAAAAGGCGGAGCGCTCGCGCGCCGCGGCGAAGCCGCATGAACCCAGAACCGAACGGAGAAAATACCATGATCAGGCATAAAATTCGTTTTTCCTGCGAATGTAAAATTCCCGGCCGATTTCGGCTTCAGCGGCACATTCGCCGTTGCATCTGCGCTGCGCTTGAGGCTGAGGGCGTGCGCGCTCGCTGCGAGATCAACGTCCTTCTTACTGACGACGCGCATATTCGCGAAATCAACCGCGATATGCGTGCCATTGACCGGGCGACGGACGTGCTGAGCTTTCCCATGTTCGCGCTGGAGGCCGGCAACCCGCCCGCATGCTGGGACGAGTACCTTGACCCCGAGACCGGGCTTTGTCCGCTGGGAGACCTGTGCCTGAGCTATGACCATGCCTGCGCGCAGGCGGCGGAATACGGGCACAGCCTCCGGCGGGAGGTAGGATATCTGACCATCCACTCCATCCTCCATCTTCTTGGCTACGACCATCTTGACGAGGGCGTGCAGAAAGCGCAGATGCGCGCGCGGGAGGAGGCCATCGCCGCGCAGCTCCATCTGGAAAAGCCGGAATAAGCCGCCCGCGGCCGCTTCTTCTTAAAAGAACAGAAAAGGAAAGGAAACTCCATGAATACCAAAACCGCTATGATTGCCATTGTCGGCAGACCCAACGTGGGCAAGTCCACGCTGACCAATCTTCTTGTCGGGGAAAAAATTGCCATTGTTTCCAATAAGCCCCAAACCACCCGCAACCGTATCTGCGGCATCGTCACGAAGGGACAGACGCAGTATGTTTTCCTCGATACGCCCGGCTTCCACAAGCCTCGCACGAAGCTCGGAGACTACATGGTAAATGTCACGCGCGAATCCATCTCCGACGTGGATCTGACCGTGCTGATGGTAGAGCCGATTGCAAACATCGGCCGGCAGGAGGAAGAGCTGCTCGCGCAAATCCATGGCAAGTGCCTGCTCGTAATTAATAAAATCGACACTGTAGAAAAGGAAAGGCTGCTCGAGGTAATTGCCGCCTACGCCGAAAAGTGCGAATTTGAGGCGATTGTGCCCATCAGCGCAAAGACCGGCGACGGCGTGGACGAGCTGATGCGCCTGTTCGCGCGCTATGCGCAGCCGGGGCCATTCCTATTCCCGGAGGATGTCACCACCGATCAGCCAGAGCGGCAGGTGATGGCGGAAATCCTGCGCGAGAAGCTGCTGTGGTGCCTCGACCGGGAGGTTCCGCACGGCACGGCCGTGGAAATCACGAAATTCTCCGAGCGGGACAACGGCATCATCGACATGGACGCGACCATCTACTGCGAAAAGCGCAGCCATAAGGGCATCATCATTGGAAAAAACGGGGAAATGCTCAAAAAGATTTCCACCATGGCGCGGCTCGACTGCGAAAAGTTCATGGGCACGCAGGTCTACCTGACCACTTGGGTGAAGGTCAAGGAAAACTGGCGTGAGAGCGACTTCCTCATTCGCAACTTCGGCTACCGGGACTGATTTCCAGTTTATTTTTGCCGTGCGCGCACACCCTAATCCGGAAAGATACCGGGAGGGTGGACGATGAACAGCATGGATTACTGGCGTTTATTTTTGGAAACCGGCGCGCCGGAGGTATATCTGCTATTTACCAACGCACGAAAAACGGAGAATCAAAATGTATCTGACCACCAAGGCACTGGTGCTGCGGGTGACGGATGTTCCTGACCGGGACGCGCTTCTTACCCTGCTCACCCCCAGCCACGGCCGCCTTACCGCCAAGGCGCGCGGCCTGCGGCGAAAAAACAGCCCGCTCATTGCCCCGGGCCAGCTTCTGGCCTACGGGGAGTACACATTGTTTGAATACCGCGGCAGCTACACCGTCAACGAGGCTGCCGCTATCGAGCTGTTTCCCAACCTGCGGCGCGATTTGGGGAAGCTCTCGCTCGGAACCTATTTTGCGCAGGCGGCGGAGCTGATTTCGCAGGAGGATTTGCCGAACCCCGAGCTTTTGAGCCTCACGCTCAACTGCCTGCACGCGCTGTCTGGCACGGCGCTGCCGGAGGAGATGGTGAAAGCGGTGTTCGAGCTGCGGCTGGCCTGCCTTGCCGGCTTCCAGCCGGATTTGTCGGCCTGCCATTCCTGCGGCAATCCAAACCCCGATTGCTTCGCGATTTCCGCCGGCGCGCTGGAGTGCGCCGTCTGCCGCGACGCGAGCCTTTCCGGCATTCGCCTGCCAATCAGCGCCGGTACGCTGCAGGCCATGCGCTATATCTGCTCGTGCGAACCGAAAAGGCTGTTCTCCTTCCGGCTGGGGGCGGAGAATTTGCAGCAGCTTAGTCAGGTGACAGAGAGCTACCTGCTCACGCAGCTAGAGCACGGATTTTCGACCCTCGATTTTTACAAATCGCTGAACCTAGGAGCAAGCAATGTCTGAATTATACGAAAAAAGCATAGGAAAATTAGAGCTGGACGCGGTGCTGGCCCAGCTGGCCGACTGCGCGGGGAGCGAGGCCGGCAAGGCGGCCTGCCGGAGCCTGCGCCCGAGCGGCGACGCTGCGGACGTGCGCGCCATGCTCGCGCAGACCTCCGCCGCCTGCGAGCTTTGTGCAAAGAAGGGGAGCCCCTCCTTTGCCGATAGCCGGGATGTATCCGCCGCGCTGGAGCGGGCGGATCGCGGCGGCGTGCTGCAGCCGGCGGAGCTGCTGCATATCGCCGGAGTGCTTCGCTGCGCCCGCACAGCAAAGGGATATCTGGCTGAGGACGAGCCGCAAACCGTTCTCGACCCCCTGTTCCATAGCCTCGTCGCCAACAAGCACCTGGAGGATAAAATTTTCGGCTCCATCCTCTCCGAGGAGGAGATTGCCAACGCCGCCTCGCCGACGCTCGCGGATTTGCGCCGCCATGAGCGCATTCAGGCGGGCAAGGTGCGCGAAAGCCTGCAAAAGATAATCAATTCGCCCGCCTATTCCAAATATTTGCGTGACCCGATCATCACCATCCGGCAGGGGCGCTACGTCGTGCCGGTAAAAAGCGAGCACAAGGGCGACGTGCCCGGGCTGGTGCACGACGTTTCCGCGACCGGCTCGACCTACTTTATCGAGCCGATTTCCTCCGTAAATGCCAATAATGCCCTGCGCGAGCTGGAACTGAAGGAGCAAAAGGAAATTGCTCGCATTCTCGCCGAGCTGTCAGCGGATGCGGCGGCCTATCGGGACAACATCGCGCTCGACGGGAAGCTGCTTACTGAGCTGGATGTGATCTTCGCCAAGGCGAAGCTTTCCTTCCGCATGGACGCCTGCCCGCCCGAGATAAATGACAGCGGGCGCATTGTCCTGCGCAAGGCACGCCACCCGCTGATCGACGCCCAAACCGTGGTTCCGATTTCGCTGGAGCTTGGCACCAGCTTCGACACCATGATTATCACCGGCCCAAATACCGGCGGAAAGACCGTCACGCTGAAAACCATCGGCCTGCTCACACTGATGGCTGAGTGCGGGCTGCATATCCCGGCCGGGGACGGGAGCTGCCTATCCACCTTCGACGCGGTGCTTGCCGACATTGGCGACGAGCAGTCCATCGCCCAGAGCCTATCAACCTTCTCCAGCCACATGAAAACCATCGTGGAGATTGTCGGTCAATGCGACAGCCGAACGCTCGTGCTGTTCGACGAGCTGGGCGCCGGCACCGACCCGGCGGAGGGCGCCGCGCTGGCCATCGCGCTGATTGAATTCTGCCGCAAAATGGGCAGCCGCGTGGCCGCAACCACGCACTACGCCGAGCTGAAGCTCTACGCCATGCGCGAAATGGGCGTAAGCAACGCCTCCTGCGAATTCGATGTGGAGACCCTACAGCCGACCTATAAGCTGCTGATTGGCATCCCGGGCAAATCGAACGCCTTCGCCATCTCCCGCAGGCTCGGCCTTAGCGAAGAGATTCTCAAGCAAGCCGGCGACCTTGTCGGCAAGAACGACAAGGATTTCGAGGATGTGCTTTCCCAACTTGAGCAGCAGCGTCAGCAGATGGAGGCCGCCCGCCGGGAGGCCGAGCGTCTGCGCACGGAGACCGCGCAAATCCGCCAGCAGAGCGAGCAATTTAACCAGCAGCTGCAAAAGGAAAAGGGCAAGGCGCTGGAGGCCGCGCGCAGACAGGCGCAGGAAATCATTGACGATGCGCGCCGCACCGCAAATGCCGCCGCTGAGGAGCTGAAGCAGCTTCGTAAGCAGATGCAGTACAACGCCGATGTCAGCGGCTACAACCAGCGGCAGGCCGAGCTGCGCAAGAGCCTGAACGAGGCGGAGGATCGTATCCGCGCCGGGCAGCAGAAGGCTCCGCGTCCCAAGCCGAAGCGGGAAATCCTCGTAGGCGATACGGTAGAGCTATTAAAGCTCGGCACGAAGGCGAGCGTACTCGCCATCGGCAAGGATGGAAGCTACGAATTGCAGGCGGGCATCCTGAAAATTACGGCGAAGAAGGACGAAATCTACCTGCTAGAGGAGGAGAACCCCTACAAGAAGGAGAAGCCGCACCCCGCTCACTCCGGCCGCGAGATGAAGCTTGAGCCTACGCCGATGGAAATCGACCTGCGCGGCATGGACGCAATCGAGGCCATCAACGTGCTCGACAATTACCTTGACCAGGCTATGCGCTCGAACGCACCGAGCGTGCGCATCATCCACGGCAAGGGCACCGGCGTCCTGCGCAACGCCGTGCGGGAGGAACTGCGCCGCAATAAGTCCATCAAATCCTTCCGCCTTGGCGTATATGGCGAGGGGGAGGATGGCGTGACCATCGCCGAATTCAAGTAATCTCTCAAAAGACATAGACAACGCACCGCGCAAAAGCGGTGCGTTGCTTTTTACGTCTTACAGCGCGCGCAGAAACGGCAGGTGCTTCCTGTGCCGCTTTACGCAGCGGTGTACGCCGTGGCACAGCCAGATACAGGCAGCCGCCTTTCCGGCCGAACGCAGCGCAGATCTTCTTCTATGCGTCAGCAGAATCATTCCGGCACCCCCTTTCTATGTTTACGCCGAAAGACATATATGCTAAACGACAGCACCGAGATTCCGGCCGTTAGGCCGATGGAGATCCAAAACCGCGGTGAAGTCGGGTTTGTGATGCTCGTACCGAGCAGGGTGGTGGCGATCATCCCGGGTAAAATTCCCAAGAAGCTGCCAATCAGGTAGCTCAGGAACGGCATCCGCCGCGCACCGAAGCACATACTCACGATATCACCCGGCAGGCAGGAGATAACCCGCAGAAAAAAGCTCAGGAAGAAGTCGCTCCCGCTGCCGCCGAGAAATTCCTCGATCTTCGGATATTTGCGCAGAAGCTTATCGGCAAGCCCTGCGCCCGAGGCTCTGCCAATCCAATAGGGGATGGACAGCGTCACCAGCACGCCCGCGGTATTGACAAGCAGGGCGACGGGCGCATCGAACAGGTAGCCGCCGAGGATGTGCAGCACGGCAATCGGAAACACCACCGTCAGGCTCTTGGCAGCATAGAGCAGCAGCAGGAACGCAGCCGCATACAGCGGTTTTTCCGGCGCAAAGTTTTGCAGGCCTTCCGCGCTGATTTCCGGCCCCGCGAGCAGATAGATCCCCATGCAAGCCATGCAGGCCGCCAGCGGAAGCAGCCGCAGGGCGATGCGCAGCGCTCCTTTTGTTCGTTCCTTCAAAATGCCTCACCGTTTCTTTGTGGAATTCTGCGCGCTTACAGCTTTTCCAGCCCTATCGCCTTGGCGAGCTCCATAACCAGCAGCGGAACCAGAATCAGGCCGGCGCCGCATAGATAAAGCTTTGCCGGGAGCGTGACCAGCCCAAAGGCGGTTCGCACGGGCGTAAACAGCACCAGCGCGACGAGCGCAATGGATGCCAGCGCCGCCAAATTTAGGTGATGATTGCTGAAAACACCAATCCGGAACAGGGAATGCGACGAGCGCATGTTAAACGCCTGCACAATCTGCGACAGGGACAGCACCATGAAGGTAAGCGTCCGCCCACCCTCGATCGTGCCGGTCGCGCTTTCACCAAGGCGGAAGGCAATCAGTGCGAGCGTCCCGAATAGGATGCCCTGCAGCACGACGCGCAATCCCAGGCCGTTGGCGAAAATTCCCTCCGATTTCGGCTTCGGCTTATGCTCCATGACATCGGGCTCTACCGCCTCCATGCCGAGGGCAATCGCCGGAAGCGAATCCGTCACAAGGTTAATCCACAGCAGCTGCATCGACAGGAGCGGCGAGCTGTGCCACAGGAGCATCGCCACAAATACGGTGACAATCTCGCCGATATTTGTGCCGAGCAGGAAGCCCACGACCTTTCGGATATTGGCATAAATACCGCGTCCCTCGCGCACCGCGTCAACGATGGTGGCAAAGTTGTCGTCGGTAAGCGTCATATCCGCCGCGCCCTTGGCAACGTCTGTGCCCGTGATGCCCATCGCGCAGCCGATATCTGCCGCCTTCAGCGCCGGCGCGTCGTTGACGCCGTCGCCGGTCATGGATACGACCTGCCCCTTCCTTTGCCACGCCTTGACAACGCGAAGCTTATTCTGCGGGGATACGCGCGCGTAGACGCTGATGCTTTCTACCTGAGCATCCAGCTCGCTGTCGGTCATCGCGTCCAGCTCGGCGCCGGTGACGGCGCGGTCACCCTCTTGCAGGATGCCCAGCTCCTTTGCAATCGCCGAAGCGGTCACGACATGGTCGCCGGTAATCATGATGGGCTTAATGCCTGCGCGGCGGCAGACGGCGACCGCCTCCTTCGCCTCAGGGCGGGGCGGGTCAATCATGCCAACCAGCCCGAGGAAGGTCAGCCCGCTTTCCAGCTCCTCGGCGCAGAGCTTTTCGGGCATGGTTTCGATTTCCTTATAGGCCACCGCCAGCACGCGCAGCGCGCTCTCGCTCATGGCGTCGGCAACCTTTCTTGCGGTTTCCAAATCGCCGGCAACGCAGCAGGGGGCCAGGGTGTCCAACGCGCCCTTGGCAATCACGACATATTTCCCATCCATGCGGTTGATGGTAGACATCCGCTTTCGTTCCGAGTCGAAAGGCAGCTCAGCCATGCGGGGATACTCCCTGTTGAGCGCCTCCTTGGGCATACCGTTCTTATGCGCCGCGAGAACGATCGCGGTTTCGGTCGGGTCGCCGAAATGCTGCTCCTGCCTGCCGTGGAATACCACCGAGCCGTTGCAGCAGAGCGTAGCATACAGCAGCAGCTTCTTGATTCCCTCGGAATTGTTGCAGGAAATGTTTTCGGGGTCTACATAGCCGTCGAAGTATGCCTTCGTAAGGGTCATGCGATTCTGGGTGAGCGTGCCGGTCTTATCCGAGCAAATCACCGAGGTGCTTCCCAGCGTTTCCACGGCGGGCAGCTTGCGGATGAGCGCGTTCTTCTTCACCATCCGCTGCACGCCGATGGAGAGGACGATTGTCACAATCGCCGGCAGCCCCTCGGGAATTGCGGAAACGGCGAGCGAAACGGCGGTCATGAAAATTTCCAGGACGGGTATTCCGTTGGCAAAGCCGACGACAAAAATGATTCCGCAGGCAACCAGCGCCAAAATCCCCAGATACTTGCCCAGCTGCGCCAGCTTCTGCTGCAAGGGGGTCTGGGTATCCTCCTCGCCGTCGAGGAGGTTGGCGATCTTTCCCATTTCGGTGTCCATCCCCGTGGCGGTAACGACGGCGGTCGCCGTTCCGTAGGTGATGAAGCAGCCGGAATATACCATATTCCCTCGATCGCCCAGCGGCGCGTCGCCGGCCACCCGCGCGAGCGCATCCTTCTCGGCGCTCACGGATTCCCCGGTAAGTGCCGATTCCTCGGCCTTCAGGGAGGCGCTTTGCAGCAGCCTTGCGTCGGCAGGGACATAATCTCCGGCCTCCAGGCGGATGATGTCGCCAGGGACGAGCTCGGAAGCGTCCACAATCGATTCCTCACCGTCGCGCAGCACCCGCGCGTGGGGAGCCGAGAGGTTCTTCAGCGCGTCCAGCGCCTTCTCCGCCTTGCCCTCCTGGTAGACGCCCATGATGGCGTTGACAATGACAATCAGCACAATCAGCGTCGGCTCAAGCAGCTCGCCCCAGCTGCGCTCTATGCACACCACCACGAAGGAGATGATGGCCGCCGCAATCAGGATGAGAATCATTGCATCCTTAAATTGGTCGGCAAAGCGCCGGAGGATCGTCTTTTTCTTCTTTTCCCGCAGCCTGTTTTCTCCATATTTCTGCGTCCGCTCGTTCACCTGCGCGCGGTTGAGTCCCTGCTCACAGTCGGTTTCCAGCTCGCGGAGCAGCTCGGAAGCGTTTTGCTCATAGGGTGTCAATCTACATACCTCCATGCTATTTTGAATTTGCAATATTCTACAGAGCAAAGCTCAACAGATTTGCAACTGAAGGTCAACGATTGTTGAGATTCAGTTGATCAAAATTTGAAGAACATCGGGTAAAGTGTGCCTCGTAATCCAAAGAGGCTCTGAACAAATCGGCAGGAGCGGATTGCGGCGCGAAAGGCGGTGCAATCCGCCGAAGGCGATGGATTCAGGTTTTCCATGTAAAACACGCCGAAAACAGAAAGGAAAGATTACAATGAGCGAAAAAACCGTAAAAGAAACCATGCAGGCCATCGCCGTGAAGCGCGTGCTGCACTATCTCGATGAGGATCCGGACAAGAGCTTTCCCAAGCTGATGGAATGGGCGGACAAGTTCGATAAGGACAATCGCTTTCTCACCCAGAGGAACACGATTCACACTGTGATAAGCGACCCGGAGAGCAACTGGTACCGGCTGGTCAAGAGCTTCTGGACGGACATTGACCCGCAGGTGCGGAAGGTATTCTTCGAAAACTTCATTGTCAACACTGCCCTAATCGGCTACAGCCGGGAGGAAAAGTGGAAGGCTGAGCAAAACTGCAATATCCCCTGGGCGATGCTGATTGACCTTACCTCCGCCTGCAACCTGCACTGCACCGGCTGCTGGGCAGCGGAATATGGTCAGAAGCTCAATTTAGAATACGAGCTGCTCGACATCGTGATTCGGCAGGGCAAGGAAATGGGCACCTACATGTATCTGTTCTCCGGCGGCGAGCCGCTGGTGCGCAAGAAGGACATCATCCGCCTGTGCGAAGCGCATCCGGACTGCGAATTCCTTGCCTTTACCAACGGTACGCTCATTGACGAGTCTTTTGCCGACGAAATGCTGCGCGTGAAGAATTTTGTCCCGGCAATCAGCATCGAGGGCTTCGGGGAGGCCACCGATTCCCGCCGCGGAAAGGGAACCTACCAGGCCGTCATCCGCGCCATGAACATTCTGAAGCAGAAGAAGCTGCCCTTTGGCGCTTCGTGCTGCTATACCTCGGCGAACGTCGATTCCATCTCCTCGGAAGAATACATCGATATGCTGGTAGACAACGGTGTGAAATTTGCGTGGTTTTTCCATTATATGCCGGTTGGAAACGAGGCTGTGCCCGCGCTCCTGCCCAGCCCCGAGCAGCGCGAAACCATGTACCGTAAAATCCGCGAGTACCGCAGCACAAAGCCCATCTTCACCATTGACTTCCAGAACGACGCAGAGTATGTAGGCGGCTGCATTGCCGGCGGCAGGAGCTACCTGCACATTAATGCCAACGGCGACATCGAGCCCTGCGCCTTCATCCATTACGCCGATTCCAATATCCGCGAGCACACGCTTCTGGAGGCCTACAAGCGCCCGCTGTTTATGGCCTACAGACAGGGCCAGCCCTTTAACGAGAATATGCTCCGCCCCTGCCCGATGCTGGAAAATCCCGAGGCTATGCGCGATATGGTCACCAGCTCCGGCGCGCACTCAACCGATATGCAGTCCCCAGAGGATATTCAGAACCTCTATGCCAAATGCAAGCCCTATGCCGAGCGCTGGACACCGAAAGCGGACGAGCTTTGGAGCGTCTCCCATCCGTGCGCCGGCTGCACCGGCTGCAATTCATCCAAGTAATATAGTAATATATAGTAATATAAGGAAAATCAAAAATTAGAAAGTTGAGGAAAAAATCATGAAAAAAGCAACAAACGGAGCAGCCAGCCTGATTATGAGCGTGATTGAGGTCATCATCGGCATTCTGTTGCTAATCAATCCCGTGGGGTTTACCTCCGGCATCCTGGTCGTGTTCGGCATCGTGATGATGGTCATCGGCATTGTGGAAATCTTCCGCTACTTTACAAGCAGCGCCGAGGAGGCGGCGCAGAACGGGCTGCTGGGCAGCGGCCTCCTCTTTATCGGGCTGGGCGCATTCTGCTCATTCCGCTCCGATTGGCTGATTGCGGCCTTCCCGGTGATTACAGTCCTGTATGGCATCCTAATTTTGGTTTCCGGCGTTGCGAAGCTTCAGGTGTCCGTTGACCTGCTTCGCCTGAAGCAGAAGTACTGGTATGTCGCCCTGATTGGCGCGGTAGTGACGCTCCTATTTGCCATCCTGATTATCTGCAATCCCTTCACCTCCACGGTTGTGCTGTGGACGTTCATAGGAGTAGCTCTGATTGTAGAGGCCGTTCTGGACATCCTTACCTGCTTTTTCTCCCGCAAGGGCAAATAAAATCGCATGTATCTCTTCCTCTCGGGCGCTGCCGGGTCTGAACCGCCGGGCAGCGCCTTTTTTGCGCATCATGGGGAAAATCAACTTCTGTTGATATTCAGTTGAGAAACAGTTGATACAATTTACCTATCCTTTATGTTGCGCCTTTTTGCCCGAAATCGCGCTTGACAGTCTTTACCGAAGTGGGTAAAATATTTGCAGAAGCCGAGAAAGGGGAGCAAAGTATGCTCAAAATTTTGATTGCAGAGGATGACCGCGAGCTCAGGCGGCTCTTTGCCCATGTGCTGATTAAGAACGGCTACACCGTTAAGGAGGTTGCCAATGGGCAGGAAGCACTGGACGCGATGGAACACGACTATTTTGACCTGATTTTATCCGACATCATGATGCCCGTCATGGACGGCTACGAGTTCGTGCGTCTGCTGCGCGAGGTGGGGAACAACACGCCCGTGCTGATGATTACCGCCAAGGACGCCTTCGACGATTTGCGGCTCGGCTTTCTCTCCGGCACGGATGACTATATGGTGAAACCCGTCAACGTCAACGAGATGGTGCTTCGCGTGCAGGCGCTGCTTCGCCGCTCGCAGATGATTAGCGAGCGAAGCCAGACCATCGGCGGCACGGTACTGGAATATGACACCTTCACCGTAACCGCGAACGGTAAGAGTCAGGTTCTGCCACAGAAGGAATTCCTGCTGCTGTACAAGATGGCCTCTTATCCGGGGAAAATTTTTACGCGCCAGCAGCTCATGGACGACGTCTGGGGCTACGACAGCGACAGCGATTCCCACACCGTGGACGTGCATATCGGGCGCCTGCGCGAGCGCTTCCGCGGCAATCCCGATTTCAAAATCGTAACCATGCGCGGCATTGGATATAAGGTGGTAAAGCAATGAAAAAGCAGCCGGATTTGCAGCGCCTGCAGGAGCAGAAAAAGCGGCTCAGCCTGCGGGCTCAGCTTACATTAATTATTGGGCTGGTGGTTGTGGTAAGCATTGCGCTGGCTCTGCTGCTGGAATATCTGCTGGAGATGTGCTTCCCGGTGCTTCGCAATCTGCCAGCACTATTGCAGCTGAATCTCTACAGCTTTGTAATCGCCACCATTGTCGCCCGCTTTGTTACGCAGGTTTTCAGCGAGCCAATCCGACAGCTTTGCATGGGGAT
This sequence comes from Bacillota bacterium, assembly GCA_021200975.1. GTDB lineage: Bacteria > Bacillota > Clostridia > Oscillospirales > Oscillospiraceae > Faecousia. The sequence goes on along the minus strand of JAJQFT010000033.1, from coordinate 885 downwards.
GCGGCAGGTTTCGGGCGGGGATTTTTCCGTACAGCTCGAAACCAAATCGAAATCCGGGGAGATTCAGGAGCTGTTTGCTGGATTTAACCGAATGGTGCAGGAGCTGCAATCCACCGAAATTTTGCAGTCCGACTTCGTTTCCAACGTATCCCACGAGTTCAAAACACCCATCAACGCCATCGAGGGCTACACGACCCTGCTGCAAAACACCGACAATATCGACGAGGTGGAGAATGAATACATCGAGAAAATCCTGTTCAATACCCGGCGGCTTTCCTCCCTTGTGAGCAACATCCTGCTGCTTTCCAAGATTGAGAACCAAACCATTCCCACAAACCGCGCGCTCTATCGGCTTGATGAGCAGGTGCGGGAGGCAATCCTTGCGCTGGAATCCATGTGGGAGCCGAAGGAGATTGATTTTGACGTGGATCTGGCCGAGGTCAGCTATTTTGGCAATGAGAACCTCCTCTACCACGTTTGGATGAACCTGATGAGCAACGCCATCAAGTTCAGCCCCCAAGGCGGGACGGTAAAAATCCGCCTATATGCGAGCGACGCGGTACTTCGCTTTACCGTGGAGGACCAGGGGCCGGGGCTTTCCGAGGAGGCGAAGAAGCACGTTTTCGACAAATTTTATCAGGCTGATACCTCCCACAAGGCCGAGGGCAACGGGCTGGGGCTGGCGCTGGTGAAGCGAATCGTCACGGGCGTTGGCGGCGAGGTAAGCGTGGAGGATCTGCCGCACGGCGGCTGCCGCTTTACCGTTCTTCTGTATCCATCCGCGCCGGAGGAGGCCGGCTAGCCGCGGCCAGGGAGGCCATGCGCACTTTCTGGAGGCAGCTTGAATATTTTTATTGACTTTTCCCCTGGAAATTGGTATTATAA
>JAJQFT010000034.1 GCA_021200975.1 Bacillota bacterium | reverse complement strand
ACTCTATTAAAAACTTTTCACGGAAGTGTTCAACTTGCTCTTGCAATTTGCAATCTTATTTTATCACATGGGGCAAAATTGCCATATTGGAAACAATGTAGAAATTTCCAGACGGCATTATTTGGATGGCACGTTAAAAATCGGGAATTATGTCAACTTTGCACACAATGTTTATCTTGATTATTCTGGCGACGTCGTAATTGACGATCATGCGGTTTTAACGGATGGGGTACACATACTTACACACGATCACCGATTTCAGCATGAAGCAAAAACAAAATACGATTTTGATGATGATGCCATTAAGGGGAATTTGGAAATCTGTTATGGAGCAATGATTGGTACGAAATCGATCATTACTCCTACATGCCACAGAATCGGGAGATTTTCCCGCGTTGGTGCCGGTGCTGTGGTTACTCATGATGTTCCGGATTATGCCGTGGTCGCTGGCGCTCCAGCAAAGGTAATTCGCTATTTGGAACATAGTCTTGATGAGCGATAATGTAAGATGCCTTCGCAATGGGAGATGGCTGAATTACGGCGATTTTTCAGGGCTGAGGCTACAGAATGGCAAATAACAATTACTTATTTGTGGGGGAAGGAATGGAAACAAACTATAAGAATTATAACTCGATAGATCTGCTTAAAGCAATATTGTCCATATTTATTGTTCTCATACACGTTAATCCTTTTGCGGGGGGGGGGTACTAGAAAATTGTATTTATCCAATTGCAAGGATAGCGGTACCTCTGTTTTTTGTAATTAGTGGGTATTTCTTCTTCGTGAGGTTGAATCGAGATCCCGAGCACGACCAGAAGCGACTGGCTCGGTTTGTAAAGCGCAATATGCAGCTTTATTTGTTTTGGTTTATAGTATTACTGCCAATTACGCTTTATCAGAGACGATATTTTACAAAATCGATACTTGACGGAATTTTGAAGATTGTAAAGGGATTCGTATTCGGGTCAACTTTCAGGGCCTCGTGGTACTTGACGGCGCTTATTGAGGGCGTGGTGATTATATACTTCCTGAGCAAGAAGCTCTCAACAAAATCGCTGTTGTATGTAACTGGACTTATTCAGATTATTTGTTGCCTTACTAGCAACTATAGAGGCTTTTTTGCAGAGGATGGATTCTTGATACAAATCGTTTCTTTATATCCGGGTACGATTTATAATAGTGTTTTGGCTGGATTGTGGTGGATTGCCCTTGGAAAGTACATCGCGGAGAAAGAAAAAGAGGTTTGCTTGAATGAGATAAAATGCCTGCCAGTATTTATTTTAATTAGTTTCGCAGCACTTTATGCGGAACAGCTGCTCATATACAGATTAGATTGTTCTCATGCAAACGATGTGTATTTCCTTTTGACTCCCGTTGTCATTTTGACATTTTGTTATGTGAAGAATTTAGATATACGGATCCAATGTGCAACTCAATTACGAGTCCTTTCTACCATTACATATTGCGCACACATTGCATTCGGCTCCATATATGGCACCATCGTACAGTTTGTTTTTAATACGGATATGAGTGGGGCTGTTTTTGTTATCACATTGATTTCATGCTTCGTTTTGACCATTATTATCAATCTCCTGGAGGATAAGCGATATTTTACTTGGTTGAAGTATGCGCACTAGGCGCATCCTCAAGTACGCAAGATAGCTCCAGAGAAACAAGGATGAGCACATAGGGGGGGATGCCAGAATGACAAAAGCAGAGCAACAATTCTTGTCTATATTGAAGAAAGCTGTCCATTCAGATTCTTCTGGTACGATAGAAAATCCTGACTGGACGGGGATCTTGAGCGCAGCCAGAAAGCAAAATCTGCTTGCGCTTATTTTCGATGCATCACAAAATATCCCCGGATATGAAGCAATAGAATCCAAGTATTTCCAGCCTGTCGCCACCCAGATGTCTATCCAGATGCAAAAGACTACAGATTTTCTTCAATTGTATCAGGCATTTCTTTCTGATGGACTTTCGCCGCTCGCTTTAAAAGGCATCATCTGCCGCAATCTTTATGGAGCCCGTGCGGACTTCCGAGCCTCCGGCGACGAAGATCTGCTCATATCAAAAGAAGATTATGATGAGACAGCCAAAACTCTGAACCGATGTGGCTATCAAGCCGAAGATATGCCCGACAGTGGGCTGGAGCTTATCCAAGAGGTCACTTTCAAAAACCCGAAATCGCCGCTGACGATCGAACTTCACCTGAACCCGTTTGGCACGGACAACGACTTCTGCGTCAAAATGAACGAGTGGTTCAGAAATGTTTTTGACGGCGACGAAATCATCGTTATTGATGGAGTCCCGATTCGAACGCTCGAGCCGACAGACCATATGCTGTTTCTGATATTTCACGATTTTAAGCATTTTACTGGTGGTGGGTTCGGCATTCGTTTAATGTTGGACACATTGCTGTTTGCTAAGAGGTATTACAACCGTATCCATTGGGAGTACATAGATAAGGCTCTGGAGGACACAGGGATAGCACCAGTATATGCTGATATGGTTTCGATTGGAAACAAGTATCTTGGCTTCGACTTGCCAGAGAGATATACTACAACTTGTCCGGACGAACTTTTGGAGGATATGCTTAGAATGGGAATATTTGGGAATTCCACGAAAGCAGATACTACGGCGTGGACAATGGTTGGAAATGCTGTGCAGGGAGCTGATGGCGCAGAAAAGAAAGCTGCCCGAGGCGGGCGGGTAAGATCAATATTTCGTTATCTTTTTCCGTCATGGAGAACATGGAAGGTCTGGAGGCCATATTTGAAAGATAAGCCGTGGATGCTCCCAGCTGAGTGGTGCAAAAGAGTTGGACGGTATTTGAGGAAGGAAACGCCGACACACAACCTTTCGGAAATCAACGAGAGTTATGCAATAGCAGAACACCGATTGGAGCTGCTTAGAAAGTACAAGGTGATGTAAACGGTGGAGATTCTGAGGCTGTGCCGAGCAAGAAGATCAGCATTGGCAAAAAACTGCTTTATTGGCTGCAACACCATCCTATTGAAGGGCACGGTACTCGGCGATGGCTGCGTGGTTGGTGCCGGAGTGGTAGTGAGCGGGGAATTCCCGGCCAACAGCGTGATTGCCGGTAATCCCGCGAGCATTCTTCGGATAATCGAACAGTAAAACCAGCGAATTTCTGAATTTGCGGTGCAAAGGTAGTGCAAGACGCCGCAGACGATTTATTCAGAATTTCCCCGGCGGAAGGGGCAATTTCCACGGGACGGAAAGGAGGCGAGGGAATGAACCGCGAGAGCAATCTTTTTACGAACGAGTTTGTTTCCTCGTCGCGCATCCTCTACACACCCTCTCCATTTGCCCGCAGCTCGCTGCTTTACCTCCAGGAGGCCGGCTCGCTTACCGCCCTGAAGCCGCACGTTTCCTCCCGGGAAAATCTGCAATCCTACCTTTTTTTCGCGGTGACGCGTGGCAGCGGCTTCGTGGAGTACGAGGGCGTGCGGTATGAGGTCGCGGCAGGGGGCTGCGTGTTCCTCGACTGCCGGCGGGGATACGGCCAGAGCGGCGGGGAGGATCTGTGGCGCATCTGCTGGGCGCACTGGAATGGGGGCAACATGCCGGCTATATACAACAAGTGGACGGAGCGCGGCGGAAGGCCGGTATTCCGCCCGGAAAACGCGACGCCGTTTCTTGCGCTGCTGGATCGGCTGTACAACGTGGCCTACGGGGAGGATTTCATCCGCGATATGCACATCCATGAGCAGCTTGTCTGCCTGACGACCCGGATTATGGAGCAGACGGTATACGAGGATCGCCGCGCGGGCGACTCGCGCATTTCTGCGCCGGAGGAGAGAATCCATGTCGGAGCCGTGAAAGCGTATATAGATACGCATTTCCAAGAGCCGCTCTCGCTGGAGGGATTGGCCGAGATGTGTTATGTAAACAAGAATTATCTGGCGCGGATTTTCAAGGAGGCCTACGGCGTGACCGTGGGGAATTATATCCAGCTCGTTCGAATTGGCAAGGCCAAGGAGCTGCTTCGGTTCAGCGCGATGCCGGTGGAGCAGTGCAGCGATGCCTGCGGCTATGGCGCGGACAGCAATTATTTCAGCCGCGTATTCAAAAAGGTGGAGGGCTGCAGCCCGAGCGAATTTCGGAAAATCTGGATGGGCAGCAAGACCCCGGACACGCCGGCACGCGTCGGCAGCAAGCGGAAAGGCGATGAGCAAGCGTGAAATATTTTTGGCTGGCAGCCACGGCTTTGTGGTTCGCCCTGATGACCTACCTCTCGCACCAGGGCGGCGCAGAAACCGCCCAGACGAGCCTGTGGCTTGCGGCGCTTCTGGGCGACCTCGCGCTGGATGCGCTGCTCCGGCGCGCCGCGCATGTGGGGCTGTTCTTTGTGCTGAGCACGCTGGTAAGCCTGACGCTGCGCAGCTGGAAGCTCGATTGGCGCCTCTCCTTTCTGGCTTTTGCGTGGTGCTTCGCGGACGAGGCGACGAAGGTGCTGGTGGACGGGCGGCATTTTTCGTGGTTTGATGTGGGGCTGAACGGAATTGGCGCGGCGGCGGGCATTCTGCTGTCGCGCGGAATGGCGCTCTTGCGCGATGGGCGCGGGAGAACGCGGGATTCGGGCGAATAATCGGAAATGCTGTAAACGGAGGAATCGGTATGCTAAAAAATATCAGCAAGCTGCTCACCGGCGATTTACTGAAAATCCTGTGCGATATGGGGCACGGGGACGAGCTGGTGATTGCGGACGCCAATTTTCCGGCGGAAACGGTCGGGCGGCGGGTGATTCGCTGCCCGGGGATGGACGGCGGCGAGCTGCTCGCCGCGATCCTGCCGCTGTTCCCGCTGGACACCTACACCGAGAGGCCTGCCGCGCTTATGGACTTGACGGATGGCGACAAGGCGAAAGGGATGCTTGAGCCGGCCATCTGGGCGGCCTATGCTGCGCTGCTGGAGGCGGCCGGTGAGCGCCCGGATTTTGAGCGCATGGAGCGTTACGCCTTCTATGAGCGCGCGAGGAGGGCGTATGCGGTCGTACAGACCGGCGAGGAGCGGCAGTATGGCAATCTGCTGCTGGTCAGGGGGTCGTGTAGGGCTTGCGCTGCGCGCATAGGACAGCCCCGCGCGGCCGTTCTGGCGCACTATCAACTCGATTTGCCTACAAAAACGAACGCCGCGGGAAGCTGAGTCGCTTCCGCGGCGATTGCGTTATCCGGGCGACCCGGAAAAAGGCGGGGAAGAGCGCTGCGGAAGCGAGCTTCAGAGCGCTGCCGGGGGCGCCTTCATTTCCACGGGCTGCCGGAGGATTCTCTGCAGCAGAATCGCCGCCGCGATTGCCAGCACAAATTCCGCAAGGGTCTGGGCATAGGCAAGGCCATAAAGCGGCCAGAGCCAGTTGAGGAGGAACAGCGCCGGAATTTCCAGAACGATTTTGCGCCCGATGGCAAATACCAGCGAGGCTGTCCCCATGCCACAGGCCTGAAAAACGTCGACTGCAAGGAAGTCAATTGCCAAAAACACCAGGCCGATGCACATACCGCGCAGGAATCGGCCGCCGTAGGCGATTACCTCTTCGTTCTTCATGAACAGGCCGATCAGCCCCTCCGCGCCTATATAATATACGAGCGTCATCAGCAGGATAAAGACAACGCCAATCTTGGCGGTGAAGGTGACGGTATTTTTCATGCGAACGCGGTTACCGCTGGAATAATTGTAGCCCACCAGCGGCATGATCCCCTGCGAAATGCCCATGGTGATATACATGGGAATCATGTCGATTTTCTTGGCGATGCCCATGGCGGCGACCGCCGTGGAATCGTAGGCGGCGGTGAAGTTGTTCAGCACGGCCATGCTCGTGACATTCAGCAGGTTCTGAATCGCGGCGGGCACGCCGACGGCGCTAATCTGCCTGAGAATTTGCCAATCCAGCGAAAATGCCCGCGGATGGACGCACACCATCGTTTTCCCGCGCCGCACCCATAGCAGGGCGAAAAAGTAGAGGCACGCCGCGCAGTTGGACAGGAAGGTGGCCAGCCCGGCACCGGCGGCGCCCATGCCAAGCCCAAAGGGGAGAATGAAGAAGGGATCGAGAAGAATATTCAGCAGGCAGCCGCTCATGGTGCCGATGCTGGCATGGAGGGCCGCTCCCTCTGCCCGTACCAGATTGGCCAAAACCACATTCAGGATCGCGGGCACAGCGCCGCAAACCGTTGTCCACCAAAGGTATTGCCATGTGGACGCTGCGGTATCCTCGCCCGTTCCCAAAATGCTGAGAAGTTGGCTATAGAAGACGGCAAAGGCCAGGGAAAACAGCGCGGAAAAGCCCAGCGCGCAGTAAAAGTTGATTGCAGAGCTTTTCTTTACCTGCTCGTATTTTTTTAGGCCGAGGTAGCGGCTCATTAGGCTCGAGCCGCCGACGCCAAACAGGTTGATTACGGCGTTAAAGGCCAGCAGCACCGGCGCGGCTAGAGTGACGGCAGCGTTCTCGACGGCGCTGTTCAGCATCCCGACAAAGTAGGTGTCGGCCAGATTGTAAATGACCATCACGAGGGAGCTCAGCACCGTGGGAATGGCCATTTTCATAACCGCCTGCGGGATCGGCGTGCGCTCGAACAGCTCGGTTTTTTGCGCGTTGGCGGAGGAGTCTTCGTTTGGCATGGGGCAATTCTCTTTTCTAAAGCATAGAAGGATTTGCTCAGTGGTTTCTTATATTATAGGCGATTTTCCCGCATCCGTCAATGCGATTTTTCGGGATTTAACCGGGTGTGAATGCTAAAATGGACTTGAGCCACTAAAGCAAAAATGACAATGAACATTT
>JAJQFT010000067.1 GCA_021200975.1 Bacillota bacterium | reverse complement strand
TTCATGGGGTCAGGCTCACACCTGACCCCAACATTTATTATAGAACCAAATTTTTTCAGGATTTGTTTTTCACGAAAAAACAACCGTCCTTGAGGCGAAATACAGAGCGATTCAGAAGGCCGGAATGTAGCTCTCCCCCGCGCTGCCCGCCTCCTGCACATAGCCCGGCAGGCGGTTGAGCAGCATCCACGAAAGCACCGCATCGTACTCCTCGTCGGTCACCGCGCGGTCAAACGGCGCGCGCAGCCCCGGCAGGGGCGTATACTGCCGCATGAGGCTCACCAGCACCTGCCCGCGCGGGAAGCTCTCCCCCAGCCAGTCGAGCACGCGCAGGGAATTTTCAATCTGCCCCGGCAGAATCAGGTGCCGCACCAGCGTGCCGCGCACCAGGCGCTCGCCCTCGAAGCGCGGCGCGCCCGTCTGGCGCACCATCTCGCGAATCGCCGCCGAGGCAACCTCGAAATAATCCGGCGCGCCGCTGAGCGAAGCGGCCAGCGCGGAATCGGCATACTTCAAATCCGGCAGGTAGATCTGCACGCTCCCCTCCAGCGCGCGCAGCGCGCGCACGCGCTCGTAGCCCCCGCAGTTATACACCACCGGCACGCCCAGCCGGGGGCGCAGCGCCTCCAGCACCGTGGGCAGGTACTGCGACGCGGTGACAAGGTCGATATTCTCCGCGCCCGCCGCAATCAGCGCCTCCATCTGCCGCCGCAGGGCGGCGGCGTCCATCGGCTCCCCGCGCGGGGCGCGGGAGATGGCAAAATTCTGGCAATAGGCGCATTGCAGCGCGCAGCCGCCGAAAAAAATCGCCCCGCTGCGCCCCGCCGGGGAGAGACACGGCTCCTCCCACGGGTGGAGCATCGCCTTGGCCACCAGCGCCTCGCCCGGGCAGCCGCAATAGCCCCGCTCCCCCGCTAAGCGGTTTACATAACATTTTCGCGGGCAGAGCGCACAATTTTCATAGCCCAGCATATCCGGCTCCTTCCCCCATTTTCCTACAGCATAGCACGAAATTCGCCCCGACGCAAGCAGATTTTGCTTGCAAAATTTCCTCCTAGAGGGTATAATTACAACTTAATGAATATCGTCTGAAAAATATGAGAGGGATACCATGCGTTTTATTTTTTCTTACCTTAAAAAGTACGGCTGGTACTTGGGCTTCATCGTGCTGGTCAAGCTCGCGGGCAGCCTGCTGGAGCTGCTGCTGCCCTATGTGCTCGAATACATGGTCGATGAGGTCGCCCCGGTCGGAGATGCCTGGCGCGCCGTCGCGTGGGGCATCGTAATGATTGTGCTCGCGCTGGCCTGCCGCTGGCTGAACGTTTTCGCCAACCGGCGCAGCTCCGGCGTCGCCAAGGATGCGACCTACCGCATCCGCAAGGATCTTTTCTGGCACTCGGTGAACCTGTCCGGCAGCCAGATGGACGATTTCGGCCTGCCCTCCATCACCTCGCGCATGACCTCCGACAGCTATAACATCCAGAACTTCATCCGCTCCATCTTCGCGATGGGCGTGCGCGCGCCCATCCTGCTGCTGGGCGGCATCGTGGTGACCCTCTCGCTTGACCCCGCGATGGCCGCCGTGCTATGCGTGATCGCGCCAATCGTAATCGTGTGCGTAGTGCTCATCTCGTGGAAGGGCATCCCGCTGTTCGACGCGGTGCAGCAGCGGCTCGACACCGTCGTGCGCATCATGCGCGAGAATATCACGGGCATCCTTGTGGTAAAGGCGCTGTCCAAGGAGGACTACGAGCGCCGCCGCTTCGCGCAGGCGAACCGCGATCTGACCCGTCAGGAGCGCACCGCCAGCATCGTGATGACCATGCCCGGCCCCGTGATGAACTTCTTCCTGAACGTGGGGCTGACCATCGTCGTCATCGTGGGCGCGTACCGCGTGAACGCCGGCGCGGCCAAGCCGGGCGTGATCCTGAGCTTCCTTATCTATTTTAATATGATCCTGCAGGGCGCGATGGGGCTCAACCGCATCTTCATGATGCTCTCAAAGGCCAACGCCTCCGCCAACCGCATCGCGCTCGTGGTCAACTGCCCGGAGGATCTGACGCCCATCCCCGCGGCCGAGGCCGCCCCCTGCCCCGGCGACGGGCACATCATCTTCGACAAGGTGTGCTTCCGCTACGGTGAAAACAGCACCGCCGCCACCAGCGCGCAGTTCGCCGGGGGCGAGCGGCAGATGAGCCTGCAGGATATCTCCTTCTCGCTGGCCAAGGGCAGCTCGCTGGGCATCATCGGCGCGACCGGCTGCGGCAAGACGACCATCGTGAACCTGCTGATGCGCTTCTACGACGCCACCGAGGGGCACATCTTCGTAAACGGCCGCGACGTGCGCAGCTATGACCGGGACGAGCTGCACCGCCTGTTCGGCGTGGTCTTCCAGAACGATGTGGTTTTTGCCGACACGATCGCCGAAAATATCCGCTTCGGCCGCGATGTGCCCGACAGCGTGCTTCCCCGTGCCGCCGCGGACGCCTGCGCCGCCGAATTTATCGAGCAGTACGACGACGGCTATCGGCACGCCGCCGCCATCGGCGGGGCGAATTTCTCCGGCGGGCAGAAGCAGCGGCTGCTGATTACCCGGGCGCTGGCGGCGAAGCCGGAGATTCTTGTGCTGGACGACGCCTCCTCCGCACTCGACTACAAGACCGACGCCCTGCTGCGCCGCGCCATCCGGGAGCACTACCGGGAGGCGACGACCATCATCATCGCCCAGCGCGTGAGCTCCATCCTCACGCTCGACAAAATCCTGATGCTGCAAGAGGGCAAGATCCTCGGCCTCGGCACGCACGCCGAGCTGCTGGAATCCTGCCCGGCCTACCGCGAAATTTACGAGGCCCAGATGGGCGAGGGGGAATGAGCAATGGCAAGAAAGATGAATTTTCAATCCTCAAAGCCCAAGGACACGCGCGGCACGCTGCTGCGGATGCTGAAGTACTTAGCGTCGTACAAATACCTGCTGTTTCTGGCCATCGCGCTGAGCTTTGCGAGCAATTTGCTGGCGCTGCAGGGCCCGCGCTACGCGGGGCTGGCCATCAATGAGGCGGATGCGGGCGCGGGGCTTGTGAATTTCGACATGGTATTTTACTACGCCGAGCGGATGCTGTTCGTATATGTGGCATCGAGCATTCTCACGGTTGTAATCAACATCGTCATGACCTCGCTGAGCAAGTGGATCGCCCAGAAAATGCGCAAGGACGTTTTCGACAAGCTCATGCGCCTGCCGGTGAGCTACTATCACCACAACACCGCGGGCGACATCATCAGCCGCGTATCCTACGATGTGGACGTGGTTTCCACCTGCATCGCGACCGATGTGACGCAGATCCTGACGAGCCTCGTGACCGTCGTGGGCGCGTTCGTGATGATGGTCTACCTCTCCCCCGCCCTGAGCATCGTGGTGCTGGTGACCGTGCCCGTGTGCGTCGGCTACACCGCCTATATGCGCAAGAAGATGCGCCCGCGCTACTCCCGCCGCTCCAAAAGCTACGGCGCGCTCAACGGCTTCGTAGAGGAGATGCTCTCCGGGCAGAAGACGATTCAGGCCTACGCCTATGAGGACGAGGTTTGCCAGCGCTTCGACCGGGTGAACACCGAGGCCGTGGACGCCTACTACGACGCCGAGTATTACGGCTCCACCATCGGCCCGACCACGAGCTTTATCAACAATCTCTCGCTCGCGCTCATCGCAATGCTCGGCACCATCCTATATATGCGCGGCGCGGTGAGCCTCGACAAGATTTCCTCGTTCGTGCTGTACAGCCGCAAATTCTCCGGCCCCATCAACGAGATCGCGAACGTCGTCAACGAGATTTTCTCCGCCATCTCCGCGGCAGAGCGCATCTTCACGCTGCTCGACGCGCCAGAGGAGGCCGCCGACCCCGCCGACGCGCGGCAGCTCGAGGATGTGCGCGGCGATGTGACGCTCGAGCACGTTCAATTCGGCTATGACCCAGGCAAAATCGTGCTGCACGACCTCTCGCTGGCCGCGTCGAGCGGGAAAACCGTGGCGATTGTCGGCCCCACGGGCGCGGGCAAGACCACCATCATCAGCCTGCTGATGCGCTTCTACGACGCGAGCAGCGGCGAGATCCGCGTGGACGGCGGCGAAATCCACGGCTACACCCGCGCCTCGGTGCGCAAGGCCTACGCGATGGTGCTGCAGGATACATGGGTATTCCACGGCACGATTTTTGACAACATCGCCTACGGCAAGGAGGACGCCACGATGGAGGAGGTGGTCGCGGCGGCAAAGAGCGCGCACATCCACGGCTTCATCATGCGCCTGCCGCAGGGCTACAGCACCGTGATTTCTGAGGACGGCGGCAACATCTCCAAGGGGCAGAAGCAGCTTCTCACGATCGCGCGCGCGATGCTCTACGACGCGCGGATGCTCATCCTCGACGAGGCGACCTCCAACGTCGATACCGGCACGGAGCGGCAGGTGCAGCGGGCCATGCGCGAGCTGATGGCGGGCAAGACCTGCTTCGTGATTGCCCACCGGCTCAGCACCATCCGCAACGCCGACCACATTCTGGTGGTCAACCACGGCGACGTGGTCGAACAGGGCACGCACGAAACGCTCATGGCGCAGCGCGGCTTCTACTATAAGCTCTACGCCGCCCAGTTCCAATAAGCGCGCAAATCACAGCGGCCTCCCGGAAGCGGGAGGCCGTTCGTTTATTCCTCGTTGAGTGCGGCGATGGCAGCCTGAAGCTGGGGGTCGTCCTCCGGCTCGATGGTGCCATAATAGATGGCGGAGAAGGTTTCGTCGTCCACCTCCACGATAATATCGGGCGTAACGCCCACGCCAATCAGGCTCACGCCGCCGGGGGTATAGTACTTGCCCACGCTCAAGCCGACAGCGGAGCCATCGGAGAATTCAAAGGTCTGCTGGAAGTAGCCCTTGCCGCAGGTGACCGTGCCGACAATCACCGCCGCCTCATATTCCTGGCAGGCAGCAGCGAAAAACTCCGCAGCCGAATAGCTCTCGGAATTGACGAGGATCGCCATCGGGTAGTCCAAAAAGTCGGCGTCCGAGCTGTCCACGGTGCGGTTGCCCAGGTAGTCCTCGCTGATGAAGATGTCGCCCTCAGGCAGGAGGTAATCCAGCAGCTCGACGAGCTGGCTCACATAGCCCCCCGGATTGTTCCGTACGTCAAAAACAAACTTCTCCGCGCCCGCCTCGATCAGCTCCTCGATGGCGGCAATCGTCTCACTGGCGCAGCCGGAATTAAAATTCTCTATGGTGATATAGCCGATCTGCCCCTCCAGCAGGGTGCCGGTCGCGACCACGGTGGCGATGCTCCGCCGCTCCACAAGAAAGGCCAGCGTTTCCCCGTCGCGCACGACGGCAATTTCCACGATCGTGCCCGCCGTGCCGCGGATAAGGTCGCGCGTCACGGTGTAGTCCTGCCCGCGCACGTCCTCGCCGTCCACCTCAATAATCACATCTCCCGCCTGCAGCCCCGCATCCTCGGCCGGGCCGCCCTCTGTTACCGCGGCAATCTCCACGCCGCTGGCGGTATCGGCGGTGAGAATGGTGATGCCGATGCCAACATAGCTGTTATTCTTGCTGTCCTGGTAGCTGGCATAGTCGTCGGCGGAGATATAGTAGCTCCAGCGGTCGCCCAGCGCGTCCACCATCGCCTCAGCCGCCGCGTCCTCGATGGCGGTCTGGTCAGCCTCGCCGATAAAGCATTCAAGCAGCAGCGCCTCGAGCTGCTCGAGCTTCGAGCCGGAGCCCGACAGGCTCCAATAGGCCACGACCGCCGCGAGCGTGAGCGTGACGGAGAGCAGCGCGGTGAGCAGGTAGGACGCGATTCGTTTCCATTTCATGAGGAGGACTCCTTTGCCAGAATATACGATTGGGGCCTGCCGGAGCAGGCCCCGCTTTTTCGGATGCTAAGGAAGCTCCGGGCTTCCCGAATGGCTCGCGATTCCCGCGGCTCAGGCGGAATACGCGGGCGGGTCGATTTGCGGCTGCTCCGGGGCAGGCATCCCGTCGTCCTTCTTGCGCAGGGCAAAGACAAGGAACGGGCTGAGCCAAGAGAGGATAATGCTCAGCACCAAGAACAGCACCGCCTTATCCGGGTCGCAGGAGCGGAACACGTCGTACAGACTGATATAGTAGAAAATCATATCCACAACGCTGAGAATGCACGCCACAGCGGCAATCGCGAGGCTGCCGAGGATACCGAGCGTACCGCCCGCAAAAATGGTGGAAAGCACCTCTTCCTCGCTCATATGGTATGTCCGCGGGTCCGTCAGAATCCCGACCATACCCATCAACGTCACCGCGTATACAATGGCAAAGACAACTGCAAGCGCCACGCTGGCCAGCCCCACGCCCAGCAGCACCTTCCGGCGGCCGGTGAGCTTGCCCTTGGCCACATACTGGTACTGGTCGGAAAGGCAGCCAACGATCCAATCTCTGCCCAAAGGAATCCATGCAAGCCACGGATTCTTCACCCCGCGCCGCTTGGCAATCGTGAAATAGCCGAGCGAGCCGAGCACATAGGAGGCGATCCCGAACGCAAGGCTGGCGAGCAAAACCAGCATATACACAATCAAAAATAAAATGCCATACGCTTCTTCCGTCATCGTAGTTCCCCTTTTCCTCTGAATTTTTTCTTTCCGCAGGGAATTGCTTCCCTATGGAGATTGTATCACGAAGCCATGCAAATTGCAAGGGCGAATTTGCCAGCTGGCGTATTTGTAATAAAAACTCGCTGTTTTTCCGCGCCGGGCAAATTTATAGGCAGGGGGGGGGGGGGGGGGGGGGGGGGGGGGGGGGGGGGGGGGGGGGGGGGGGGG
>JAJQFT010000109.1 GCA_021200975.1 Bacillota bacterium | reverse complement strand
CCTCCGGCGGCAGCTTGGAGCTGCCCATCGTGCCAATCGGCTGAGCGGCGGCGGGGAATGCTGCATACTTATCAAATTTTCCGTATTCCACAAAGAAATTATGGCGTCGAGGGGAAAATTTGTTAATAAAAAACGAAGTTTCTATTGCAATTTCCGTGCGGCTGTAGTATAATAGGAAGGCACACGTTGGGGGGTACTGCGCCCTCTCACCGGTGGAAGAAAGGAAGATTTGGCAATGCCTACTGCAGCAGCGACACCGGAGCGGCTCGAGCAATTGGAGCAGCCTCAGGCCGAGCAAACCCGACAGTCCGAGAGCGCCGTAAGTGGCGGCGCGGTTTACCGCGTTATCAAGCGCACGGCGGATATATTCTTTTCCCTTGCGGTGCTGGTTCTACTAAGCCCTGTGCTTTTGCTGATTGGGCTGGCCGTCGTGCTGGACGACCCGCATGCCGGCCCCATCTACAGGCAAAAGCGCTGCGGCAAGGGCGGGAAGGAATTCTCCATCTATAAGTTCCGCAGTATGCGCAAGGATGCGGATAAGCACCTCGCCGAGCTGATGGAGCGCAACGAGATGACCGGCCCGGCCTTCAAGATTCACGACGATCCGCGCATTACCCGCGTTGGCAAGCTGCTGCGCAGAACCTGCCTTGACGAGCTGCCCCAGTTCGTGAACGTTCTGCTTGGACAGATGAGCGTCGTCGGCCCCCGGCCGCCGCTTCCCGCCGAGGTCGCGGAGTACACGCCCGAGCAGCGACTGCGCCTCGCCGTGAAGCCGGGCATCACCTGCATCTGGCAGACCACCCCGGGCAAGAACGACCTGAGCTTCGACGAGTGGGTCGCGCTCGACGTGCAGTACATCCAAACCCGCAGCCTGTGGCTGGATTTGAAGCTTATCTTCAAAACCGTTGGGGTCATGCTCCGGGTAACGAATGAATAACAATCCGGGCGGCTCTATTTTGGAGCCGCCCGAAAAATCTGCCCGGCGCGAATTCCGCGCCGGGCATCGATTCTTTTCTTGCGCTATGCCACGGGGACTTCCCCGCGGGCGGAGTCGATCACAGTCGAGGCCGAGAAGCAATCGCTGTAGAGGCTGGGCGTGTTGTACAGCCCTGAGCCGGTAATATTTACGCGCTTTTGCAGGAAGTAGCCTTCGCCAATCTCCGCGCCGGTCACGCTGCTGCCGAAGCCGACGAAGTAGCGGTAGCCGCCATTGGAGAGGGCGTTGAACTTCGAGTCGGTATAATCCTCAATCTCGTTGCGGGCAAAGACGAACAGGTCAATCTCGCCGACGATGGGGGTGACCTCGGCCTCCCAGGAACGGATCTCACTCTGGATTTCCGATGCGCTCTTGAGCGAGTAATCGGTATTGCTGTAGGTGTAGCAGGCGAGAACGTAACCGTCTTCCTTCAGCGCAGCGGCAAGCTCCGTCGCCGCGGCGACCTCAGAATTGTAGAATTCCTCGCCAAGGGTGGTGGCAACGTCCGCATTTGTGCGGTAGCCAAACACACCGTCGTAGCCGGAGAAGGCCAGCACGGCTTTCGCGCCGCGGTAGGAGAAGTCGGGATGCTCGGCGATGAAGGCGTCCAGAATCGGCACAACATCGTATGCGCCGGTGGTTACATTGCCATCGCTATCCGTGCGCTCGCAGGTAATCGAGCCGTCCTCGGCGATGAGCATCTTGCTCGCGAAGCCGTCCCCGCCAGCGTCCGCCACACCGTCGCGGTCAGCGTCCACCATGTAGGAGTAGTAGTTGACATTCGTCTCAATCAGCACCAGCGGCTTCTTCCCGACCGGCAGGCGGAGCTCCACCGCCTCGCAGGTGATATGGCCGCTGTCGTCCGTCGTGCAGGAGGCATAGTCCGTGATATTCACGAGGATGTAGCCGTTGTCGTAGAGCTGCTCGAGAATCGCGGAGAATTCGTCCACGGTGATGAAATTCTTATTGTAGGAGGTGCCGTATTCCGCATCGCTCAGCGCAGTCTCAAGGTCGACGATCAGCATGTTCATGGACAGGCAGGTGACCTGCTCAGGCGTCCAAGTGACCATGTTGCTTTCCATTTGCAGGTATTCCTGCTGCGCCGCCAGCAGTGCGGGGTAGGCGCTCAGGTCGCCGGAGAAGGTGTCAATCAGGTCGGCCGCCGCCTGATATTCGTAATTCTCGGCCAGCGCGGCTGCCTGCGCGAGCAGCGAGTCGATCTCCGCGGCATAGGCGTCTTCACTCGGCTCGGAAGAGGAGCTGCCGGTCTCATCTACGCTGGGAGTGGAGGGCCAGATGGCCTTGACCAGAGAGCCAACAAAGAAAATGAAAATCATCAGCGCGGTAAGCGCGATAATGATGATGGGAAGGTAGGCTTCCTTAAAAATTTCCATTTTGGACTTCCGCCGCCTGCGAGGATTGACGGGGCGAGTTTCTTCATCCATGAGAATCCCTTCCTTTCAGTTTGTGGATTATCCTTATTATAAGGTATATGCGCGAAAAAAGCAAGAACCTGTTTGCAATTTTTAAGAATTTCTTTTCTGGGGCTTGACAAATTTGAAATTTGGCGATATAATCTGCAATGTGCTTCGCATGGGCCTGTAGCTCAGCTGGGAGAGCGTTCGGTTCGCATCCGAGAGGTCGAGAGTTCGAGTCTCTTCAGGTCCACCATAATTCAAGAGCAGCCCCTTTCGTGGGCTGCTCTTGCTTTGCGTGTCCACTTCGGCAGCGCGAGCGCTATGCGCCCAGCAGATTTTGGTCGAAGGCGAACAGCGCCTCGTTAATCTCGAAAATGTTGTAGTTCCCGCGGCGGAGGAAGTACTCGATAATCACATCGAATTTGTTGCTGCGGGAAAGGGCGTAGCCCGCCTTCATCAGCATCTCCCGCGTTTCGTCCAGCGGCAGCTCCAGCGCGATGGCAAAGGCGATTGCCGTGGGCTTGCTGGGGCGGTAGTGCGCGTCGCTGCGGATTTTGGAGAAAAGCTTGCGGTCGATGTTTGCTTTCTTGTACACCTGCGCGTCGGCCAGCCCTTTCTCGTCAATCTTGCGCAGCAGCATCTCGGAAAAGCTCTCGTCCAGCTGCCGCACAGCCTCGTCCAGCGAAGCCGCCTGCATCGGCGCGGCGCACGGACGCGGGGCGGCGGAGCCCAAGAAGGCATCCTCCGGCGCGTTCCGGCGGGCAAGCGGATTCCGGCGCAGCCGCTCCGCGCGCGAATCGGTATGCGCGGCTACATAGTGGTCGTCAATGAAGGCGGCAATGTCCGAAAAGCGCTGTTTGCCAATCTGGAATGCCTTCTTGTCGAAGATGACGAGGTAGACGGTCAGCTCGTTTTCCTCCAAAAAGGCGCGGATGGAATCCACGGCGACCTCCAGCGCCTCCTCCTTCGGGTAGCCATAGACGCCGGAGGAAATCAGCGGGAAAGCGACTGTGCCGCAGCCGGCCTGCTGTGCCAGCACGAGGGAGGCGCGGTAGCAGGAGGCAAGCAGCGCGCGCTCACCGTGACGGCCGTCGATATACTGCGGGCCAACCGTGTGAATGACGTGCTTGCACGGGAGCCGATAGGCGAGCGTCATTTTCGCGCTGCCGATATCGCAGCCGCCGAGGGCCTTGCATTCGGCCAGCAGCTCCGGCCCGGCGGCACGGTGAATGCAGCCGTCCACCCCGCCGCCGCCCAAAAGGGAGGGATTGGCGGCGTTTACGATGGCGTCAACCTGCATTTTGGTGATGTCGTTTCGGACAATTTGCAGCGGCATCGTCTGCCCCTCCTCTCGTAATTTTCAGTACCTACAGTATACCATATTGCGGCGCGAAAAGCAAGCGCCGCCGGCTTTCCCGCCAGAGAATTGCGAAAAAAGAGGAATCCGCGCTTGAGAAATGCCGCGCCCTGTGCTATAATAAAGGAAACGTGCTGCGCGCCGCAGCTCGGCGCAAGGATTTGAATCGTTAGGAGATCGGAAGCAATATGAAACTAGGAATCGTGGGGCTGCCCAATGTGGGTAAATCGACCCTGTTCAACGCTATCACCAACGCAGGCGTCCCGGCGGATAACTACGCCTTCTGCACCATCGACCCCAATGTTGGCGCGGTGAGCGTGCCGGATGCGCGGCTGCAATGGCTCTCGGAATTCCATAAGCCCAAGAAAACCACCCCGGCCGTCATCGAATTTGTGGATATCGCGGGGCTTGTAAAGGGTGCAAGCAAGGGAGAGGGGCTTGGCAATAAGTTCCTGAGCAATATCCGCAATACCGACGCGATTGTGCACGTCGTGCGCTGCTTCGACGATGCCAATGTCACCCATGTCGAGGGCGGCACCGACCCGCTGCGCGATATTGAGATCATCCAGCTCGAGCTTGTGATGGCGGATCTGGAGATGGTTGAGCGGCGGGTGGACAAGTGCCAGAAGGCCGCCAAGGGTGGCGACAAGAAGTGCCTCAGGGAGGCACAGGTGCTCGAGCGCCTGCTCGCGCATCTCAACGCCGGGAAGCTTGCCCGAACCTTCGACGGCACGGACGACGAGATGGATATCATCGCCGCCTCGGATTTGCTGACGCTGAAAAAGACCATCTACGTCGCCAACATGAGCGAGAGCGAGGTGCGGAGCGCCGAAAGCAACGCCTACTACCGCGCGGTAAAGTCGCTGGCGGACGCGGAGGGCAGCGAGGTGATTCCGATTTGCGCGAAGCTGGAGGCCGACATCGCCGAGCTGGACGACCCGGAGGAGAGGGCGATGTTTATGCAGGAGCTGGGCGTGGAGGAATCTGGGCTGGATAAGCTCATTCAGGCCAGCTATACCCTGCTCGGGCTGATTTCCTTCCTCACCGCCGGGGCGGACGAATGCCGCGCATGGACCATTCAGAAGGGAACTAAGGCGCCGCAGGCGGCAGGAAAAATCCATACCGATTTCGAGCGCGGCTTCATCCGCGCCGAGGTGATTGCCTTCGACGACCTGCGCCAGAGCGGCAGCATGGCCGCGGCCAAGGCAAAGGGGCTTGTGCGCAGCGAGGGCAAGGATTATGTGATGAAGGATGGGGACATTGTCAACTTCCTGTTCAATGTTTGAGCGGACGCCGGAAAAACGGCAAAAAGGTGAAAATAATGCTTGACTTTCCTGCCGCTTTCTGCTAAAATAGACAAACCGCATTGAAAAGGCTGCAAGAAAGCGCACGCGCTTCGCCTTCCAAGCGAGACTACAAAATTGAAGTAGGTGAACAAATTGAAAGCAGTAATCGCAACCGGCGGGAAGCAGTACACGGTTTCCGAGGGCGACGTGATTTACGTGGAGAAGCTCGGCGTTGAGGCGGAGGAAACCGTCACCTTTGGCGAGGTTCTGGTCGTGATTGACGGCGAGAATTCCAAGTTCGGCACGCCCACCGTGGACGGTGCGAGCGTCGAGGCCAAGGTCGTGAAGAATGGCAAGGGCAAGAAGCTCTACATCCTTAAGTACAAGGCCAAGAAGAACGAGAAGAAGAAAATCGGTCATCGCCAGCCCTATACCAAGGTGGAAATCACCAAGATCGCGCTGTAAGATGACAAGGGTCGAATTTTTCACCGAGGGCGAGAGGATCACCGGGTTCTCCGTTTCCGGGCACAGCGGCTACGCTGAGGCGGGCAGTGACATCGTGTGCGCCGCCGTTTCGACCGCTGTTACCATGGCCGAGGCCACCGTGAACGAGGTTTGCGGCGCGCAGGCCAAGGTTCGGGTCAGGGAGGAGGATACCTCCGTCACCCTGACACTCCCCGCATCCTGCGATGAGGAGGAAAGCGTGCAGGCAGTACTTGCCGGAATGCTTTTGACGCTGTGCAGCCTGCGGGATGATTATCCCGATTATATCGAAGTTTTGGAGGTGTAACACCATGCTGAAAATTGGTATTCAGTTCTTCGCGCACCACAAGGGCGGCGGCTCCACCAAGAACGGCCGTGATTCCGAGTCGAAGCGCCTGGGCGTGAAGCGTGCCGACGGGCAGTACGTTTTAGCCGGCAACATTCTGGTTCGCCAGAGAGGCACCCACATCCATCCCGGCGCCAACGTCGGCATCGGCAGCGACGATACTCTGTTCGCGCTGGTCGATGGCAAGGTCAAGTTCGAGCGCAAGGGCAAGGATCGCAAGCAGTGCTCTGTGTACGCCGAGCAGTAAAAGGCAAGGAAAGCAGCCGCTTGGACGAAGCGGCTGCTTTTTTCCGGAAATTTCCGAAGATCAGGCGGCATAGGAGGCAGCGGCAATATGCGGATCATTTTTGTGCGCCACGGGCAGGACGATGAAACCCGCCGGGGCGGCTGGAGCCGCTACGGCCTGCAGCCGGAGGGGCATGCCCAGGCCAGATGCACGTCGGAATACCTCCGGCAGCGGACGGACCTCCATATCGCGGCGCTCTACGCCCTGGTGAAGAACCAGCACTGGAGCAACCAGAACAGCACCGCCGCCGCGGATAAATGCAGCATCCACATCCTGGACGTGGACACCATGACCATGGAAGTGGAAAACCAGACCGTCTGGCACCCGGCGGAGTGCAACGACACGCAGGAGGAATTTGACCATGTTTGTAGATAAAGTGCGCATCACCGTCTGCGGCGGCAAGGGCGGCGACGGGGCGGTGGCATTCCACCGGGAGAAATATGTGGCATCCGGCGGGCCGGACGGCGGGGACGGCGGCCATGGCGGTAGCGTCATCCTCCGGGTGAACGACAACCTGTCCACGCTGCTGGATTTTCGCTACAAGCGCAAATACGTGGCGCAGAACGGGGAGAATGGCCAAGGGCGGAAAATGAGCGGCAAGCGCGGCGAGCCGCTGGTGATTCAGGTGCCGCGCGGTACCGTGGTGCGCGACGCCGAAAGCAACCGAATCATCGTGGACATGTCTACCGGCGAGGATTTCGTCATCGCCAAAGGCGGACGGGGCGGCTGGGGCAATGCCCACTACGCCACCCCCACCCGGCAGGTGCCCCGCTTCGCCAAGGCGGGGATTCGCGGCGTGGAGCGCGATGTGATTCTGGAGCTGAAGCTTTTGGCGGACGTGGGGCTGGTGGGCTTCCCCAATGTGGGAAAATCCACCCTGCTGTCCGTTACCTCCAATGCCCGCCCGAAAATCGCCAACTACCATTTTACCACGCTGTTCCCTAATCTGGGAGTCATCTATGTGGACGAGGGGGTTTCCTTCGTCATGGCGGATATCCCCGGCATCATCGAGGGTGCGTCGGAGGGCGCGGGGCTGGGGCACGACTTCCTGCGGCATATTGACCGCTGCCGCCTGCTGGTTCATGTGGTGGATGTATCCGGCATGGAGGGGCGCGACCCGGTGGCGGATTTTGACGCCATATGTGAGGAGCTTGCCCATTACAGCGCTGACCTTGCCGAGCGGCCAATGCTGGTCGCTGCCAATAAGTGCGATTTGCTCGCGCCGGATTCCGACAATTTGCAGCGCCTGCGCGCGCATGTGGAGGCGGCGGGCTGCGCGCTCTATGAGATTTCCGCTGGGACGGGGCAGGGGACGCGCGCGCTTATGCGCGCGGTGGCCGAGCGGCTGCGCACCCTGCCGCCAATCACGATGTACGAGCCGGACTTCATCGACGAGCTTGCTGCGCCCGTTGACCCCACCGAGTTTGAAATCGAGCATCTCGGCTCGACGTGGGTCGTCACCGGCGTGTGGCTCAGCCGTCTGGTGGACAACATTCGCTTCGACGATTACGAGTCGCGCAATTACTTCGACCAGATGCTTCGCAAGGTAGGCCTGTTCGACCGGCTGGAGGCAATGGGTATCCGCGACGGCGACACCGTGGATATCTATGATCTGGAATTTGAATATCAAAGATAATGTTTGCAAAATTCTACTTTTTGCGCTATAATGGTGGGGATACGGTGATCCCCACCATTTTTTTGGAGGAAGCTATGAATCGCTGCCTGTTTATCTCCGATATTGCCTCGTCGAGTTGGGAAAGCGCCCCTGCGGGCGCATTTGGCCCCGGCGAGCGGCTTGCGCGCGGCCAATGGCTGTATGTGGACGCAGGGATGCTCTATGCCGTGGTGGACGGGCAGGAGCATTGCCTGCGCGCCGGCGAGTATCTGCTGTGCGCGCCTGGGCAGTGGCGGCTGCTCTATGCGCCGCTATCGGGCGGCGCGGATTACCTGCTTGTGAACCTGACGGTGGAGGGCGAGGGGCTGGATTTGCTCAAAAATCAGCCAAAAACGCTGAAAAATGCCGAAAATATCCTCGCGGAAATCGCTATGCACGACCCCTTCTCGCTCGATGCGCTCGCCGCCCTGCTCACGCTGCAGCTGGTTGCCGCCGCGCGCAAGCAGGTCGATACCCCTCTGCCGAAGGAATGCGGTCTGATTCTGCGCGCGCACGAGTATGCCGAGCAGCATATTCTGGACAAGCTATCCGTGCCGGAGCTTGCCGCGCACTGCGGCCTGAGCCCGAGCTACCTCACGGCGCTGTTTCGCAAGCACCTCTCCGTTTCTCCGGCGGAATGGATTCGTCGCCGGAAGCTCGAGGAGGGCAAGCGCCTTATTCGCGAGGGCGGCAGGAATTTTACCGAAATCGCTTCCATTCTGCGCTATTCCACGGTGCATCACTTTTCCCGGCAGTTTAAGGAGGTCTTTGGCATCACGGCCTCCGAATATGAAAAAAGCCTGCCCACACAGGAGGACGAAGCATGGATATGAAAATTTTGGCCGTCGGCGATGTGGTCGGCGCGCCGGGGCTTGAGCGCATCCGCAGGAGCCTGCCCGCCGCACGTAAGCGCTGCGGGGCGGATTTCGTGGTGGTCAATGGGGAAAACGCCAGCGTTGTGGGCATCACCCCCGGGCAGGCGGAGGAGCTTTATGCGGCCGGCGCGGATGTGGTCACGCTCGGCAACCACGCCTTCGCCCGGCGGGAGATCGTGCCCTATATCGACGAGCACCGCGCGCTTCTGCGCGGCGCGAACCTCCCGCCGCAGACGCCCGGTGAGGGCTGGGGCGTGTTCGATACCCGCTTCGGCCGGGTCGCGGTGATCAACCTGCTTGGGCGCGTGCACATGGACTACACGCCCGATAATCCCTTTCTGCTGGTGGAGAAAATTCTGAAAAAAATCGACGCGGATGTGATTCTGGTGGAGATTCACGCCGAGGCTACCTCCGAGAAGCTTGCGATGGGCTACCTGCTCGACGGGCGCGTTTCCGCCGTTTGGGGAACGCACACCCATGTGCCCACTGCGGACGCGCAGATTCTGCCGGGCGGCACGGGCTATGTCACCGACCTCGGCATGACCGGGCCGAGCGTTTCCGTGCTGGGCATCCGGCCGGAGCTTTCGGTCGCGCGCTTTCGCGGCGATTTGACCGAGCGCTACCGCTGGGCGGACGGGCCGACAAAGCTGGAGGCCGCGGTTTTCACGGTTGATGCCTCCACCGGTCGCTGTCGCTGCGCGGAAAGGATGGATATATGCTGAAAATCCTGCATTCTGCTGATTGGCATCTGGACTCGCCCTTCACCGGCCGCGCGGAGGCCGAGGCGCAGCTCCTGCGCCGCGAGCTGCAAAAAATCCCGGAGAAGGTTGCCGCGCTCTGCTGCGCGGAAGGCTGCGAGCTATTGCTGCTTGCCGGGGACCTCTTTGACGGTGCCTATTCGCGCGAAACCTTCCGGCTCGTTTCCACCGCGCTTGCCGACTGCGGCGCGCAGGTGGTCATCAGCCCGGGAAATCACGATTATTTTGGCGAGAAAAGCCCCTATTTTCTCGAGAAGTGGCCGGAAAATGTCCATATTTTCCAGAAGCCGAGCATTTCCAGCTTCGTATTCCCGGAGCTGGCGTGCGAGGTATTCGGCGCGGGCTACACCGCGATGGACTGCCCCGGCCTGCTGCGCGGCTTCCGCGCGCAGAGCGAGCAGGAGTTTTGCATTGGCCTGCTCCATGGCGACGCGACCAAAACCTCCTCGCCCTATTGCCCGGTTTCGCAGGCACAGGTGCGCGGCTCGGGGCTGGACTACCTTGCGCTGGGGCATATCCACAGGGCAGACCGCTTCTGCGCGGGAGGGACGCTCTGCGCGTGGCCGGGCTGCCCGATGAGCCGCGGCTTCGACGAGGACGGCGCGGGCGGTGTGCTGCTGGTGGAGCTGGAGCCGGGCGAGGCGCGCGCCGAGCTGCGCCCGCTGAATACCCTGCGCTTTCACGATTTGTCGGTGGAGCCGGGGGACGACGCCCTTGCCGCCGCCGAGAGCCGTCTCCCGCCGGTGGCGAGCGACGATTTTTACCGCCTGACCTTCACCGGCTACAGCGCGCCGCTTGACCTTGCGGCAATTGCTGCCCGTTTCCCGCAGCTGCCGCATCTGGAGCTGCGCGACCGCACCGTGCCGGAGGCCGACCTCTGGGCCTGCACCGGGGAGGATAGCATGGAGGGGATGTATTTCGCACTGCTGCAAAGCGGGCTCGATACCCAGAGCGAGGATTTGCGGCGGCGCGTGCGGCTTGCCGCGCGGATCTCCCGGCAGATTCTCGATGGGCAGGAGGTGGAGCTGCCATGATTCTCTATTCGATGACTGCCACCTTTGGCAAATTGGAGCATGAGACGCTGCACCTCCACGAGGGGCTGAATCTTGTCAGCGCGCCGAACGAATGGGGAAAGTCCACGTGGTGCGCTTTCCTTGTGAATATGCTCTATGGGCTGGATACCCGCGCGCGTTCCGCCAAGGGCGTGCTGGCGGATAAGGAGCATTATGCCCCGTGGTCGGGTGCGCCCATGTCCGGGCGCATCGAGCTGAGCTGGCAGGGGCGGGACATCACCATCGAGCGGCGCAGCACCGGCCGGATCCCAATGGGCGACTTTCATGCCTACGAAACCGCCACCGGGGTGGAAATTCCGGAGCTTACCGCCGCCAACTGCGGCCAGAAACTGCTTGGCGTGGAGCGCAGCGTGTTCACGCGGGCGGGTTTCCTGCGCTTTTCCGACCTGCCCGTGAGCCAAGACGACGCGCTTCGCCGTCGGCTCAATAGCCTTGTCACCACCGGCGACGAGAGCGGCGCGGCGGATAAGCTGGCGCAGAATCTCAAGGATTTGAAAAACCGCTGCCGCTACAACCGCAGCGGCCTCCTTCCGCAGGCGGAGGAGCAGCGCCGTACGCTGCACGAGCAGCTCGATGAGCTTTCGCGCCTCACGCGCGAGCGGGAGACGCTGCGCTCGCGGCTCGGCGAGCTTGGCAACCGCGTGGAGCAGCTGGAAAATCATCGCATGGCGCTGCGCTATGCCGCTTCGCTCGAAAGCGCGCACAAGGTTGCGGCGGCAGAAGCGGAAAAGCGCGAGGCGGAAGATCGCCTGCGGCAATTACAGGCGCGCTGCGCCTCGCTCCCGGCGCGGGAGGAGGGACTTGCGGCGCTGCGCGAGGGGCAGGAGCTGCTGCGCGAGCAGCAGGCAATCGCGGCGGAGAACGCCGCCGCCATTCCGGTGCCGGCCGAGCCGAACATCCCCGCTCGCTATGGTTCCGACGACCCGATCCGCGTCGTCGCGGCCGACCGCGACGCTGTGCGGGAGCTGCGCTCGCGCGTAAGAAAGACAAATTTTGCCCTTCCCGCCGCTGCTGCGGTGCTGACCGTGTTCGGCGTGGCCCTGTTGGCCGCGCAGCTTCTCTGGGGATGGGCGAGCCTTGCGGCCGGATGCCTGCTGGGCATTGCCGCGGCGGCGCAGGCGGCCGCGATTCGGAAGGAAAATGCCGCGCTTAGGGCGAAGGAGCAGGCTGTATGCGCGAAGTACGCCGATCTTCCCGCCGATGGCTGGGAGGCGGACGCCGCGCGCGTGCGGCAGCAGCTTGCGCGCTACCGCGAGGCGTATGCGGCCTACGAGAAGGCCGCGCGGGAGCGTGAGGAGCGAAGCTCGTCCTTCTCGGCACGCGCCGCGGCCTATGCCGGAGGCGGGGAGCTGAGCGAGGCGGTTGAGGCACGGCGCGAGGAGCTGTCCGCGTGGGACGCACTTGCGGACGCGCAGCGGGATGCGCAGCGCGCGCTCGCACACTACGAGGCGCTGCGCGGCATGGCGGAAACGCAGCCGCCCGCCCCCGCGCCGGATCTGCGCAGCGAGAGCCGGGAGGAAACCGAAACGCTATTGCGCGACGCGCGGCTGGAGATGCGTCAGCTGCATGAGGCGCTGGGGCAGAATCAGGGGCGCGCGGATGCGCTGGGGGACGAGGACGCGCTTCGCCGCGAGCTGCGGGAGGTAAATGCGCGCATTGCGCGGCTGGAGGATACCTATGCCGCCTTAGAGATTGCGCAGAACGCCCTGTCCAAGACCTCCGCCGAGCTTCAGCGGCGCTTTGCGCCGCGCATTGCCAAGCGCTGCCAGGCGCTCTTCAGCCGCCTGACGGATGGGAAGTATCCGCGTCTGCTTCTGCGCGATGATTTGTCGCTGCAAACTGCGGCCGCCGACGAGGATACCCTGCGCCCCAGCCTGTGGCGCAGCGACGGCACAGTGGACGAGCTCTACTTTGCTCTGCGCATGGCGGTTGCCGAGGAGCTGACGCCCGATGCGCCGCTGATTCTCGACGATGCGCTTGTTCGCTTTGACGATGTCCGCCTGCGGCGGGCATTGGAGGTATTAAAAGAGGTTTCCGCCTCCAAGCAGGTGATTGTATTCACCTGCCAGGGGCGCGAGGCCGCTCTGATGGAGGAAGAAAATGCCGAATTGTGATAATTGCTCCGGCACCTGCTGCGGCAGCTGCGGCGGGGCCTATGTGCTCGGCGAGGGGGAGATTGTCCTGCTGCGCCGGCTTGCCGAGATTGCCTTCCTGCCTGTTTCGCGCCGCGCGGATTCGGGCGAGCCGATTTACCGCGAGGACGAACGCTTTGATTACACCCTCGCTCTGCAATGCTTAGAAAAGCGGGGCTTCGTGAGCATCGACTACGACCAGCCTCTGAAGGACCTGCGCTGCCCAACCTATGCGGCCGCGCCGGTGCATGGCAGCGTCGCGCTGACCGCCCGCGGGCAGGAGATCCTCGACGCAATGGATTGGTTCGGCGTTGAGGAATAAGCCTGCCCCGCGCGGCGCGCGGGGAAATCCCAACCAAGAAATGCCGGGGCAAAATCCCCGGCATTTCCTTTCGATTCTGGGCGCTTTAGAGCTTCCGGCAGCCGTCGGTCGCGGGGCCGTTGAGCAGCCGCCCGTCCTCGCCAAAGCGTGAGCCGTGGCAGGCACAGTCCCAGCTGTGCTCGGCCGCATTCCATTTCAGCGCGCAGCCGAGGTGTGGGTATCGCCTGCCGCTAGGATTCAGCAGTCCCAGCGCCTACTCCCATGCGTTGACTGCCAGCTGCGGATGCAGGAGGCTGCGCGAGGGGTCGAATAGCCGTGCGGCGGGCGTTTGCCTCCCTAGCAGCAGGTCGCGCAGCAGCGTAGCTGCTACCATCGAGGAGCTCATGCCCCACTTGCTAAAGCCCGTCGCCACATATAGCCCCTCGGTGCGCGCGCTGTAGCGGCCGATATAGGGCAGGCCGTCGAGGCTCATGCAGTCCTGCGTCGCCCAGTGGCAGACCTCCTCGGCATGGGGAGCGTAGCGCGCGGCGAAGTTGCGCAGCGCCGCCCAGTTGCCGCCGCTCTTGCCGGTTCGGTGCCCGCCGCCGCCCAGCAGGAGCAGTTCTCCGGCGCCGCGGAAGCTCAGCCCGCTCGACGCTGCGTCAACATACATACCGTCCGGCTGCGGCGCGCCCTTCAGCGCCAGCACATAGGAGCGGTGCTGGTAGAGCTTGAGCGGGTACAGACCATGCTTATTGAGAAATGGAAAGTGCGTCGCGACAATAATGTTCCTTGCGTTTATGCTTCCGCCGTCCGTCACGGCCGTGGTTCCCACAAGAGCGCGCACCTTCGTGCGCTCGTAAATCCGCAGCGGCGCGGCGATCGCGGCGGCGAATTTACGCGGGTGAAACTGCGCCTGATTCTCCACCGTCACCACCCCGGCTACAGGGAAAGGAAGCGGAGCCGTTTCGGAAAAGACCGCCGGACGCCCCAATTTTGCCAGAATCGCCGCCTCCTGCGCCGCCTCTGCACGACTGCGAAGACTGTATACGCTCAGGCTGCGCCTTTCATAGTCGCAGTCGGTTTGCGCGCATAGGCGCGATAGCTCCAGCACGGCGGCATCCTGTGCTTGCAGGTACTGCTTCGCCGCCGCGAGGCCGAAGCGATTGGCGATTGTGTGGTAGCAAAGCCCATGCTGGGAGGTGATTTTCGCGGTGCTGCGACCCGTCACACCGCTGCACACGCTGCCTGCCTCTACGGTCACGCAGTCCGCGCCCGCCTGCGTGAGCGCATGAGCGCAGAGCAGGCCGCAAAGGCCGCCGCCAATTACCAGCGTGTCGGTGCAGATGTCCCGCTCCAGCGCGGGGAAGCGCGGCATCGGCGCGTCCTCCCAAATCGATTGCATCCGGCATCCCTCATTTCTCCCTCAGGATGTCCAAAAGGGAGCAAAAAATACGCGCGCCGCACGGGGCGGCGCTAAGCTTATTGCGCGGAGCGGATGCTTCGCTCGTTGATGATTTCACCGCCGGTAGAGAGCGTCACGATTCGCAGCGGCAGCTTTTTCCTGCTTGCCGCGATTGCCCGCTTCACCGCCACCTCCAAGCCGCCGCAGCAGGGAACAAG
Source organism: Bacillota bacterium (assembly GCA_021200975.1). Taxonomy (GTDB): domain Bacteria; phylum Bacillota; class Clostridia; order Oscillospirales; family Oscillospiraceae; genus Faecousia. The sequence goes on along the minus strand of JAJQFT010000109.1, from coordinate 22,770 downwards.
CATCCGCACGAGGGTGACGGAGGCGGGGTCGTTTTGTGTGAAAATAGCGGCAAGCTTCTCGCTGTAATCCACGCTGTCGAGCTTCGGACAGCCGACCAGCGCTACCCGCTCGCGCAGGAAATCGCTGTGGAAGCTTTCGCGGGTGTAGGCCGTGCAGTCGGCGGCAATCAGCAGATGCGCGTTCGCGTAGTGCGGCGCCTGCGCCGGAGCAAGCCGGAGCTGAACCGGCCATTGCCGCTGCGGGCCGGGTTCGACTTTGCAGCAGGGGGGAGCCTCCCGTTCCTCAAAGGAAATCGCCCCGGCGGGGCAGGCGGGCAGGCAGTAGCCCAATCCGTCGCAGGAGGCCTCCCGCGTCAGCGCCGCCTTGCCGTCTACCAGTGCGATGGCGCCCTCGTGGCAGGTGCGCACGCACAGGCCGCAGCCGTTGCATTTTTGCCGGTCGATTTTCACGATTTTCCGAATCATTCCGCTTCTCTCCTCTTTTGGTTCGCCGCGATCTCCATCATGTGCGCGTACATTTCCTCGCCCACGCATTGCTTGGCATATTTGCACCACTGCACGCAGCTGAGTGAATCGTTATAGGCAACGAAGCCGCAGACCTCGCAGGCCATCTGCGTGTCTATCGAGAACATCTCGATCAGGTTGCCGCATACGGGGCAGATTTTCTCGATGATGGTGGGGGTTCGGGGCTTCCCCTGGCAGCCTTCCAGCATGGCGCATCCCTCCTTCTGGCAAGAGTATAGCAGATTCAGGCGGGAAAAGCAAGCGCGCCGGTTGAAATTTCCTTTTCGCGCAAAATGAAAAAGAAATTCTTGCATTTGCACACAAAAGAGGCTATAATAAAGCGATAGATTTTTCTTTGAGGTTTTGCCGTGTATCTAAAATCGTTGCAGGTGCAGGGATTTAAGTCCTTCCCGGATAAGACGCTGATTCGCTTCGGCGACGAAATCACTGCCATTGTCGGCCCAAACGGGTCGGGAAAATCGAATATTTCCGATGCAATCCTCTGGGTCCTTGGCGAGCAGAGCACCAAGACGCTGCGCGGCGCGAAGATGGAGGATGTCATCTTCGGCGGCACGCAGAAGCGCCCCGCGCTCGGCTTTGCGGAGGCGACGCTCACGCTGGACAATTCCGACCGCGCCCTTCTATACGACGCGGACGAGGTGATGGTTACCCGGCGCTACTACCGCTCCGGGGACAGCGAGTACTATATCAACCGCCAGTCCGCCCGCCTGCGGGACATCAACGAGATGTTCATGGATACCGGCCTCGGCCGGGAGGGCTACTCCAACATCGGGCAGGGGCGGATCGACGAGATCCTCGCCCTGAAAAGCGGCGACCGCCGGGAGATTTTCGAGGAGGCCGCCGGGATTTCCAAGTACCGCCACCGCAAGGAGGAAACCGAGCGGCAGCTGGCCAAGACGGAGGACAACCTCCTGCGCATCGGGGACAAGGTCTCCGAGCTGGAGCTGCAGCTGGAGCCGCTGAAGAAGCAATCCGAGAAGGCCAAGCAGTACCTCGCGCTCAAGGACGAATTGCAGAGTGCGGAGGTTGCGCTGTGGCTGGAAAGCCTCGATAAGCTCGGCGCCGCCGCAAAAAAGGCGGAGGAGGACTATGCCTCCGCGGCTTTCGTGCTGAAGCAGGCGCACGAGGATTTGGAGAAGCTCTATGCGCGCGCGGAGGATTTCGCCGCCGCCCTGCGGGAAAAGGACGGCGAGCTGGATACCGCCCGCGAAAAGGTGAATCTGCTGGAGGCCACGCATCAGCAGCTCGACGGGCAGGTGGCCGTCCTGCGCGGGAATGTGGAGAATCACAGCGCCAATATCGCCCGCCTTGAGCAGGAGCGCAAGGGCAGCGAGAGCCGCGCGGGGAGCCTGGCCGAGCAGATTTCCGCGGCCGAGTGCCAGATTGCCGCGATTGGGGAGTCCCTTTCGGGCAAGAGGGCGGAGCTTGGCGACGCGCAGCAGGAATTTTCTGCCATAACCGCCTCGGCGCAGGGCATAACCAAGCAGTTTCTGGAGCTGCGTGGCCGGCAGAACTCACTGGTGGCCGACAGCGCCGGGCGCGAGGCGGAGCGCAATTCCCTCGCTGAGGCGATGGAGCGCGCGAATGTGCGCGATTTGGAATTGCAGGTCGACCTCGACGCGGGGTGCGAAAGAGAGCAGGCGGCGCGCAGCGCGCTTGACCGCTGCCGCCGCGAGCTGAAGCAGGCGCAGGAGGATGTGACCGCTGCGAACAATGCCATCGCCGGCTACACCCTGCGGCTCAATACCCGCTGCAAGCGGCGCGACGATTTGGACGCGCAGCTGCGGCAGCAGACCGCGCAGCTGGACGGAATTTCCGCAAAGGTGCGCGTATTCCAGGCGATGGAGCGGGATTTCGACAGCTATCAGAAGTCCGTCCGCCTTGTGATGCAGCAGTCGCAGCGCGGTGCGCTGCGCGGCATCCACGGGCCGGTTTCCCGCCTGATCCGCACCGAGGACGCCTATACCGTTGCCATCGAGATTGCCTTGGGCGGCGCGATGCAGCAGCTCGTGGTATCCAGCGAGCAGGACGCCAAGGCGGCAATTGACTATCTCAAGCGCAGCGGCGGCGGCCGCGCGACTTTCCTGCCGCTCACCAGCGTGCAGGGGCGGCGGCTCGGCGAAGCCGGGCTGGAGAGCTGCCGGGGCTTTGTGGGCATCGCCTCGCAGCTGGTGTCGTCCGATGCGCAGTATGCCGGCATTGTGGAGAACCTTCTGGGCCGCACGGTGATCGTGCGGGATCTCGACGCCGCCATCGCAATGGCCAAGGCATACCACAATCGATTCAAAATCGTCACCCTTGATGGGCAGGTTATGAACCCCGGCGGCTCGATGACCGGCGGCGCTGTAAGCCGCGAGGCGGGTCTGCTGAGCCGCGCCAACGAGCTGGAGAAGCTCACCGCACAGGAAAAGACGCTGCGCGAGCAATGCGACAGGCTGGACGCCGAGCTGCGGGAGGCCAAACGCCTTGCCGACGAGGTCGGCTTCCAGATGGACGCTGCGCGCGAACAGCTTCGCACGGCGGAGGATTGTGTGCTGCGCCTGCAAGGGCAGGAGAAACAGGAGGAAATCCTCCTGCAGGCCGTCCTGAGCGCGCAGAGCGCGGCGCGCGAGGAGCAGAAGGCGCTGCACACGCGCGCGGCTTCCGACCGGGAGCGATGGGGCGCGCTCCAAGCGCAGCTTGAGATGCTCCGCGCACAGCTGAGCGATGTTCAGCAGCAGCTGGATACGCTGGAAAACAGCCGCACCGACGCGGCCTCCCGGGCGGACGCCCTGCAGGAGAAAATGGCTGACCGCCGGGCGGAGATTGCCGCGCTGGAGGCGCAAGCCGAAACCGCCCGCTCGCATATCGACGACCTCGAGAAGCTGCGCCAGAGCATTGTGGGCGATCAGGACCAGAAGCAGGCGCTTGCCGAATCGTTCCGGCAGGAAATTGCCCGGCTGGAGAAGCAGATTGCCGAGCTTTTGCACACGCAGGAGGAAAACGATGCCTCCGCTGAGCGCCAGAAGCGCGCGATGCAGCGCATCTTCACCGAGCGCGCCGAGGCAGAGGCAAGCAAGACCCGCTCCGAGCGCGAAGCGCAGGAGAAGAACAAGGACATCCTGAATATGGAGCGCGCCTGCGCCCTGCTCGAGCAGAAGAAGCTCACCTCCCAGATGGAGGAGAAGCAGATTGCCGATAAGCTTTGGGATAACTACGGCCTCACTCCCGGCACGGCGGAAAAATTCCGCGGCAAGGTGGAATCCGCCGCGGCGGCCAACCGCGAAATTGCCTCACTGAAGCGAAAGATTTCGCTGCTCGGCGTGCCGAATCTCGGCGCGATTGAGGAATACGAGCGCGTGCTCGAGCGCTACACCTACCTATCCGACCAGCGCGACGACGTGCTTACCTCCAAGCGGGATTTGGAGGGCATCGTCCGCGACATTACCCGGGAAATGACGAGCATTTTTGTGGAGGAATTTGGGAAAATCGACCGCTATTTCAGTGAAACCTTCACGGAAATGTTCGGTGGCGGCAAGGGTCGCCTGATTCTGGAGGACGCGGAGCATCCGCTGGAATGCGGCATCGAAATCCGTGTGCAGCCGCCCGGCAAGCAGATTAAGACCCTGACGCTGCTCTCCGGCGGCGAGAAGGCGTTCGTCGCAATCGCGCTCTACTTTGCCATCCTGAAGGTGCGCCCCACGCCGTTTTGTATGCTTGATGAGATTGACGCCGCGCTTGACGACCGCAATGTGGAGCGTTTCGCTACCTACCTGCGCAACCTCAGCCAGAAAACGCAGTTTATTGTTATAACGCACCGCCGCGGCACGATGGAGGCCTCCGATGTGCTCTACGGCGTCACGATGGCCGAGCAGGGCGTGAGCAAGCTGCTGCGGCTCGACCTGAATCAGATGGAGGAAGCTCTCGGAATTGTGGAATAAGGAGTTATTATGGGATTTTTCGAAAAAATTAAGGCGGGTCTGACCAAGACCCGCGACGCGATGGCCTCCACGCTCGGCAGCGTATTTTCGGGCTTTCACAGGCTTGATGACGATTTCTACGACGAGCTGGAGGAGAGCCTGATCCTTGCCGACCTCGGCGTGGAAACCGCGGCCAAGGCCGTTGAGCGGCTGCGGCAGGCCGTGCGCGCGCAGGGGCTGAAGACGCCTGAGGAGGCGAAGGAGGCTCTGAAGGAGATTCTCACCGAGATGGTCAGCGTTGGCGACTCCGCGCTGAAGCTCGATACCAAGCCCAGCGTGGTGCTGGTGATTGGCGTGAACGGCGTGGGCAAGACCACCACCATCGGTAAGATTGCCGCCCAGCTTGGCAGGCAGGGCAAGAGGGTGCTGCTTGTTGCGGGCGATACCTTCCGCGCCGCGGCCGCCGACCAGCTGGAAATCTGGGCGGGTCGCGCGGGGGCGGATATCGTGCGCCAGCACGAGGGAGCAGACCCCGCCGCCGTGGTCTACGACGGCATTCAGGCCGCGCGGGCGAGAAATGTGGATGTGATCCTCATCGACACCGCCGGGCGGCTGCACAACAAGCAGAATCTGATGAACGAGCTGGGCAAAATCAGCCGGATTGTGGAGCGGGAGCTGCCCGACGCGAGCCGCGAGGTGCTGCTGGTGCTCGACGGCACGACCGGGCAGAACGGCCTGATTCAGGCGAAAACCTTCCAGCAGATTGCGGGCGTTACGGGCATTGCGCTGACAAAGCTCGACGGCACGGCCAAGGGCGGCATCGTCATAGCTGTGGCGGACAGCCTGCAAATCCCGGTGAAATATGTCGGCGTCGGCGAGCAGGCGGAGGATTTGATGGAATTCCGGCCGCGCGAATTTGTCGATGCGCTGCTGTGAGGATTGGGGAAGCATGAAAGTAGTTTTGGCAAGCCAAAATGCCCATAAATTGCGGGAGATTCGCGAGATTACCGAAAAATATGGTCTTGAGCTGGTTCTGCCCTCCGAGCTGGGGATCCGGCTGGACGTGGAGGAAACCGGCGCGAGCTTTGAGGAAAATTCCTATCTAAAGGCAAAGGCTGCGATGGAAGCGACGGGGCTGGGTGCGCTGGCGGACGACTCCGGAATCTGTGTGGACGCGCTCGGCGGCGAGCCGGGCATCTACTCCGCCCGCTATGGCTTCGACGAGAGCCTTGACGACTGGGGGCGGCTGGAGCTGCTGCTGCGCAATGCGCAGGCAATCCCGGATGGCAGCCGACAGGCGCAGTTCGTCTGCGTGATTACCCTGCTGTGCCCCGATGGGCGACAATTACAGGTTCGCGGCGAAGTGCACGGGGAGCTGCTGCGCGCGCCGGTGGGGGAGGGCGGCTTCGGCTACGACCCGATTTTCTATTATCCGCCGCTGGGGAAGGCCTTTGCCGAACTGACGGCGCAGGAGAAAAACCGCGTATCGCACCGGGCGGTCGCCCTGCAAAAATTGGAGGAAAAATTAAAGGAGGCTGGCTATGCTGACCAGTAAAGAGCGCGCGCAGCTGCGCGCAAAGGCAAACGGGCTGCCGACGACCCTGCTGATTGGCAAATTCGGCGTTACCGAAAATGTTGTGGCCGAGGCGGATGCTCTGCTCACCAGCCGTGAGCTGATCAAGGGCAAGGTGCTGGAGGGCGCCTGCCAGACCCCGCGGGAGGTTTGTGACGCGCTATGCGAGGCAACGGGCGCGGAGGGCGTCGCCGTGATTGGCACGAAGTTCGTGCTGTACCGCTTCAGCGAGAAATGTCAGGCCGAGCGCAACGCCGTCGGCCGCGCGAAGCGCAAGGAGGTGCCGGTGGCGAAGGCCGACCCGGTTCGCAAGGCTGTTCGCGTGCGGCGCAGAGCCGCAAAGCGGCAGAAGCAGGAGCGCGACCAGTATTTCAAGAAGCAGGCAATCGACCGCGCAATCTCGCGCGCGAAGGAGCAGCGCCTGAAGGATTCGGATTAAGGAGAGCGGCATGGAGCGCATCGGTATATTCGGCGGCAGCTTTAACCCACCGCATCTGGGACATTTAACGGCCGCGGCGCAGGCAATTTCGGAGCTGCGGCTGACAAAGCTGCTCGTAATCCCGGCAAATCTGGCGCCCAATAAGCAGGCTTCGGCGGAGGATGCCGGGGCGGAGCGACGCGCGCAGATGCTGCGGCTGTGCTTCGGCTCGATGCTGCAGGCGGAGGTATGCGCTCTGGAGCTGCACCGCGCGGGCGTGAGCTACACATGGGAAACCGTGGCGCAGCTAAAGCGGGAGCATCCCAACGCGGAGCTGATTTTGCTCGTTGGCGCGGATGCCTTCCTGAAGCTTGACCAATGGGTGCGTGCCGATGAAATTTTTCGCAATGCTTCGATAGCCGCCCTGCACCGGGGCGACCGTGCAGAGGACGAGATGCTTGCCGAGCAGCGAAAGAGGCTGAAAAAGCGCGGCGCGACGGTGTACCTGTGCCGCAATCAGGCCATTCCGCTCAGCTCCACCGATGTGCGGCGGCTGCTGGCTCTGCGCGCGGCGCACGAGGTGCTCAGCCCCGCGGTAGAGGCTTATATCCGCGAAAACGGCCTGTACGGCACCGGCGAAAGCTACCGGAATCTCCCGCTCCCGGCGCTGGAAAAGACGGTCGTGCGCCTGCTCAACGAGCGGCGCGTTGCCCATGTGCTGGGCTGCCGGGATGCGGCGGTCGCGCTCGCGCGCCGGTACGGCGAGAGCGAGGTGGACGCCGCCCGCGCCGCGCTCCTGCACGACATTACGAAAGCGCTGGATGGCCCCCTGCAGCTGAATCTGTGCCGGGCGTATGGTGTGCGGCTGGATGATTTTTCCGCGCGCAACGTCAAAACGCTCCACGCTCTCACCGGCGCGATGGCGGCACAGGAGGTATTCGGGGAAAATCCTGCCGTGGTCAGCGCAATTCGCAGCCACACTACCGGGAAGGCCAACATGACGACGCTCGAAAAAATCCTCTATATTGCCGACTATATCGAGCCGAGCCGCGACTTTCCCGGCGTGGACAAGCTGCGCCGCCGGACGGCCAAGAGCCTCGACGGCGGGGTGCTGCTGGGCTTGCAGATGACAATGGAACAATTAAACGGGAAAAAGGCGGAAATTTCCCCAGAATCCCTGGAAGCAATCGACTTTTTAACCAATAAAGAAAGGAAAAATTAGCTTATGCGCACACCGAAGGAAGTAGCGCTCAGCGTGGCCAAGGCGCTGGATGAGAAGAAAGGCATTGACATTCAAATCCTCAAAATCGACCGGGTTTCGTCGCTGGCGGATTACTTTGTGATCTGCACCGGCACGGCCAGCACGCATGTGCGCGCCCTTTGCGACGCGGCGCAGTACGCGATGGAGCAGCCGGGCGAGCCGATGCTCAGCCGGGAGGGGCACCGGGGCAACTCCTGGGAGCTGATAGACTACGGCAGCGTCGTGGTGCACGTTTTTACGGAGGAGGCTCGCAGCTTCTACGACCTTGAGCGCCTTTGGTCGGATGCGGAGCTGGTTCGCCTGACGGATGAAGGCTCGAAATAATCCCGCTGATTTGGAAAGGAAGACAGCTATGGAATACAATTTTTCGGAAATTGAGGCCAAGTGGCAAAAAATTTGGGAGGAAAAGAAGCTCTACGCCGCTGCCAACGGCTCGGAAAAGCCCAAGTATTACGCGCTTGTGGAGTTTCCCTATCCCTCCGGCGCGGGGCTGCACGTCGGCCACCCGCGGCCGTATACCGCGATGGACATCGTCGCGCGCAAGAAGCGCATGGCGGGGATGAACGTCCTGTTTCCCATCGGCTACGACGCCTTCGGCCTGCCCACCGAGAATTACGCGATTAAGAACCATATTCATCCGCGCATTGTCACGGAAAACAATATCGCAAATTTCCGCCGCCAGCTCAAGGCGCTGGGCTTCAGCTTCGACTGGGATCGGGAAATCAACACCACCGACCCCGCGTATTTCAAGTGGACGCAATGGATTTTCCTGCAAATGTATAAGCATGACTTGGCCTATAAGGCGAAGATGCCGGTCAACTGGTGCACCAGCTGCAAGTGCGTGCTGGCCAATGAGGAGGTAGTCGAGGGCGTGTGCGAGCGTTGCGGCTCCCCCGTCATCCGCAAGGAGAAGAGCCAATGGATGCTGCGCATCACCCGGTATGCCGACCGCCTGATCGATGATCTCGAGGATTTGGACTACATCGAGCGCGTGAAGGCGCAGCAGATCAACTGGATCGGCCGCTCTCACGGCGCGGAGGTGAATTTCCGCTCCACGCTGGGCGATATGATTACGGTCTATACCACCCGGCCGGATACGCTTTTCGGTGCGACCTATATGGTGCTGTCGCCGGAGCACGCGCTGATTGGCAAGTGGATGGACAAGCTCGGAAATGCCGAGGCCGTGCGCGAATATCAGGCGCTGGCCGCCTCCAAGTCCGACATGGAGCGCACCGAGCTGAACAAGGAAAAGACCGGCGTGAAGCTCGAGGGCGTGATGGGCATCAATCCGATCAACGGCAAGCAGATCCCCATCTTCATCTCCGACTATGTTCTGGCCACCTACGGCACCGGCGCCATCATGGCCGTGCCCGCGCATGACGACCGCGACTGGGAGTTCGCAAAGGCATTTGGCTGCGAAATCATCGAGGTCGTCGCCGGCGGCAATGTGCAGGAGGCGGCATTCACGCTCAAGGACGACACTGGGATTATGGTCAATTCCGGCTTCCTGAATGGACTGACGGTCAAGCAGGCTATCCCCAAGATGATTGCATGGCTCGACGAGCAGGGGATTGGTGTGCCCAAGACCAACTTCAAGCTCCGCGACTGGGTGTTTTCCCGCCAGCGCTATTGGGGCGAGCCGATTCCCATCGTCCATTGCCCGCGCTGCGGCACCGTCCCGCTGCCGGAGAGCGAGCTGCCCCTGCTGCTGCCGGATGTGGAGAGCTATGAGCCGACCGACGACGGCGAAAGCCCCCTTTCCGCCATCACGGACTGGGTGAATACCACCTGCCCGCGCTGCGGCGGCCCGGCCAAGCGCGAAACCGACACCATGCCCCAGTGGGCAGGCTCGAGCTGGTACTTCCTGCGCTATATGGATCCGCATAATCCCGATGCGCTGGCCTCCAAGGAGGCGCTGGACTATTGGAGCCCCGTGGACTGGTACAACGGCGGCATGGAGCATACCACGCTGCACCTGCTCTACTCCCGCTTCTGGCACAAGTTCCTGTATGACATCGGCGTGGTGCCGACCAAGGAGCCCTACGCCAAGCGCACCTCCCACGGCATGATTTTGGGCGAAAATCCCCATTATATCGACAATTACGCCACGCAGGAGGAGAAGGACGCCGCTCTGGCGAAGTACGGAAGCGATGTGTACCGCACTGCCGTGAAGATGTCCAAATCTTTGGGCAATGTAGTGAACCCCGACGATGTGGTGCGCGAGTACGGCGCCGATACGATGCGCCTGTATGTCATGTTCATCGGCGACTTTGAGAAGGCGGCCACATGGTCGCCCAAGGCGGTCAAGGGCTGCAAGCGCTTCCTCGACCGGGTGTGGGCAATGGCGCAGGGTGTGGAGGACGACGCCACGCAATACAGCCACGCGAATATGGCCATGATGCACAAGACCATCAAAAAGGTGACGGAGGATATCGACGCGCTCAAGCCCAACACCGCCATCGCCGCGCTGATGACACTGCTGAACCACCTCTCCGACACCGGCTGCAACCGTGCGGAGCTGCAAACGCTGCTGCAGCTATTGTCCCCCTTCGCGCCGCACATCTGCGACGAGATTTGGGAGCAGAAGGGCTTCCCCGGCATCTGCTCCGTTTCGCCGTGGCCGGGCTACAGCGAGGAAAAGTGCCGCGATTCCGAAATCAACATCGCCGTGCAGGTCAATGGGAAAATGCGTGGCACGGTGCTGATGGCAGCGGATTTGGACGATGCGGCGGTGGTCGCGAATGCGGTGGCGGATGAGAAAATCGCCCGCTTCCTCGAAAAGCTGGGCGGTGAAATCCGCAAAACCATCGTGGTGAAGAACAAGCTGGTCAACCTGATTGTAAAGTAATCTCCGGAGGCTGTAAAATTCGGGTAAAAATGCTTGACATTTTCGGAATTTGCCCGTATAATGGAAAAAACGCTTGGATGGGATGAAGTACCCGCCTCCCGCGCTTCAGAGAGCTGCCGGTTGCTGCGAGGCAGCGGCGGAGGATGGGGAAGCTACCTCCCGGAGCGGCCGCCCCGTTGCCTTGGGGCGGACGGGTGCGCCCGTTATGGCGTGGGGTTCGGCCGTTTCCCGAACCTGCAGAGGCGGCATCTGCGAGGATGCTGCGAATTTGAGGTGGTACCGCGTTTCCAACGCCCTCTGTCCCGGCCGGGGCAGAGGGCGTTTTTCACAGAAAGAGGGTTGGATCATGATTCGCGCACCGATAGACGTGCGCTGGGCTTATCCCGTGCGAAAATCGAAAAGGCAGAAGGCGGCCTTCCGCGAGGCGGCCGCAGACTATCTGTGCTCGCTCGGCTACGCCGTTACGGTGGAGAAGGGCAGCCTCGGCACGCGCAACCTGCTTGCGGGCGACCCGGACAGGGCGCGCTGCCTGATTACTGCGCACTACGATACCTGCGCCGTTATGCCCGTGCCCAATGTTATTACGCCGAGAAATCTGTGGCTTTTTGCCGGCTATCAGCTCCTGCTCACGGCGCTGCTTTTCCTCGTACCGCTGGCGGCCGCGTGGCTGCTGGCGGCGCGGATTGGCCTGAGCAGCGCGCTGTACCTATTTGATGCGCTCCTGCTGCTGGAGCTGGCGCTGATGTTCTTCGGCCCGGCGAATCCGCACTGCGACAACGACAATACCTCCGGCGTGGTGGCGGTGCTGAAAATGGCCGAGAGCCTGCCCGAAAATATGCGCGACCGGGTCTGCTTCGTCCTCTTTGACGGGGAGGAGCTTGGGATGCTTGGCTCGGCCGGCTATGCCGCCACGCATAAGCAGAGCATCCCGCAGCAGCTGGTACTGAATCTCGACTGTGTCGGCGACGGCGACGAAATCTGGCTTTTCCCCACTAGGAAGCTTCGCAAGGATGAGCGGCAGCTCGATGAGCTCTGCGCCTGCGTGGGTCAATTCGGGGGCAAGAAGATCTGCGTCCACCGGCGCGGCTTCTCCATCTACCCCTCCGACCAGATGAGCTTTCCCCTCGGCGTGGGCATTTGCAGCCTGAAGCGGGGGAGGCTCGGCCTCTACCTCGATAAAATCCACACGCCGAGGGACAGAAATCTCGACGAAACAAACTGTAATCTTCTGTGCGCGGCGATTCTGTCGCTGATTTGCGCACCTCAAAAAGAAAGGAATCCTGAAAAATGAAAATTTACGACGAGCTGGTTGCCCGCGGCCTGATTGCCCAGGTGACCAATGAGGAAGCCATCCGCGAAACGGTGGACAATGGCGCAGCCACCTTCTACATCGGCTTCGACTGCACGGCCGACAGCCTGACCGCCGGGCATTTTATGGCGCTCACCCTCATGAAGCGCCTGCAAATGGCGGGCAACAAGCCCATCGCCCTGATTGGCGGCGGCACCACCATGATTGGCGACCCGAGCGGCCGCACCGACATGCGGAAAGTGCTCACCAAGGAGGATATCGACCACAATGCCGAATGCTTTAAGCGACAGATGGAGAGATTCATCGAGTTCGGCGAGGGCAAGGCGCAGATGCTCAACAATGCCGATTGGCTGCTGGGGCTGAACTATGTCGAGCTGCTGCGAGAGGTGGGCGCCTGCTTCAGCGTGAACAATATGCTGCGCGCGGAGTGCTACAAGCAGCGCATGGAAAAAGGGCTGAGCTTTCTGGAATTTAACTACATGATTATGCAGTCCTACGACTTTTACTACCTGTTCCAGCACTACGGCTGCAATATGCAGTTCGGCGGCAACGACCAGTGGAGCAATATGCTCGGCGGCACGGAGCTGATCCGCCGCAAGCTCGGGCAGGACGCGAACGCGATGACCATCACCCTGCTTACCGATTCGCAGGGCAAGAAGATGGGCAAAACCGCCGGCAATGCCGTGTGGCTCGACCCCAACAAGACCTCACCCTACGATTTTTACCAGTACTGGCGCAATGTGGACGACGCGGATGTGATGAAGTGCATCCGGATGCTGACTTTCCTGCCGCTCGAGCAGATTGATGAGATGGATACGTGGAAGGATGCCCGCGTCAACGAGGCCAAGGAAATCCTTGCCTACGAGCTTACGAGCCTCGTACACGGCGAGGAGGCGAGGAAGGCACGCTCCGCGGCAAAGGCGTTGTTCGTCGGCGGCGGGGACGACGCAAATATGCCCAGCACCGCGATCCCGGCGGAAAAGCTGGAGGAGGGAAAAATCGGCATTCTGAGCCTGATGGTGGCCTGCAAGCTTGCCGCCTCCAATGGCGAGGCTCGCCGCCTCGTGCAGCAGGGTGGCGTATTCGTCAATGACGAGAAGGTTGCCGCGCCGGATTTTGCCGTGACGGAGGCTATGCTGCGCGAGGGTGTGCGCATCCGCAAGGGCAAGAAGGTATTCCACAAGGCGGTATTGCAGTAAAATTGCGCGATTTCCGATAGGAGTGGGAATTTTATGAAGCTGAATTACAAAAGAACCCTGTGCGTTGGCTTTGCGTTCTTCCTGATTATGGTATTCTGGCAGGCCTACGACACGATCATCCCCAAAATCCTGACGGACAAGTTTGGCATGAGCCAAACGGCCTCTGGCTTCGTCATGGCGCTCGACAATCTTCTCGGCTTGTTCCTGCTCCCGCTCTTCGGCGCGATTTCCGACCGGTGCAGCGCGAGGCTCGGCAAGCGCACGCCGTTCATCTTGGTGGGCACGGTGGTGGCGGCGGTGCTGTTTGTTTGCCTGTCCTTTGTCGATGGCGCGCAGCTTGCAAAGCTGGCGGACGCGGGCGTGATTGACAGCGAGCAGGGCCTTGCCACCATCTACGAGGCGCAGAAGGATGCGGAGCTGATGACCCCGGAGGGGGATCGCTTCGTCCTCTCGGAGCTGTACACTGAGGAGGAGTTCACCGCCATCCGCTCTGCGATGGATGGCGAGGAGAACCCGGCCTATACCAACTATGTTGTGCCTGCGCGGCAGGCCTATGCATGGTCGGTCACCAAGGGCGCGCCCGGCACGCTGGTTGTATTCATGGTGATTCTGCTTTTGGTGCTGGTGGCGATGGCCATCTTCCGTAGCCCGGCCGTCGCACTGATGCCGGATGTGACCATCAAGCCCCTGCGCAGCAAGGCCAACGCGGTGATTAACCTGATGGGCTCCGCGGGCGGTATTCTGGTGTTGATTCTGGGGCTGGTATTCGCAACCTCCTCAACGCAGAACGCCATGATGCGCTACACCGTATTCTTCTCGGTGATTGCATTCATCATGCTGGCCGCTCTGTGTATCTTTATGCTCACGGTGCGGGAGCCGAAATTTGCGCTGGATATGCAGCGCGAAAGCAAGCGGTACGGTATCGACGAGGGCGAGGACGACGGCTCCGGCAGCCGCGCGCTGAGTAAGCCGGAGCGGAAATCGCTGATTTTCATCCTGCTGTCTGTCATGCTGTGGTACATGGGCTACAACGCCGTCACCTCCAAGTATTCGGTCTATGCCGGGCAGGTGCTGGGACTGGACTACAACCTTACGCTCATGATTGCGCAGGCCGCGGCAATCGTGGCCTACCTGCCGGTGGGTGTCATTTCCTCCAAAATCGGGCGCAAGAAGGCCATTCTCGCGGGCGTAGTGATGCTGGCGCTGGCTTTCGGCTGCGCGAGCCTGATGCGGCGGGGCAGCTCGGTGCTGGTGATGGACGCGCTGTTCGCGCTCGCGGGCGTGGCATGGGCAACCATCAACGTCAATTCTTTCCCGATGGTGGTGGAGATGAGCCGCGGCAGCGACATCGGGCGCTACACCGGCTTCTACTACACCGCCTCGATGGCGGCGCAGACCGCCACTCCCATGATTTCCGGCTTTTTCATGGATCATCTTGGCATGACCACCCTCTTCCCCTATGCCGCCGCCTTTGTCCTGCTTGCGCTTGTGACCATGCTCATGGTGCACCACGGTGACAATAAGCCGATTGCAAAGAAGGGGCTGGAGGCCTTCAACGTGGAGGATTGATATGAAAATCGTTTTGCTTCTGCTCGGCGCGTTCGTGCTGCTGGCGCTCGTGTACCTGTTCCTGATTGCCGGGCGTCGGGGCAACCCCGGACTGAAGGCACTAAGGAGCTGGGAATATGCGCACCGCGGGCTGCACGGCGAGGGCGTGCCGGAAAATTCGCTCGCGGCCTTTCGCGCGGCGGCAGAGGCGGGCTACGGCATCGAGCTGGACTTGCACCTGCTGCGCGATGGCAGCCTCGGCGTGATGCACGATTCCGTGCTCAAGCGCACCACGGGGAGAGAGGGGAGAATGGAGGAGCTTACCGCCGCCGACCTGAAATCCTATTCTCTTGGCGGAACGGCGGAAACCATCCCCGAATTCCGGGAGGTGCTCAAGCTGCTTGGCGGCAGCGTGCCGATGGTGATTGAATTAAAAACCGACGGAGACAATTTCAACCGCCTTGCCGAGACTGCCTGCCGGGCGCTCGAGGGCTACGAGGGGCTGTACTGCATCGAGTCCTTCGACCCGCGCTGCATCCGCTGGCTGAAAAAGAACCGGCCCCGGATTGTCCGGGGCCAGCTATCGGATAACTTCCTGCGGGAGGAGTCGGGCAAAGCCTCGCTCCCTCTGCGCTTTGTGGTGACCTTCCTGCTGAGCGACTGCCTGACGCGCCCGGATTTCATTGCCTACCACTTCCCCTACCGGGGCAACCTGAGCGTGCGCGCCAATGGGATGCTGGGCGTGCAGCGTGTCGGCTGGACGATTCGCAGCCAGCAGGAGCTGGATATCGCGCGCAAAAAGGGCTGGATTCCCATTTTTGAGGGTTTCACGCCGAAACCGTAAAAATTCGCCTGCGGCTTTTTGCGCCGCAGGCGATTTATTCGGTTTGTGAGGCATCGGTCGTATAGCCGGAGCTTTCGCCCTGCGGCTGGGAATTGGCCAGCGCGGCGATTCGGCTGGCGGTGAAGAAAATCGCGCAGATGCACACGGCCGCGGCGCATAGCATCACAGCCAGCGGCACATAGCAGCGGGCATACTGCTGCCATTTGCTCAAACGGCGGCGCGGCGGGCGCGGCGCGGAGGCGGCTTCCTCGCTCATGAACATCCCTCCTCGGGAAGCGGATGGCACTATTATAGCGCGTGTGGCGCGATTTTGCAACTGCAAAATTTGCAAAGTAGTCGGCGGCCTGCGAAAGCAGACCGCCGCGGACGATGGTTTCAAGGGTTTTCCAGCTTGGGCATATTTTCCTTCCGGGCGGAGGTGCGGCCCTGCGGGTCGATTTCTCCGGCTGCCATCAGGCTGCGCTTGGTAAGCGTCGGGCCAACCAGCTCGTAGACAAGCACGGCAAACAGGACGACATTTCGCGCGATTGCGCCGTCTGGCAGCGAGGCGGCCGTGATGGCCATGCCGAGCGCGACGCCAGCCTGCGGCAGCAGCGTTATGCCCAGATGCTTCGTAATCAAATCGCTGCATTTGGTAAGCCGGCAGCTGGAGTAGGCGCCGAAGTACTTGCCAAGCGAGCGCGCGATGATGTATACGATGCCGATGATGAGCGTGACGGGGCTTGCCAACACCTGCAAATCCAGCTCCGCGCCGGAGATGACGAAGAAGAGAATGTTCACCGGCACCGTCCAGCCGTCAATCCGCTCCATCAGCTCCTCAGAGGTCGAGCAGATGTTGCAGAAAATCGTGCCGGTCATCATGCACACAAGCAGCAGCGAGAAGCCGATGTGAACCCCGCCAATGTCAAATTCCAGCATAGACAGCCCAACGGTGAGCAGAACGAAGGCGACCGAAACGCTCATGCGCTTGCTGCGCGAATGGAAGAAGCGCTCCACGACGTTGAGCAGCCAGCCCATCAGCGCGCCCAGCACGAGCGAGAGAAGCACCTCGAGAATCGGCTCGATCAGCACCGAAACAATGCTCACAGCGCCCGCGCTCAGCGAGGTCGCAATGCCAAACGAGAGCGAGAAGAGCAGCAGACCCACCGCGTCGTCAATTGCAACGACGAGCAGCAGCAGCTTCGTGAGTGGGCCGTCCGCCTTGTATTGCCGCACGACCATCAGCGTTGCGGCGGGCGCGGTCGCTGAGGCAATGGCGCCGAGGGTGATGGCGGTGGCGACGGAGATCATGCTCGGGAAGATGAGATGCAGCGCCAGCAGGAAAATATCGACCACCACGGTCGTAATCACAGCCTGCAGAACGCCCACGATCGCCGCGCGAGAGCCGATGGCCTTGAGCTGCGACAGGCGGAATTCGTTGCCAATGGTGAAGGCGATGAAGCCGAGGGCAACCTCCGTGAGGATATCCATCCCCTCGAGCTGCTCGAAGCTGTTGAAGCCCAGACCAGCCACGCCGAGCGCGCCGATGCAGTAGGGGCCAAGCAGCAAACCGGCCACGAGATAGGCGGTCACGGCGGGAAGATTCAATTTTTTGGTCAAACGCGACAGCATCAGGCCGCCGATAACGGCAACGGCCAGACATATCAATGTGGTTTCCATACGACTCCTCTTTTTGCACAAATGGATTCTTTGTTTTTTCGCTAGCGTATCATACCATCATTGCGCGCAGAAAACAAGACGCAATTCCACCAAACTTTCCGCGTTTTTTTACCGGAATTTGGACAAAATTCGGAGAAGTACGGCGCCTTTCGGCAATGCACGAAGCCGCCTCAGAGCAAAAGCCGCGCGACCGCCCGGCAGGAAAAGCGCGGCGAATAGGCCAGTAGATCGAGAAGGAGGTCTATATTTTCGGCGCTGTTTTCTATTTCCCGCGAAAAAAGCACAGCGTTCGCCGTGAAGTCGCCTGGCAGGGCGGAAATCAAAACGGCCGCGACCACGGAAAGCTTTATCCGGCTGAGCAAATCATCGTCCGCGATTGCCTGCAGCCAGTACCGGCCCACAAAGTAGCGAAGCAGCGGCAGCGCTTCCCCCGGTAGCGGCGAGAGCCGCGCTTGGCACAGAAGCGGCTGCCAGCGGTCGGTTAGCGGCTCTAGATTTGCAAAAAATTCCGTGATTTCGGCGAAATACGCGTCTTGGGCGTCTGGAACGGGAGCCTCCTCGCTGCCGTCCAGCATGCGCTGCACGCGCGCGCCGTATTCGAGAAGACTCCCGGCCGAAACCTTTGGCGGCGCATCGCCTGCCAACAGGGCAATCGCCTGCTGCCGCGTACGCAGCAGCAGCGTCATCGCGGCGCTGTCGTATTCCTCCTCGCCGGTGAGCGGATGCACCGGGGGAAGCGTTGCCGGGGAACACAGAATCCGCCGCGCAGCCTCGGGGCAGGAGAGCTCCAAGCCATATTCCAGAAAGCTGCCATAGTCGTGCGTCAGGCGCGGGAATTCCCGACAGGTCTTGCAAAGCGCCTGCTCCCCAAGCTCGGCCTGAATGCGGCACAGGCCGTCGGGGCGCACAGCAGAGGGCATTCGCCGTTTTTCAGCGTCATCCAGATGCTGCCATCCTCGCGCCGCAGGGCGGCGCGCAGTGTGTCGCCAAGCTTGCCGGGTTCGGCGCGATAGCGCGCGGCGGAAGCCTCGTCCACCTCCACCTCCCAGTCCTTGCAGCACGACGCGGGACAGGCGGCGGCAAGGCAGCGGAATTCGGCATAGTAGGGTGGGAAATAGGTATTTATCTTCATATCGTCCGGGTATAGGATGTATAGGAAAAGGGGCTCACGCCCCTTTTATTCCGTTTCCTCCGGGCGGATGGCGTACAGGGCAGCCTTGGCGTTGCCCAGGCTATCCTTGCCCGCGTCCACCGCGGCGCGCAGCGCGCAGAGATCCTCGCTCACCTGCGCCGCCAGCGTGTCGATTGATCCGGCGGCTTCGTCCACCTGCGTCGCAGCCTCGCCCAGCGCGGCGCTGGCCTGCCGGTAGATGCTGTCGGCGTGCTGCCGGGCGGCGCGCTCCAGCGCCTCGGCGCGGCGGCCGGCCTCCAACTCCAGCTGCGTGCTGCGGCTCTCGGCCTCTCGACGGTTTTCCTCCGCCTGCTCCTGAAGCCGGGCAATCTCCGCGCGGGCCTCCTCCAGCTGGGCGCGAAGCGCCTGCGCCTCCTCCGCCGCGGCGCGCAGGGAAGCGAGCTCCTCCTGCATTGCCTGCCCCTCGCTATGGAGCTGGTTGACCTGCGTCGCGTGCTTCTGATTCAGAAATTCGATATATTCCACAACGTCCTGCCGGTTGAAGCCGCCGATTGCGGTACGGAACGAGTGCGCTGCCTGTGCCATAGAATTCTCTCCTTTTGCAGGCGAATGCCCGAATATTTTCTCCATTGTACCACGTTAGGCGGGTTTTAGCAAGCAATTTTCTCGCCTTTTTTCTGCCGGAACGGAAGATAAAACGCGCCCAGCAGGACAATGGCGAGCATGAGGATGATGCCGAGGTAGATCGCCCACTGCCAAGTTTCGCTCAGCACGATGCCGAGGGGATTGGAGTAGGTGAAAAAGAAATTCGTCGTCTTCACGGCTACCAGCACGCCATCCTCATATACTGCCGTGGAGAATACCGAGTTGAGATACAGCGATACGAAGGCGTATAACCCCAGTAATGCCAGCGAGGAGAAAAAGTGTCTGCCCTGAATTTTGACCTCGCCGGACATCGGAATATACACGCCCAGCGTGATGAGCAGGCTGTGGAACAGGAAGTATTCATAGCAGTGCTGGCTCACGAAGGCCTGGCTCAGCGGAACCGTGCCGTCGATGAACAGCGTGGGGATCATCAGCGCGAAAAAGGCCCCGGCGATGCAGGTGGAATACATGAAGGCCAGCAGAGTATCGCGCAGCCTGCCGGGCTTGGCGAAGCGGCAGATATAGATGTGGATAATCTGGATGGAGCAAAGGTGGAGCGGCAGCACCGTCAGGGGAATGTAGGGGGTGTAGTTTGTGCCGTCGAGCGTGGGCACCATCACGATGACGCTGGAAATCTTGAGCACCTCGGAAATGATGCAGCCCACGCAGCAGATGCTCAGAAATTTGGTAAGCCCCGGGCGGTACCTGCGCAGTAGGAACAGGGTAGTGGCGATGAAAATGGCCGAAATGGCAAGCCAGACGAAGTGCTGAATCGTAAACATGAAACCTCTCCTTCCCATTTCCTTGATTGTATCGCAAAATTCGACAAAAGGGAAGCCCTTTTTCCTGAAAAAGCGAGAAAATTTGTCTTGTCAAGGCAATCCCGGGGTGGTATAATGGGCAAAACGCGAAGGAGGGCAAAAACGATGCTACGCTGCGCGATTTTTGACATGGATGGCACCCTGCTCGATACGGAGAGGCTGTCCGTCCCGGCATGGGTACAGGCGGGGCGGGAATACGGCTATACCGTACCGGGCGATTTCATGCTGCCGCTGCTGGGCAGCAGCACGGCGCATATTTGCGAAACCTTTCTTGCTGCGTTCGGGCCGGATTTTCCCATCGAGCAGGTCTGGAAACGGCGCATCCAAATTACCCGCGACTTCTACGAGCGCAATCCCGTGCCGCTGAAAAGCGGCGCGCGCGAGCTGCTCGCCGCGCTGAAGGATATGGGCGTGAAGCTTGCGCTCGCCACCTCTACACACCGGGAGATCGCGCAGCTCGAGATGGAGAAAGCGCAGCTGTGGGAGTATTTCGATGTGACCGTCACAGGCGATATGGTCAGCGCCGGGAAGCCAGACCCCGAGATTTTCCTGCTCGCGCTGCGCCTTGCTGACTGCGGCGCGCGCGAGAGCATCGTGGTGGAGGATTCGGTCAACGGTACGCTCGCGGGCGCGGCCAGCGGCTGCCGCACGATTCTTGTTCCGGATCTGAACCGGCCGGACGAGGCAACCCGCGCGAAGGCCTACCGGGTGCTGCACAGCTTGGATGAGCTGATTCCTCTGCTGCCGCAGCTGTGAAAAGACAGGGGAAAGGGTGAAGCCATCGCCTGCGAGCTACGGCGAAACCTTCGCGGCATCCTTGAAAAAATGCCGCATTTGGAAAAATTTCTGTTGCAAAACAGGAAGGAATGTGCTATAATCTCTGCGTGTCCGTCCACGGGCGCCATTCGACACTGGGATGTCGCCAAGCGGTAAGGCACGGGACTTTGACTCCCGCATCCGTCGGTTCAAATCCGGCCATCCCAGCCACCCGACCCGCTAGCTCAGTTGGCAGAGCAATTGCCTTTTAAGCAATGGGTCTGGAGTTCGAATCTCCAGCGGGTCACCACCATGCATCCCCGGAAATCCTAGGATTTCCGGGGATTTCCTTTATTTTGCCTACTTTTCGGGAATATTTGAAGCTGTGTCCTCTTCGTTTGCTGATAATTTGCTAGCAACCGCCAAATCTGTCCGAATCATTTCGGCGGCGTGCAGTAGGTCATTTACGTCCAAATGTGTGTAATGTTTGTCTGTAGTTGCAAAAGGAGAAGCTGACAGGCGAGGAGCGCTTGGTTCTTGACCGCTTTTACATCCACCCTTCGCGGGGGGAACGTGGACAGGCTCTGCGGCGATTTGGCCTGCGAGCAATCCACCGTTTACCGCAAGCGCGACAAAGCGCTCCGGCACTTTACCATTGCCCTGTACGGCCTGACGGAATCGTAAAAGATGGGAAAAAATGGGAAGCTTTTTTCGGAATTCTGTGGTATACTAGTAGAAACGAAATTTGCAAACCCCACCGGCACAAGCTGGTGGGGTTTCGTAAAAAGAGTCAGTCGCGGGGTTATCCCAATGGATTATTAGCCGGAGGGCATTATCCAGCGTTAAACTGTGCCCGAAGTCCATCTTGCAGCACTTGGGAGCAGTTAACGCCTCGCTTATCTGCCAGATCGGCCATCCATGCAGGAAGAGAAACATTTTTCCGCACGGCTCTTGTATCGGTCATAGCGCGGTAAGCAATGGTATCTACTTGAATGATAGAAAAAACGCTGTGCGGATCATGGGCAAGCTCGTTCTGTGCGGTGGCAGCAGGGATTTCCAGCCCCTCATCTTCTGCAAATACCAACCAAGAGGCGGCGGCATCTGTGATTTGTTCGATGGCATCGTTCAGGTCATCGCCAGTAGTGATACAACCGGGGAGGTCTGGAATCTGGGCGTACAATTCTGCGCCGTCCTCGGTTGGAGTAAAGACTGCCGAATAAAAATATTTCATAGCGAACCTCCTATTTTGTGAGGATTAGGGGCTTATAGCCCCTTGTCCCTCTGGTTTTGTTTGATTTCTTTTCGGATGTAACGAAGCGTGTTTTCTGTGAATTTGTGACGTTTAATCGTGATTGAACATTTTAACTCAGGATTGAAATAAACGTCATGATTTGCACCATGTCTCCCAAATTGATACCCAGCTTCGTTTAGCTCTTTGATGGCCATATCTCTCGCTGTCATCTCACGCCCTCCTTACGCTATATATTATACACACTTTTGCGTAAAAGTCAAGAGAAATTCCCGTGATTTTAGAAATATTTTTAGGGGGTGAAGATTTGCCGCGGTTACGATCCTGCAAATATTGCGGCAGGGTGCATTCTTCGGATTACCGCTGCGCCGCCGCGCCAAAGCGCGAGAAAGAGCCGACCGAAATCACGCGGCTGCGCACCTGCCGACGCTGGGATCAGACGCGGCAGGCCGCCTATGCGCGCGACCACTTTCTATGTCGGGTCTGCTTCGCACAGGGCATCCTCCAGAGCGAGGGGCTGGAGGCGCACCACATTACGCCGCTTCGGGAGGATGCCGAGCTTGCCTACGACTTGGACAACATCATCACGCTATGCACGGCGCACCACAAGGCCGCAGACGCCGGAAGCATTCGCGCGGATGCGCTTCGGGCGCTTATACAATGCGATAAGTAACAGGAGGTGCGGCCATGGGCGGCAGAGGAGCAGCAAGCGGTGTGAGCAATTATGGGAACACCTACGGCTCCCAGTATCACACGGTTTTACAATCAGGCAATATTAAGTTTGTGGAAAAGAATAGCCGAGATTCTGAAACGCTAATGGAGACGATGACCTCCGGGCGGGTCTATGTGACCGTCGGTGGGGAAGATCTGAAGTCCATTATCTACATGGACAAAAACAATAAACGGGTCAAAACGATAGACTTAGACCACAAGCATGACGACACAAGGCCGCATACACATCATGGCTATCTTCACAGCGAAAACGACAGCCCAAAAGGATATGCAAAGCTCACGACCGATGAAAAGAAATGTCCATTTGTCAATGATGTGAGACCGAAAAAAAGGAAAGAGTTTGTTCATTAGA
>JAJQFT010000080.1 GCA_021200975.1 Bacillota bacterium | reverse complement strand
CTAATGAACAAACTCTTTCCTTTTTTTCGGTCTCACATCATTGACAAATGGACAATTTCCAAGGATTTCCGGGATTTTTTCGTAGATAACCTCCGCGACCGCGCCATCGGCGCAGCGGCAGACATTCGGAAACCGCGAAGCGAGCGCGCCATCGGCCGGGCAGAAGGCATAATCCGCGCCGCGGAGCATCGGCAGGTCATTCTCCGCGTCCCCGACGCACACGAGAAGCTTCCTCCCCAGCGCTGCCTGCAGCGAGCGTGCCGCGCGGATTTTGGAAACGCCCGCCGCGCTGACATCGATAATCCGCGCCGCCGAGCGCGAAACCTGCACCCGGCTCCCAAACAGCTCGCGCAGCCGCCGCTCCGCCGCGTCCATGCGACAGATCTCCGCCGCCGAGCCGGAAAAGAGGTGGGCAACGTTTGGCTCTCGAATCTCGCCGTAGAGCGAGAATTTCAAGAACGGCCCAAGATCGTCCTCCGGCCGCGCCGCCGCATGGGCGGCGTGATTGGCCTCGTAGAGCGCGTCCCACGCGGGACTGGGGCAGAAGCGATAGTGCTTCGCCACGCCCTGCACCTCCACAAGCAGGTCGGGAAATTCCGCCATCAGCGTTCGAACCGTCGCCGCCTGCTCCAGCTCAAGCGGGTGGAGCTGGCTGAGCGCGCCGCCGCGCGCCATGAAGGCGCGGATGGCCTCCAGATTCCGCTCCGGGATGGTGGAATCGGGCGCGGTAAGCGTGCGGTCAAAGTCAACGGTGAGCAAAACATCCGAAAAATTTCGCATAAAGGCTCCTTATAAGCGGCTCAGCTTTTGCAGGACATCGGTAAAATACTCCGGCAATGGGGCAAAGACCATCACCGGCCGGCCGTCGCGCGGATGGCGGAAGCAGAGCGAGCCGGCATGGAGGCATTGGGTGGACTGGCCAATCTCGGGGCGCTTGTGGCCGTAGAACATGTCGCCCAGAATGGGGTGGCCGATGTAGGCCATGTGCACCCGAATCTGGTGGGTGCGGCCGGTCTCGAGGCGGCAGCGGATATGGGTATAGCCGCGGTAGCGCGCGACGACCTCCCAATGCGTGACTGCCTCGCGGGAATTGCGCTCGGTAACGCACATTTTCTTGCGGTCGCTGGGGTGGCGGCCAATTGGCGCGCGGATGGTGCCGCTGTCATCGTGCATAGTGCCGCAGACAATCGCCTCATAGCTGCGCGCCATCGTGTGATCCTTGAGCTGGGAGGCGAGCATCCGGTGCGCGAAGTCGTTCTTCGCCACGGCGAGCAGGCCGGAGGTATCCTTATCGATGCGGTGGACAATGCCGGGCC
Source organism: Bacillota bacterium (assembly GCA_021200975.1). Taxonomy (GTDB): domain Bacteria; phylum Bacillota; class Clostridia; order Oscillospirales; family Oscillospiraceae; genus Faecousia. Next base: position 5,769 of record JAJQFT010000080.1, on the reverse strand, counting down.
GCAGCTCGCCATTGATGCCCGAGAGCGAGCCGGCGCGGGCGAAGAGCAGGCCGTTGACCAGCGTATCGTCCTCATGCCCCGCCGCCGGATGCACCACAAGCCCCTTGGGCTTGTTAATCACGAGCACATCCGCATCCTCATACACAATCTCGAGCGGCATCTCGGTGGGGCGCAGCGCGACCGGCCGCGGCTCGGGCAGCTCGACCGTGACCGCGTCCCCGAGGTTCAGGCGCTCGTTCTTCCGCGCAATTTTCCCGTTGCGGCGCACATTGCCCCCCTCGAGCAGCTTCTGGGCGGCGGCACGGCTGAGCGATTCCGCCGCGCGGGCGAGAAAGGCATCCACCCGCTCCCCGGGAACGTCGGCAAAATAGGTCATGCTTCGCCGCCTTTCCAGAATGCGCGGTTGCACAGCAGCATATGCGCCACGAGCAGGATGCAGCCGCAGGTGATGAAGCTGTCGGCGAGGTTGAACACGGGGAAATCGATGAACTCCGTGCGAATCATATCCACCACATAGCCCAAGCGGATGCGATCGACCATATTGGCCAGCCCGCCGCCGTAGATGGCCGCGACACAGCCCCACTCGAAACGCGTGAGCCCCAGCGGCTTTTTGAAATAGAAGTACCAGATGCCGACGGTGAGCACGGCGAACAGGGCGATAAACAGCCATTGCTGCCCCTCGAACAGAGAGAAGGCCGCGCCGGTATTGCGCACATACGTCAGCCCCACCACGCCCGGCCACACCGGGACGCTCCCATACAGCGGGATATACAGCACCGTCAGGTACTTGGTAATTTGATCCGCCGCGACAATCAGCGCGGCGAAGACGGAAAGCAAGACAAATTCCATACGAAGCCTCCGAATGCTAGTTACCCTGATATCATAGCATGAATTGTTAAAAAAGTCAAACAATGTGCAATCGGCTCTTCCCTTTTTCAAAAAATGTGATACAATATGGGAAAGCAAAGGATTTCGGGGGGATTCCGAATGAAAAAACGCATGACCGAGGAGGAGCTGCTGCGCATCCAGTCCATCCCGCGGCTGAAGGCCGACCCCGCCTTCGGTCTGAGCGATGAGCAGGCGCGCGAGCGGCTTCAGGCCGGCTTGGGGAACACCGCCCCTGCCGGGGCGACGCTGTCGGAAAAGGATATCGTGCTGCGCCATTGCTTCACCTTCTTTAATATGATTTTCCTGTTCCTCGCGCTGGTGCTGGCCGTTTCCGGCTCCTCGGTGAAGAACATGACCTTCCTGATTGTGGCGGCGTGCAATACCGGCATCGGCATTTTCCAGCAAATCCGCGCCAAGCGGGCGGTGGACGCGCTCACGCTCGTATCCGCCGGAAAATTCACCGCCGTGCGCGGCGGGACCGAACGCCAGCTGCCCGACAGCGAGCTGGTGCGCGACGACATTGTAATTTTCCACGCGGGCGACCAGATTTGCGCCGACGGCGAGGTGCGCGCCGGGGAGCTGTATGTGAATGAATCGCTGCTCACCGGCGAGGCGGACGCGGTGAAAAAGGTCGCCGGCGATTCGCTGAAATCCGGCAGCTTCGTCATAACCGGCACGGCGCGCGTGCAGCTTACGCAGGTGGGCGGCGAGGCCTTCGCGGCGAAGCTGGCGCAGCAGGCCAAGGCCAACCCCCGCGCGACCAAGACCGGCATGGCGCGCTCGCTCGATAAGCTGCTGCTGGCCGTATCCTTCGCGCTGGTGCCCGTGGGCATCGCCCTGTTCTGGCAGCACTACTGGGACCTGGGGCTTGACCTGCAAACCAGCGCCGAAAGCACCGTATCCGCCCTGATCGGCATGATTCCCGAGGGGCTGTACCTGCTCACAAGCGTGGCGATGGCGGTCTCCGCGCTGAAGCTGACACGGCAGAAGGTGCTCGTGCAGGATATGAACTGCATCGAATCGCTCGCGCGGGTGGACGTGCTGTGCGTGGACAAGACCGGCACCATCACCGAATCGCGCATGGAGGTCGAGAACGTCCTGCCGCTGACGGACGACCCGCCCGAGCGGCTGGAGGCCATTCTATCGGCCGTCTACTCAACCGGCAGCGCGGAAAATGAAACCGCCAAGGCGATGGCGGAGATGTTCGCGCAGGGCACAAGCTGGGTGCAGACGCGGTACGTCCCCTTCTCCTCCGAAACGAAGTGGAGCGGCTGCGAATTTGAGGGGCAGGGCGCCTTCGTCATCGGCGCGCCGGAATTCATCATGGGCAGCCGCTACGGCGAGCTGGAGGAAACCGTGGCCCAATGGGCAAGCCAGGGCTGCCGCTGCCTGCTCGCCGCGCAGTACGGCGGCACGCTCAGCAGCGCGCTGGAGTCGGGGAAGCTCACGCCTCTGGCGCTGATCATGCTGACCAACCGCATCCGCCCCGAGGCGGCGGATACCTTCGCCTACTTCGCCTCGCAGGGCGTGGCGGTGAAGGTCATCTCCGGCGATAATCCGCTCACCGTTTCGCAGGTCGCCCGCCGCGCGGGAATTCCGGGCAGTGAAGACTATATAGATTTATCCACCGTGCAAACGCCGGAGGCGCTCGCCGAGGCGACGGAGCGCTACACGGTCTTTGGCCGCGTAACGCCCGACCAAAAGCGCGCGCTGGTGAAGGCCATGCAGCGCAGGAGGCACACCGTCGCCATGACCGGCGACGGCGTGAACGACGTGCTGGCGATGAAGGAGGCGGACTGCTCCATCGCGATGGCGGGCGGCGCACAGGCGGCCAGTCAGGTCGCGCGGCTCGTGCTGACGGACGCGGATTTCTCCGCGATGCCCGGCATCGTGGACGAGGGGCGGCGGGTCATCAACAACATCCGCCGGGCGGCGACGCTCTTCCTCGTAAAGAACATCTTCTCGCTCGGGCTGTCGCTGCTGACGCTCGTGACCAACTGGCAGTACCCGCTGATCCCGCTGCACCTGAGCGTGATTTCCTCGCTGACAATCGGCATTCCCTCCTTCTTCCTGGCGATGGAGCCGAACTACGAGCGCGTGAGCGGCAGCTTCCTGCCAAGCGTGCTGCGCAAGGCGCTGCCCGGCGGGCTGACGAACATTTTCGTGGTGCTGATGGCGCAGGCCTTCGGCGAGGTATTCAGCCTGCCGCAGGAGGAGATTTCCACGGTATGCGCCTCCATTCTCGCGGTGGTGGGGCTGCTGGTACTGTATCAGGTAAGCAGGCCCTCCAACCGCTTCCGCCGGCTGGTTTGGTTCGCCATGGCGGCGGCGCTGGTGGTGTGCTTCACCGCGCTGCGCGACCTGTTTGAGCTGGAATCGGGCAACGCCGAAAGCCTTCTTGTGATGGTGACGCTGCTGATTATGACCCCGACGGTATTTTTCTCGGTGCAGGGCGTTTTCGACTGGGCCGACCGCCTCACGCACGCCTTCCGCGAGCGGCTGCACTGCCGCAGGGCGGCATAGCGGGCGAAAAATTATTTTCAAATCTTCATACATTGTTCCCTGCTTTGTTCAGGAATTGTTCAGCAGCATATGCGAGAATAGGGGCAGGAAGCTTCCACCGGGCTTTTGGAATGTTTCTCCCATATCGTGCATATGCTATTTCCCGGGCGGATGCCGCGGAAGAATCCGCGGATCAGCCGACCGCCCCGGGTATGCGGATAGCAGCATCGGAATTTCATACTTCTTTGGCGCGGTTCAAAAGGCGAACCGCGCCAAAACAATGCAAAAAATTCACACTTCTTTTCAGCTCCTGTTCATGGCCGCGCGGTATGCTGTGCTTACAAAAAGCAAAACCATTTTCAGGAGGTACATACTATGAAACGAATCCTATCCATTCTTCTCGCGACGGCGATGCTCCTGAGCCTTGCGGCCTGCGGCAGCAGCGGCGAAAGCGACGAAACCGAGGCTTCCTCCGGCGCGGATTACGCCGGGCAGACCCTCTACGGCAAGGTCACTGCCATCAGCGGCAGCAGCGTGACCGTGCAGCTTGGCAGCGTGAGCGAGATGGAGCTATCCGCCGACGGCATGGGCGGCGATATGCAGATGCCGGACGGCGAAGGCGGCGGCAACATGGAAATGCCGGACGGTGAAAGTGGGGAAGCCCCCGAAATGCCGGACGGTGAAAGCGGCGACGCCCCGGAAATGCCGGACGGTGAAAGCGGCGACGCCCCCGAAATGTCGGACGGTGAAAGCGGCGACGCCCCAGAAATGCCGGACGGTGAGGGTGGCAGCATGGAAATGCCCGATGGTGAGGGCGGCGCGGCGAGCATGATGAGCTTCACCGCCAGCGAGGACAGCGCCACCTTCCACCTGGAGGAGGCGCAGGTTCTCACCAGCGACGGCAGCGAGGGCAGCGTTTCGGACATCGCCGTGGGCGACTACCTGATGCTCGTCGTGGGCGACGACAACACCGTTACCTCCGCCACCCTTCTATCCGGCGTGATGGAGGGCAGCGCGGACGGCATGGGCGACATGCAGACGCCCGGCAGCGAGGGCGGCGGCTTTAACGGCGACTCGGCCACCGTCACTCAAGGCACGGCGGCGACCACCCTCGACGCCGACAGCGACTACGAGGGCGAAACCTACACCTCCACCGGCGACGACGAGAACGCCCTGCGCGTGGACGGCGCGACCGTGACGCTCACCGGCATCACTGTGGACAAATCCGCGGGCTCGTCCTCGGATGTGGAAAGCGGCGACTTCTACGGCATGAATGCCGCCCTGCTCGGGACGAACGGCGCGCAGGTGACCATCAGCGGCGCAACCATCACCTCCTCCGCGCAGAACGGCAACGGCGTATTCAGCTACGGCACCGGCACGGTGGTAACCATCTCCGACTCGACCATTACCACCACCGCCGACAATTCCGGCGGCATCCAGACGACCGGCGGCGGCACGACGAACGCCTACAACCTGACGGTGGAAACCTCCGGCAGCTCGGCGGCGGCCATCCGCTCCGACCGGGGCGGCGGCACGGTGAACGTGGACGGCGGAACCTACACCACAAACGGCTACAACTCTCCGGCGGTCTACTCCACTGCCACCATCACCGTGGCGAACGCGCTGCTCACCGCAACGAATTCCGAGGCGCTGGTGATTGAGGGGCAAAACTCCATCACGCTGGTGGACTGCGACGTTTCTGGCAACATGAGCGACACGCAGGGCAGCAGCTCGAGCATCAACGTGCACAACGTGATGATTTACCAGTCGATGTCCGGCGACGCGGATGTGGGCACCTCCAGCTTTTCAATGACGGGCGGCTCGCTGACGGCGCAAAACGGCGACATGTTCTATATCACCAATACCAGCGCGGTCGTGACACTCTCGGACGTGACGATTATAAACGAGGACGCCGACGGGAAGCTGATGGTCATCGCGGGCAACAACGCCAGCAACGGCTGGGGCACGGCGGGCGCGAACGGCGCACAGGTGACGCTCACCGCGGACGCGCAGGTGCTCGAGGGCGACATCACCGTAGACACCATCTCCACGCTCGACATGACGCTCACGAACGGCAGCAGCTTCACCGGCACGGTGAACATCGTCGAAAACGCCGAGGGCGGCGCGGCGGTGGAGAACAACGCGGTAATCACGATCGACGAGGGCTGCACCTGGACGCTCACCGGCGACTGCACCATCACGAGCCTGACGAACAACGGCACCATCAACTTCAACGGCTACACCATCACGCTGGCCGACGGGACGGTTCTGAGCTGAGCAGGCCCGGACGACGGAATTCAGCGCTTCCTTTATAAAAAGGTTCTATAATAAATGGTTCTATAATAAATGTTGGGGTCAGGTGTGAGCCTGACCCCATGA
>JAJQFT010000017.1 GCA_021200975.1 Bacillota bacterium | reverse complement strand
GCATGGATACCTACTGGATTTCCGGCCATGACAAGGGCGAGGCCAACGAGAAGCTCTGCCTGCGCCCGCATCTCACCGGCGGCAGCGTCCGTTATTTGCAGACCCACAAGCCGCCCTACCGCTTCGTCTACCCCGGCCGCGTATACCGCAACGAAACGACCGACGCCCGCCACGAGCGCGCCTTTTACCAGTATGAGGCGCTGATCGTGGACGAGGATTTCACCTTTGCCTCCGGCAAGGTGATGATTCAGTCCATCCTGTCCAAGGTTTTTGGGCGGGAGGTGCCTGTGCGGATGCGGGCGGGCTTCTTCCCCTTCGTCGAGCCGGGCTTTGAGATCGATATGGGCTGCCTGGTTTGCGGCGGCAGGGGCTGCAGCGTGTGCAAGAACGTGGGCTGGATCGAGGTTATGCCCGGCGGGACACCCCACCCGAATGTGCTGCGCGCCGCCGGACTGAACCCCGACGACTACACCGGCTTCTACGTCAATATCGGCCTTGACCGCCTTGTGATGATGCGCTACGGTGTGGACGATGTGCGGCTTTTCAACAGCGCTGACCTGCGATTCCTCTCGCAGTTCCATTAAGGAGGGGTGAAAAGATGAAATTGTCACTCAATTGGATCCGCGACTATGTGGATATTCCGGCGGAGATTTCCATCGCCAAGCTTTCCTATGACCTTACGATGTCTACCGTGGAGGTGGAGGGCGCCGAGGCGCTGGCGTCGGCCTTTGAAAATATTGTCGTCGGCGAAATTCTGGAGGTGCTGCCCCATCCCAATGCCGACAAGCTCCGCATCTGCCGGGTAGACACTGGCGACGCAGAGCATGTGATCGTCTGCGGCGGCAGCAATCTGGCGGCGGGGATGCGCGTCGTGGTGGCGCTGCCCGGCGCGATGGTTCGCTGGCACGGCGAGGGCGAGCCGGTAAAGATTCAAAAGTCTAAGCTGCGCGGCGTGGAGAGCTACGGCATGATTTGCGCGGCTGATGAGGTGGGATTGGGCGACCTGCTGCCCGCAGCCTCAGCCACGGAAATTTTGGATTTGACGGCCTTCGACGCCCGGCCGGGCGAAAACGTCGCCGCTGCGCTGGGGCTGGACGACGTGATTTTAGAAATCGACAATAAGTCCATGACCAACCGCCCCGACCTTTGGGGACACTACGGCATGGCGCGTGAGCTTGCCACGCTCTACGACCTGCCCCTGAAGCCCATCGCGCCCTATGCGCCGCCGGCGGGTACACCCGCCTTCGATGTGCGCATCGCCGACACCGACAAGTGCCCCCGCTATATCGGCGTGAAGCTGGAGGGGCTGTCTGTTCAGCCTGCCCCGTTCTATATGCGCGCCAGACTCTGGGAGGTCGGCCTGCGGCCAATCAACGCGCTGGTGGACGTTACCAACTATGTCATGATGGCTGTGGGGCAGCCCACGCACGCCTTTGACGCCGACCGGATCTGCGACTATATCCACGTCCGCCGGGCGCAGGCGGGGGAGAGCCTGCGGCTGCTGAACGGCAAGGAGCTGGCGCTTGCCGACGAGGACTTGGTCATTGCCGATTCCAAGGAGGCAGTTGCGCTGGCCGGCGTAATGGGCGGCGCGAAGGATTCCATCCTGCCGGACACCGGGAATGTGATCCTCGAGGTGGCGAATTTTGAGGCCGCCGGCGTGCGGCGCACCGCGCTGCACTATGACAACCGCACCGATGCCTCCACCCGCTACGAGAAGGGCATCGACCCCGAGCGCTGCGACCTCGCGCTTTCGCTGGCGATGGAGCTGTTCGCACAGCTGTATCCCGGGATGCGCGTGGCGGCCTTTACCGACGCTTACCCCAAGAAGCTGCGCCGCGCGGAGATCGACGTGCGCTATAGCTGGCTCGACCGCCGCCTTGGCAAGCACCTGACGCAGGAGGAAATCTCCCACAAGCTGGGGCTGCTGGGCTTCGACGTCACCTTTGAGGCCGACCAGATGCACATTGTGGTGCCGACATGGCGCTCCACCGGCGACGTTTCCATCAAGGCCGATATCATGGAGGAAGTGGCGCGGATGTACGGCTACGAGAATTTTGAGGCCGACCGAATCATCACCTCCTTCACCGGCGCGATCAACCAGCTCGATAAGAGCCTTGTACGCAGCATCGAGGAATACCTTGCCTACCGCTGCGGGATGCAGGAGGTGCTTACCTACCCGTGGATGCGCGAGGAATTCGTAAAGGCCATTCTGGGCAGCACCGAGGGAATCCTCACCCTGCCTACACCGCCCTCGCCCGAGGAGCGCTTTATCCACTCCTCCACTCTGCCGAACCTGTGCCAAGCCGTAGTGAACAACGAGCGGTACTACAGTGAATTCGCGATTTTTGAGGAGGCGCAGGTGGCCAGCGCGCAGATGTGCGTTTCTCCCTATGACGCGAGCGAGCTGCTGCCCGTCCAGAGCCGGAGAATCGGCTGCGCCTTCGCCGCCAAGACCGACAAGCTGGAGGGAATCACACAGCTGTTCCGCAAGGCCAAGGGCATCTTCGCCGAAATGCCGCGCTATACCCACATGGAGGCCTTCGCCTTCCGCAAGGCCGAGAAGCCCTACTGGGCGGATGCCACCGCGTGGCTGAACATTTTCGTGGGCGACACGATGGTGGGCAGCCTCGCCCTGCTGAGCAAGCGCGCCGCGATGGCCTGCGGCATCAAGAACCTGTCCGTCGTGCTGGCGGAAATCCAGCTTGAGCTGCTGGAGCCGTTCAAGTCGCGCACAAATACCTTCCGGCACCTGCCGGAATACCCCATCAACGACTACGACCTTTCCATGCTGGTGGATTCGTCGGTCACATGGGCGCAGATCGAGGCGGCAATCGCCGCGAAGAAGATTCCCAATCTTTGCGCGCTGTCCTTTATCGAGGAATACAAGGGCAAGCAGATTCCCGAGGGCAAGAAATCCGTAACCATTCGCATGGCAATCGGCGCTGCCGACCACACGCTTACGGCGCAGGAGATTGACAGCAGCGTATCGAAGGCGGTCAAGCAGCTCGAGAAGGCCGTTGGCGCGCAGATTCGCGCGCAGTAACGTATCGCGCACACGGGGAAGCTCCCGGCAGGGGCTTCCCCGCATAGATATACAGATATAGGAGCGCCTATGATTCGCCTGAAATCCCTGCTGAAATTTCTGCCTACGCTTCTGCTGCTGGCGGCGGGGGCCGCCCTGTGCTGCCTCTATCCGCCCATGCGCTTTTCCGGCGGCATTTGCCTCGGCCTCGCGGGGCTGTCGCTGGTGTACATCCTGCTTGCCGCGCTGCAGGACGCGCACCCTAAGGCGGTGAAGCGCTGCCGCTGGGCGCTGGGAGGCTGCCTTGCGGTGGGCGTGCTGATTGTGAGCATTACGCTCGGCTTCGTCCTTGCGGCCGCGGCCGGGGATGCGGGCGAGCAATGTGCGTACATCGTGGTGCTGGGCGCGGCGGTGCATGGCAATACGCCGAGCCTGACGATGACCGAGCGCTGTGAGGCGGCGCGCGACTATCTGGAGGCGAACCCCGATACCCTGTGCGTCGTATCCGGCGGCGTGGGGGAGGGCGAGAGCGTTTCCGAGGCGCAGGCGATGTACAGCCTGCTCACGGCGATGGGCATCGACGGCGGCCGCATCTACATGGAGGACAAGGCCACGTCCACGTGGGAGAACATTCGTTTCTCGCTCGACTTGCTGGAGGAGCAGATCGGCGTCCGGCCGGAAACCATCGGCATCGTATCGAGCGAATACCATCTCTGCCGCGCGGAGCTTTTCGCGAGCGAGAACGGGGTGCAGGGCGTGGGCATCCCAGGAACGACCGCGAACCTCCCGCTGCGCATCAACTACTTCCTGCGCGAGGTCGCGGGAATCTGGCACTATATTTTGCTGGGAGGATATTGATAATGGAAATGGAAAGAATGTACGCCGAGTACGCGTGGGAAAAGGCGGCGGCAGTGCTCGCCATCGATTCGCCCACGGGATTCACGGCGAAGGCCGCGGACTGGGTGAGAAACGCCTTCGCGGAGCTGGGCTTCCCGGCGAGCATCACCACCAAGGGCGGTGTGCTGGTGGATTTGGGCGGAGAGGACGAGGCCGACGCGCTGCTGCTGGAGGCGCATGTGGATACGCTGGGCGCGATGGTTGCCGCCGTCAAGGGCAATGGCCGCCTGCGCCTGACCGGGCTTGGCGGGCTGAGCCCCAATAATGCCGAGACCGAAAACGTGTGGGTTTATACCCGCGGCGGCAAGGTTCTCGACGGCACGGTGCAGCTGTGCAACGCCTCCATCCATGTCAACTATGCCTATTCCGATACGAAGCGCAGCTTCGACACCGTGGAGGTGGTGCTTGACGAGAATGTTCAGAGCGCGGAGGATGCCCGCAGGCTGGGCGTTGAGGTCGGTGATGTCGTGTGCCTCGAGCCGCGCACCCGGCGTACCGCCTCGGGCTATCTGAAGAGCCGCTTTCTGGATGACAAGCTGAGCGTGGGCATCCTGCTGGGCTTTGCCAAGTACCTTGCCGACAGTGGCATCGTGCCCAAGCGGAAAATCTGGGTGCACATCACGGTTTACGAGGAGGTGGGCCACGGCGGCAGCGCCTCCGTGCCGCGCGGCGTGACGGAGGCGATTTCCGTGGATATGGGCTGCGTCGGCGAGGGACTGCAATGCACCGAGCGGCAGGTTTCCATATGCGCAAAGGATTCCGGCGGCCCGTATAGCTATGCGGTCGTCGGCAAGCTGATCGATGCGGCGAAGAGAACCGGGGCGGACTACGCCGTGGATGTCTATCCCAGCTACGGCTCGGATGTGGAGGCTACCCTGCGCGGCGGGGCAGACCTGCGGCATGGGCTGATTGGCGCGGGCGTGTACGCCAGCCATGGCTACGAGCGCAGCCATATGGACGGCGTTTTCAACACGCTGAAGCTTCTTGCGGGCTACATCGGCGCATAGCGCCGCGCAGCTGCATAAAAACGGAGGGCGAACCGCAGCGGATCGGCCTCCGTTTTCCTTTCTTTATGCGGCAAGCGCCACCCCTTACGAGGAGAGGGGATAGTATTTTTGGAGTATATTCTGCGCGTTTGTGGTCATGACTTCTTTGGCGACTTGCGAATTTTGTGGACTGACGCCTGTTTCCGTTGCCCATAATCCGATTTTGAAACCAATTCTGCGCCAGCGACTGCTACGCCCTGCTATAGTTGGTTCACTGGCGTAAATTTTGGCGTAAGTGGTGTAAGGCATCCTTGTTTGCTTAAAAATCCTTGTTCAGCAGGAAATCGGCAATGTGCATGGTTTTGATTCCTTGGTAATTGCCGTCGGCAAAGGGGTCCGTCCGCAGCACATACTTGGGATAATTGTCCCGGATTTGCAGCAGGCGCTCATATTCCCGCTTTTCCGTTTTCTCAGAGCGAATCTCCTGTGTCACCTGTACATACAGTTTTTCGTTTTGCCTTTCCGCTACAAAGTCAATCTCGCAGTCCCCCAGCTTGCCGATATACACCGTATATCCTCTGCGGCACAGCTCCAGATAGACAATGTTCTCAAGGCTTGCGGCAACGCTGTCCTCCGAATATCCAAGGACGCTATACCGAAGGGACACATCCGCAAGGTAAAACTTCTCCTGGGTTTTCAGAATTTCCTTGCCCTGCAAATCATAACGGGAGCAGCGGTGAAGCAGGTAGGCCTTTTCCAGCTTTTCCAGGTAGCTGCACACCGTTTCGTTGTCCAGCTTTCGGTTCTCGGATTTCAAGTAGTCCGAGATAGATTTTGCTGAAAAAGTGTTCCCAAGATTGTTGAAGGTGTATTTTACGACCCGTTCCAGCTGGTCGATTTTGCGAACCTGATATCGTTTCACAATGTCTGAGAAAATCGTGGAATTGTATATATCCCGGACGATGGTGTATACTTCGTCAGCTGAATACGCCTGCAAATGTGTTGCCGGGAATCCACCCAGACGTACATAATTTGCAAGCTCTGCTTTTGCATCACCAACCGTGCCATACTGGGCTTTGAAAGTAAGGTACTCGGCAAAGGAAAGGGTGTAAATGCGGAAGGACACATAGCGCCCGGTGAGATAGGTGGAAATCTCTGAGGACATCATCCGGGAATTGGAGCCTGTCACATAGATGTCCACATCGTAGTCCGAGGCGAGAGAGTTCACTACCTTTTCCCAGCCTTTCACCTCCTGCACTTCGTCGAGGAACAAATAGGTTTTGCCGTCCGGCAGAATCCGGCTTTTCAGCATCGTGAACATCTGCTTCGCTGTCAAATCCTCGTATTCCATGGAATCAAAGCGATAGGACACAATGCGCTGGGCAGGGATTCCTCTTTCCTCCTGGAGCTTCTGGATAATCATCTTTAGAATCGTGGACTTCCCGCAGCGCCGAACGCCGGTAAGAATTTTGACGAATGGGGTATCCACATACGCCATAATTCTATCCACATATAAGGGCCGATAAATCATCGCAACCACCTCCACTGCCCATAGTATACCGCAAAGTTAAGGAAAATACAAGCACTTTTGCGGTTTATAACCGCAATTTTTTGTAAATTCTCAGGTGGCATCCAATAAGGTCATGTCGAGCGCTCTCGCCACTGGAAAAACAGTTTATGTAAGTTAGCCATGTCCTGGTTGCTATCGGATGTGATGAAGATGTGCGCCCATCCGAAGCCCTTCCGAATCTCGGCACAAATGACCTCGGGTTTCTGATTTCCTGCCACCTGGACATAAAGAGTTCCTTTTCGCCCTTCATTAGCAGTCACCTCCAATTCCGAAGCTGATTCTAAGGCAATTATCCACCAGCTTTACCGTCCTATCATCCAGTTTTCCAATGTAGTTAAGAAGCCTGCTTTTATCTATCGTTCGGATTTGCTCCATCATCACAATAGAGTCTTTCTGTAAGCCGAAGTGCCAGTCTAATTTTAGATGTGTCGGCAGAGTAGGCTTGTCCGTCTGACTGGTAAGAGAAGCAATAATCGTTGTTGGACTATGTTTATTTCCCACATCGTTTTGAACGATCAGCACCGGACGGATGCCAGATTGCTCAGACCCCACCGTTCCAGTAAGTTCCGCATAATAGATTTCGCCCTTACGAACCTGCCAAGTTTTCTTATTCATTGTGTAGCCTCCTAAAAAGTCCTTTCACTGCACAACCGCAACCTCAAGGCGAAAAAAGCGAACTTAAATTTGCGAATTCCTCAAATATTTTTTATGCGAGAAAATACGGATTATTTTTCTTCAAGAGCCTTTTCATGTATTGATTTTTCAATGGGTTTATG